>JAJDXX010000108.1 GCA_022823055.1 Candidatus Binatia bacterium | reverse complement strand
CCGCGAAAGCGGGAATCCAGGAGGGGTAGAGCGGGGAAACGCCGCTGTAGCGCCCTGCCACCACCCCTGGATTCCCGCTTTCGCGGGAATGACGGATTGGGGTTTGGTCGCCACGAAGCAGAGTATTGACACAGCCTGGGACGCGGGAATCCAGGCGGGGGCGAGGCAGGGAATACGCCCGTTTGGCCCCTCTCCACCCCTGGATTCCCGCTTCCGCGGGAATGACGGGAGTGTCACGTCGTCAAATTGTGAGTGTCGGAACATAACCCAGGATGGCGGAATCCAAAACAGGAGGACTCATGCCGAACCTGACAAGCCTCGGACGTACCGTGGGCGAACTGCTCAAGGAGCGGAACGAGACGGTGGCGGTGGCGGAATCGTCCACCGGCGGTCTGATCTCGGCGGCGCTGTTGTCGCTGCCCGGTGCCTCGGCCTACTTTGTCGGAGGGGGCGTGATCTACACCCGGCACGCCCGCGCGGGGCTGTTGATGATGCCCGCCGACCAGGTGACCGTGCGCGGCAGCACCGAATCCTACGCGCTGGACTGCGCCCGGCTCATCCGGGATCGGCTCGGCACCACCTGGGGCCTCGCGGAGAGCGGCGCCACCGGCCCCACGGGAAATCGCTACGGCGACGCCGCGGGGCACAGTTGCATGGCCATCGTCGGGCCGGTGGAGAAGGCCCTCACCATCGAGACCGGCCAACCCGACCGGGAAGCCAACATGTGGGCCTTCACCGAGGCCGCGCTGGGACTGCTGGAGCAGGCGCTCCGCAAGGGCTAGTGTCGTGCTCCGCGCCACAGTGAGCTCCGCGGGGCGGCGATACCCACGCCGGCGATGGAACACCATGGAAGCGAGACCATGAACTCCGTAGACGACCTCAAGACCGAGGCCTGCCGCGTCATCGACGCGCGCCGGCAGGAGATCATCGACCTCGGGGAAGCCATCCTGCGGCAGCCGGAGACGGGCTTCAACGAGGCCAAGACCGCCGAGCTCATCGCAGGCCGGCTCCGATCTCTTGGTCTGGAGCCGCAACGGGGCCTCGCCGTCACCGGCGTCAAGGGCCGCAAGGACTGTGCCCGCCCCGGTCCGGCGCTGGCCATTCTCGGGGAGCTGGACGCGCTCAAGGTGTTCGACCATCCCCATGCAGACCCGGACACGGGTGCGGCTCACGCCTGCGGACACAACGCGCAGGTGGCGGGCATGGTGGGCGCGGCCATGGGCTTGCTCTCCTCCGATGTTTTGCCGGAGCTTGCCGGCGCGCTGGTCTTCTTCGCGGTGCCGGCCGAGGAGATGATCGACGTGGACGAGCGCCTGGAGCGCAAGGCGCGGAACGAGATCGAGTTCCTCGCCGGCAAGGCGGAGCTCATCCGGCTGGGCCATTTCGACGACGTGGATCTGGCGATGATGTTCCACACCAAGACCGACACCCTCGCCTCGCACGTGGCCGGCTCCTCCAACGGCGCCCTCATCAAGAAGATCCGCTTCATCGGCAAGGCGGCCCACGCCGGCGGCAGCCCCCAGACGGGCATCAACGCCCTCAACGCCGCCTCCCTAGCCATGACCGCCATCGCCTACCAGCGCGAGACCTTCTACGACGACGACACCATCCGCATCCACCCCATCATCACCAAGGGCGGCGAGGCGGTGAGCGCGGTGCCGGCGGAGGTGAAGATCGAGACCTTCATCCGCGGCAAGACCATCGAAGGCATCGTCGACGCCAACAGCAAGGTGGACAACGCGCTGCGGGGCGCGGCCATGGCCGTGGGCGCGTCGGTGGAGATCGTGACGGTGCCGGGCTACCTGCCCCAGACCAACAACGAGACCATGGCGCGGCTCTGGGGCGGCAACGCCGAGCGGTTGTTCGGTGCGGGCGGCTTCAAGCGCACCACGGAGCACCGCACCAGCAGCACCGACTTCGGCGACGTCGCCCACATCATGCCGGCCGTGCATCCCTACGTGGCCGGCGCCTCCGGGGGCGGCCACACCAACAACTACCTGCTGGCGGACAAGGACTCGGTCTACGTGAAGTCGGCCAAGCTCTTGGCCATGACCGCCATCGATCTGCTGTGCGACGACGCGGCGGCGGCGCGCCGGATCGTCGAGGAAGACAAGCCACGCATGTCCAGACAGGAATACCTGGAGTTCCAGCGCAAGCTCGACGCCACGGAGGTGTTTCGGCCTTGACGAGAGGGTGCCGCCCGCACCCCACAACCGGGGTATCGGAGGCATCAGGACCGAATGAAGGAGCCGATCATGCATAAGCTGCCGTACCTCGCAAGCCTCAGGAACATGCTCTGTGTCTTGACGCTCGCGGGCCTGATCCCGTTGCTTTCTTCCACGGCCGAAGCGCAGAGCGGACTTTACCTGGCGGCGGACGTTGGGCTGGCGCGCGGTTCGACATCGGACTTCGGGTCGGAGGTCAGCGGCGGCGACATCGACTTGAAGTCGGGACTCGGGTACAGCCTGGCCCTGGGTCTGGGCTGGCAAGGGCTTCGTCTCGAGGGTGAAGCCACTTGGCGGCAGACGGACATAGACGCCATCGACTACGACAGCCTCACCGTCGGTGGTCATCCGATCGTGGGTGATGTCCTCGGCCGTGTCAACCGGCAACTCAACCTGAAGGGGACCCGCACCACACTCGGTTTCATGGCCAACGCTTGGTACGACCTCGACCTGGGCTTGGGCTTGACGCCGTATTTCGGCGGCGGCCTGGGCGTCAACTACGTGCGCTACGACATCGACTTGCCCGTGGAGTTGCCCGCCTCGGTCGACAGTCAACTCGGTCTTCCGCCGGGGACCGCCGGTATCCTCAACAATCTCGCGGGTGATGGTGGGGACTGGGTGCTCGCCTATCAGGTCGGTCTTGGGCTCGGGTACCGGCTGCTGGACTCCCTGGTCCTGCACTTGGGTTACCGGTACAAGGGCGCCGGGGACGCCAAGGTCAAGTGGGGATACGGCGGCGCGGCCAAGTCCGAAGTTCAGAACCACGTCTTCCGCGCCGGGATCCGTATTGGATTCTGACACCCTCGGTCCGAGGCACGGGACCTGTCCGGCGTCCAGGGTCCCAAAGGGCGTACCGAGGGGGTTCGGCGACTACCCGTCCGCCGCCTTGTCGAAGTACTCCCGCGTGACCTTGAAGACCATCGGCGCCAGCAGCAACAGGCCGATGAGGTTGGGCACCGCCATCAGGCCGTTGAGGGTGTCCGACAGGTTCCACACGAAAGCCACCTTCACGTTGGCGAACGTCACCGCCGCCAGCACCCACAGCGCGCGGTAGACCAGCAGGCTGTTCTCGCTGAACATGTACTGCCAGCAGCGCTCGCCGTAGTAGGACCACCCGAGGATGGTGGTGAAGGCGAATACCGCCAGCGCCACGGTGACGACGTAGCGACCGCCCGTCACGGTGCTCTCGAAGCCGGCGGAGGTGAGCACCACGCCGGTGAGGCCGCCGCCGTCCGCACCCGTCAACGTCCAAGCCCCGGACGTCAGGATCACCAAGGCCGTCATGGTACACACGACGATGGTGTCGATGAAGGTCCCGAGCATGGCGATGATGCCCTGGCGCACCGGGCTGTTGGTCTGCGCCGCCGCATGGGCGATGGCCGCGGAACCCAGGCCGGACTCGTTGGAAAACACGCCGCGCGCCACGCCGAACCGGACCGCCGCGGCCACCGCGGCCCCGGCAAAGCCCCCGGCCGCAGCCGCCGGCGTGAAGGCGTGGGTGAAGATCAGCGCGAAGGCCGCCGGCACCCCGGCGATGTTGATGATGATGATGAGCAGCGCAGCGCCGATGTAGAGCACGATCATGGCCGGCACCAGCTTGCCGGCGACTTCGCCGATGCGCTGGATTCCGCCGATGATCACGATGCCTACCAGCACGGCTACGATTATGCCGGTGATCCAGGTGGGGACGCCGAAGCTGTCACCGAGCGCCGCGGCCATGGAGTTGACCTGCACGGCGTTGCCGATACCGAAGGCAGCTACCGCGCCGAACAAGGCGAAAATAAGGCCCAGCCACTTGCCCAGCTCCGGGGCGAAATCGCCCACGCCGTTGCGCAGGTAGTACATGGGGCCGCCGACGTACTTGCCGTTCCGGTCCACCTCCCGGTAGGTGACGGCACACACCGCCTCGGCGTACTTGGTGGCCATGCCGAAGAGCGCGATGAGCCACATGTAGAAGATCGCGCCCGGACCGCCCAATGCGATGGCCGTGGCTACGCCGGCGATGTTGCCGGTACCCACCGTGGCGGACAGAGCCGTCATGAGCGCGTTGAAGGGCTTGACCTCGCCCTCGCCGACACTTCCGCTCTTGTCAAAGAGCAGCCGGAAGCCGTAGCCGACCTTGCGCCACGGCATGAACACCAGTCCGAGGGTCAGGAGCACGCCCGTAACACCGAGCATGCCCAGCATCGGCGGACCCCAGGCGAAAGCGTTGACCGAATCGATGAGCGCGTTCAAACGATCCATTGGTTCCCCTCCCGCTCGATTGTGCGCGATGGCGCATCCCGAAGAACGGCGTCCACATAAATTACAGAAATTCCATTATGGTCAAATGGACAACGCCGTCAATACCGAGCGGCCGATTTCGAACAGGCGATGGTCCCGGCAACGATGTCCCACCAGTTGCAGCCCCACCGGCAGCCCGGAGGGGCCCGTGAACAGCGGCAGCGTCACGCACGGGAGGTGGGTCCAGGTCGCGAGGATGTTGAACGCCGTGTCTCCGGTGTTGTCGAGCCCCACCGGCGCCTCGCCCGTGGCGCTGGGGGTGAGCAGCACGTCGAAGTCCTTGAGCGCCTCGTCCAGCCAGGCGCGGCACGCCGCCATGACCCGCTCCCCCTCCCGGTATTCCTCGTAGGAGACCACGGGCCAGTCCTTCATCTTCCCTTGCTGGAACTCGCTCAACAGCTCGAAGTGGTGGGTGCGCTCCCACGTCAGCGCGCGCGAGATCTCGTAGTCGCTGACCCGGCGGCCCATGGGCTCGAACTCGGCGAAGGGTCCGCCCAGGTCGAGTTCCGATACCGCGGCGCCGGCCCTGGAGAGATCGGCGGCGGCGCCTTCCACCAGCGCCTTGGTATAGTCCAGCGCCTTGTCCCACAGGGGCGTACGGCACAGGCCCACGCGCAGGCCCTTCACCGAGACCGGACTCAACGGTCGCACCGGCTCGCCCGTCACGGCCGCGCGGAACAGCGGCAGGTCCTCCACCGCCCGGCCGAAGAGCCCCACCGTGTCGAAGGAGCCCGTGTTCTCCTTGACCCCCTCGTTGCTGATCTCGCCGTAGCTCGGCTTGTAGGCCACGCAGCCGCAGAACGACGCCGGCCGGATCACCGACCCCAGCGTCTGCGTGCCGAAGGCCATGAAGGCCATGAAATCCCCCACCGCCGCGGCCGAGCCGCTGGAAGAGCCGCCGGGCGTGTGCGTGGGATCGTGGGGGTTCCTGGTCTTGCCCGGATGGCGGCTGGCGAACTCGGTGGTCACGGTCTTGCCCAGGAGCACGCCCCCGGCAGCGCGGGTGAGCGCCACGCACGCCGCGTCCGCCCGGGGCCGGAAGCCCTCCCAGATGGGCGAACCGTAGCCCGTGGGCATGTCCGCGGTGTCCATGATGTCCTTGACCGCGAACGGAAGCCCGTGCACCGGCCCGCGGCCCGGCGCGCGGTCGCGCTCCCGCGCCTGCGCCAGCGAATAGTCCGGGTCCAGGTGCATCCAGGCGTCCACCTCCGGCTCCCGTTCCTCGATGCGCTCCAGGCACGCCCGGGTCAGTTCCTCGGAAGTGACCTCTCCCTTGGCGACGCGCGCCACCGCTTCACTGGCCGAAAGTCTGCATAGATCGTTCATCGGTGGTATCCTCCGGGTGTGGTCGTGTGACGGTTTGATGACGGAAACTCCCCGCATACCACGTTTGCCGGTGCGTTTCGATTGAGCGGGCCACGAGGCCTTACAGGAACAGGAGGCAGGACATGATCAAGACCAAGGGACTCTATCACAGCGGCATTCCTGTCAACGACATCGACCGGGCGGTGACATTCTACCGCGACGTGCTGGGCATGGAAGTGGCCACCGTCGCCCGCGACGACCTCCGCGGACTCGGCCGCGCCGACATGCGCTCCGGCGACAGCATCGTGGTGCTGTTCCAGCGCCCCAACCCCATCGACCGCGACGCCCTCGCCGAGGACGGCGTCACCCACCAGGCCTTCTACGTGGACAGCGACGACTTCGAAACCGCCGAGGAACGCATGCGCGAGGCCGGCGTGCGCATCCACGAGGTGCCGGTGGTGGAACGCCGGTCCGGCCGCGGCTTCTACTTCTTCGACCCCGACGGCAACCTGCTGCAGCTTTATGCGCCGCCGAAGAAGGAAGGATGAGGGGAAGGACAGCCGTGGGGATGCTGTAGATATGTCATGATCATGACTATATCGTCCGATATACGACGAACAAAATTGCACGCGAGAAGGGTTCATGGTACGGTGTCCTAAAATCATCGGGACCACAATCGTATGTCGCGTATCATGTCTCCTGATTGGGCCGAGGATCTCCCGCAGCGAATCAGGCGCCTGCGGGGTGCCAAAGGTCTCACCCAGACGCAGTTTGCGGAGCTTGTTGGCGTCTCCTACGTGACCGTCAACCGTTGGGAGAACGGACAGTCCCGTCCCAACAAGCTGGCGTGGCGGCGAATTGCCGAGATCGAGACGCCGCCACTTCACGTGATGGAAGAGGCCAGCGAATATGACGCCGGTCGCAAGAATCCCCCCAGTCTGGACTTCTCGGCCGATCCAGACGCCGTCTCAGCGGTGGCTGAGGCGCATCGTCTCGCTTACGGTCATCTCTTCAACCCGGCTTTCGCGACCGAAACGTCGCTGATCGACCCACTCCCTCACCAGCGAATCGCCGTCTACGAGCAGATGCTTCGACAGGCCCCGCTGCGGTTCTTGCTCGCCGACGACGCGGGGGCGGGCAAGACGATCATGACGGGCCTGTACGTGCGCGAGATGCTTTCCCGGCGGTTGATCCGCCGCGTGCTCATCGTGCCGCCGGCTGGTCTGGTAGGAAACTGGGAACGGGAGATGCAAACCCTGTTCCGGCTACCGTTCCGGATCGTCAGCGGCGCCGATGCCCGGGCCGGCAACCCGTTTCTGGGTCCCGAGAGCCACCATGTCATCGTCAGCGTCGACACCTTGGCGGGGGAAAGACTGTTCGCTCACCTCAAGGACCCCGCGACACAGCCCTACGACCTCGTAGTCTTCGACGAGGCGCACAAGCTCTCCGCGGACCGCCAACCGGATTTCCGGGTACGGAAGACGGACCGCTACAGGTTGGCCGAGGCGTTGGCGGGAGCCGAGGTAGAGGATGAGCGGTGGAGACTTCCCTGGTCCGCTCAACATCTCCTGCTCCTGACCGCAACTCCGCACATGGGCAAGGACCACCCCTACTACTTCCTGTGGCGGTTGCTGCTTCCCGATACGCTCCCCACCAGCGATGCTTTCGATGCGTTTCCTCGCGAGGGACGGCAAAGACACTTCATCCGCCGGACCAAGGAGGAGTTGGTCCATTTTGATGGTTCTCCGCTGTATCCACAGCGCAACTGCGACACGCTGAGTTACGGACTGTCGCCCGGCGAGCAGGAACTCTACGACGAAACGACGGAGTATCTCCGCGTCCATTACAACCGGGCGCAGGCATTGAACCGATCCGCGGCGCGATTGGCCATGAGCGTCTTCCAACGGCGCCTCGCCAGCTCCACCTACGCCCTCATGCGGTCCTTCGAGCGTCGGGTAGAGAAGATCGAAGGCATGATCGACGACATTCGGAGCGGGCGACTCACCGAGGAAACACTCGCCCGCCGCCAACGGAACCTCGACGACCTTGAGGACGTCTTCGAGAGTCGAACCGCGGACGAGGACACGGCAAGCGAGGACCAGCGCGAGCAACACGAGGAGTACGAAGTCAGAGCCTTGGGTGCGACCGTCGCGGTAACTCTCAGCGAGTTGGAGACGGAGCGTCTCAGGGTCGAAGAGTTGCTGGACAAGGCCCGAAAGCTTTTTGATGCCGGCGAGGAGTCCAAGTTCGAGAAGCTGCGCGAGGTGCTCCGCGATCCGAGGTACGCCGACGAGAAATTCATCGTGTTCACGGAGCACCGCGACACCGCGGAATTCCTGGTGCGCCGGCTCGAAGGGCTGGGCTTCACCGGTCGGGTGGCGCTTGTTCACGGCGGCCTGCCGTACCAGGAACGGGAGCGCCAGGTCGAGTTCTTCCGCAGATCGGCAACCGAGGGCGGAGCCAGCTATCTGGTGGCCACGGATGCGGCGGGCGAGGGGATCAACCTCCAGTTCTGCTGGATCATGGTGAACTACGACATTCCGTGGAACCCCGCGCGGCTCGAGCAGCGGATGGGCCGCATTCACCGTTACGGCCAGAGGCATGATCCTGTGGTGATCGTTAACCTAGTGGCGGGGACCACGCGCGAGGGAAGGGTGCTGAAGACGCTCCTGGACAAGCTTGAGGCGATGCGCCGGCAACTTCAGTCCGACAAGGTGTTCGACGTGGTAGGCCGCCTGTTCGAGGGCGTGTCCATGAAGGAATACCTTAAGCAGGCCGTCACGGAGGGTGCGGAGACCGTTGTTCAGCAGTTGGAAGGACATCTGACGGAGGAACAGGTCCGGGCTCTGGAGGAAAGGGAGCGCGTGCTGTTCGGGCAGGGCGGGGACGTGCGCGGGCGGCTCGACGCCCTCAACGATGAGGCGGAGCAGGAGAACTACCGGCGGCTTCTTCCCGGCTATGTACGCCGTTTCGTGGAAAGGGCCGCGCCGTTGCTCGACCTGCGCATCGAGGGCGACCCGGAAACGGCTTTCACCTTCGTTCCCGACCGTCCCGGCGCCGGCGATGCCCTGCTGCCCGCCCTCGAAGGTTATTCGGAAGACGCGCGACAGCAGCTCACGGTCTACAAGCCGGCGAGCCGGGAAGACGCCGTTTGGCTGCACCCCGGCGAGCCCTTGTTCGATGCTCTGTCGACCGCTGTCCAGGGCTGTTTCGGGCGGGACGGTCTTCGAGGCGCTGTGTTCACCGACCCGTATGCGATCGAGCCGTACCTCTTCCACGTGGCGCGGGTAGCGGTGGAACAGCACGAACCGTTGGATCACGAGCCCGACCTGATGGGCGTCTCGGAGAACGGCGAGTCCACGCCGAAGACGCTTGAATCGCGGCTTGTCGGCCTGCGACAATCAAGCGACGGCGTCGTGGAAGAGTGTCCGGTCGAGCACCTCCTGCTTCTCAGAGGAGCCCAGAATTTCGCGCCGAGTCGGGCGCCGCTCGCCACCCAGGCGCGGGGCATGGTCAACGAGGCTGTCACCTATGCCCGCGAGGTTGTGCTGGATCGTCTCGCGCAGTCGCACCGGCAGCGGCGGATCGAAGACTTCCCGGCGCGCATCGACTTCATCAAGCGCGGCTTCGACTTCCGGGCAGCCGAGCTTACGGCCGCACGCCAACGCCTGGGCGAGAAGGCACGCGCAGGCGATCGTCATGCCGACGCCGAGCTTGCGAGGGTCAAGGAACGGCAACGGAGTCTGACAGCACACCGCACCCGCACCCTGAGCGCGTTGGAGTCCGAACCCAACCTTATCCAGGCCGGCGAGGTCGAGTTGTTGGCCCATGCTCTCGTGGTGCCTGCTCAGGATTCCGCCGAGACCGAGCGTTACGACGCCGACGTGGAAGCCGTCGCCATACAGGTGGCCACCGCCTACGAGGAGCGTTTCGGCGCCCAGGTGGTAGACGTTTCCCGGCCTGAACTCGCACGCCGGGCGGGCCTCACGGATTGGCCGGGCTTCGATCTCCGGTCCCGTCGTCCCGGGGAGGAGCGAGCCATCGAAGTGAAGGGGAGGGCGCGGACCGGCAACGTCCAGATGGAAGAAAACGAGTGGGGCAGAGCCTGTAATCTTCGCAACCGGTACTGGCTTTACGTGGTCTTCGACTGCGCCACGCCCGCCCCGCGACTTGTAAGGGTACGCGATCCGTTTGCGAAGCTGCTGGTCAAGGGACGGGAGTCGCTTGCGTTTACAATTACGGCGGGGGCTGTGTTGGAGGCGGCAGAGTATCTTGACGGAGGCGCGCCATGAAGACTATTGGAGCCGCAAAATTCAGGGAGCAGTGTTTGGCATTGTTGGACAGTCTTGACGCGGAAGGCTTGATCGTCACGAAGCACGGCAAGCCTGTGGCATGGGTAGTGCCCTACGACCGGCAATGCGCTGATCTGATAGGCAGCCTGCGGCACAAGATCAAGGTCCGGGGCGATATATCTACGACCGGGCTTTCCTCGGACGCAAATGAGTCTTGACTCCGCAATGCACGCAGAGTGGGAGAAGTTGACGGAGCCGGAGGTCAGTAGCGTCATAGGATTTGTAGAGCAGTTCCTGCTGTCCGAATTCAGCCCCTGAGGAGCCGCCATGCTGAAGCGCATACGAATACGAGGGTACAAGTCGCTCGAAGATGTCGAGGTCCGGCTCTCCCAGCTTGTAGTCCTGTTTGGACCGAACGCTGCCGGCAAGAGTAACTTGCTTGATGCGCTGCAACTTTTGTCGAAGCTGGGCACTAGCCGTACGCTCAAGGAAGCGTTTGAACCTCCTTATCGCGGCAAGCCACTGGAATCTTTCACCATCGGCCAAAGGGGAATCAAGGGTCTTCTTGAGCAAGAAAGGCTGTGGTTCTCGATTGAGGCCGACTTGAGCCTGTCGGACGCAGTGGTGGCGAGCGTCAATCGCCAGATACAGGAGATGCGCCGTCCGAACGGCCAGGCAGGCTCCAAAGAGAAGGACAAGGTGCCGGCACGGGTCCGTGAACGCGACTTGCGCTACCGTATCGAGGTGGAAATGTTCCCCAAGTCAGGCATCCTTCGCGTTGCTGATGAATACCTGAGTGCTCTGAACAGCAAGGGTCAGCCAACGGGGAGCCGCAAGCCCTTTCTCGAAAGGCAGAACGAAAGAATTCACCTCCGACACGAAGGGCAAGCACACCCCACGTACTTCGACCGTTACCTCGACCACAGCATCCTTTCCATGCCGCACTACCCGCCACACTACCCTCACTTGGCGGCGGCACGACGTGAACTGGAGAGTTGGCTGTTCTTCTACTTCGAGCCACGCGAACGCATGCGGGCAGCCAGTCCCGTAAAGGAGGTGCGCCATATTGGATTGATGGGCGAAGAGTTGGCGTCGTTTCTAAACACCTTGAAGGCAACCGACCCGAAGCAGTTCAAGGGTGTGGAGAAAGCGCTGCACATGTTGATGCCAAACATCGACGGCATAGAGGTAGAAGTCAGCGATCTCGGCGAGGTCGAACTCCGGCTCAGGGAAGGCGGCGTTGCGATGCCCGCCCGTGTGCTCTCCGAAGGCACACTGCGGATGCTCGGACTCCTGGCACTCACGGGGGCAGATGAAGCCCCGGCGTTGGTTGGTTTCGAGGAACCGGAGAACGGTGTTCACCCACGCCGGATCCAACTGATCGCAGAACTGCTCAAGACGCAGGAAACGCTCAAACGAACCCAGTACATTGTGACGACACACTCGCCAGTCTTGCCGGATCTGCTGGCGGACGATGCCCTGTTTGCCGTCCGGCGGTTGGACGGCCGGACCCACATCAATTCCTTTCCAACCTGGGGGCCGCTGTGGCGCCGTGACGATATTGGTGAAGTGCTTTCGGATGAGAGGGAAGGGCTCCCGGTATCCGCGCGTATCCTGAGAGGGGACTTTGATGCGTGACATCGCGCTGTTCGTCGAGGACGACGCCCATCAACAAGTTATCGGCGCCCTGGTTCGACGAATCGCCGCAGAGTGTGATGTTTCCGTGAGGCTTGACTGGCGTAACGCAGTAGGTGGCTACGGCAGGGTAATTGCGGAACTTGGCGACTACATGCGGGATCTGAAACGTCAGGGTAGTCCTTGGCCGGATCTGATTGTTGCTGCCACCGACGCCAACTGCAAAGGGCTGAACGAACGTGTAAGGGAGATCGGTTCCTCTGACACCCCCGCACCGATGATTCTCGCCGTTCCCGATCCGCATATTGAGCGCTGGTTGCTGCTCGACGGCGCGGCTTTCAAGGCGGTCCTCGGAACCGGCTGTGACGCCCCCGATCAGAAATGCGATCGGGGGCGCTACAAGCAGCGCCTGATTGAGGCTATTCATGCCGCGGGGACAACTCCTCTGCTCGGAGGTATCGAGTACGCAGAGGACATCGTGATGGCTATGGATATCGGTCGGGCCTCACGAGTGGACAGGTCATTCAAGCATTTTGTGGAAGATCTGCGTGACGCTTTTCAAGGGTGGCAGGTATGACTGCTGACGAGCGCCGCTTTGATAACGCGTCCGGAGAGGATTCCAGGACCGGTTCCAGCGACCGGAGGGCCTCGGGGACAGGTCGCGATTCGGATCTCGTTGGAGCGGAAGCAGCCATGCGCAGGGCCGCGCAGGTTGCGCGCCGGCGAGCGGCCGAGGTCTCCAAGAGGAACACGCCGGACCCTGCGGTGCTCGACGATATTGTTCGGCGTATAGTCAGGGTCGCCCAGCCGGAGAAGATCGTCCTCTTCGGCTCCGCTGCACGGAGCGCCATGATGCCACACAGCGATGTCGATCTTCTCGTTATCAAGGACGGAAGGGACCCGGAACTCAGTGCGCGAATATACGAGGGCCTGCGTGGCGTGCGCGTCGCCGTGGATGTGATTGTAGTTTCGCCGTCGGACGTGGAACGCTACAGGGACAGCCATGCGTTGGTCATCAAGCCGGCGTTGCAGCATGGAAAGGTGGTTTATGAGTCCACATGAACGGTCTCCACGCCATGACGGCATGTCGAACGACCGTCGCCTCATCGAAGTTGCGTTTCCCCTCAAGCAGGTGTCTCTCGACTCCGTGCACGAGAAGAACGTGCGGCACGGGCACATCTCCACCCTCCATATTTGGCCGGCGCGGAGACCGTTGGCGGCGTCGCGGGCGGCGTTGATCGCGACGCTGTTGCCGGATCCGGGTGATCCGGTCAAGCGCAGGGCGATCGTTGAGCGCATGGCGGGCCGGGTCACGGAGAAGATCGAACGCAAGCGGTTGAACGGCCGCACAGTCGAGAAGGTGAAAGAGGAGACGGTCGGCGGCATTCTTCACTGGGGCAGGGAGAACGGGCAGGGTCTCGCATGGTTCCGCGACGAGATTCGCAAGGCGCACGGCGGGCGGGCGCCCAAGGTGCTGGACCCATTTGCTGGAGGCGGCGCCATCCCTCTCGAAGCCATGCGTCTGGGCTGTGAAGTGACCGCCATGGACATCAACCCGGTGGCTTGGTTCATTCTCAAGTGCACGCTCGACTATCCCCAGAAGCTCGCCGGTCAGACGCATCCCTTGCCGGCCTTTGCCCTGAAGGACCGCGATTTCATGGAGGCGTTCCTCAAGGCGAAGGGGTTCAAGGGCGCGAGTCTGCGGACCTGTCTGGAACGTCTCGGCCACGGCGACGGGGGTGAACTCCAACTCGATGCGTTGGCGCACGACGATCCGACCGTGGAAGCGGACCCGGCGTGGCACGTGCGTGCCTGGGGGCGGCGGGTGCTGGCACAGGCGCGCAGGCGATTGGCTTCATACTATCCGACCTATGCCGAGTTCGAGCCGCTGGCGCCCGGCAAGGACTGCGAAAAACGTCCCATGCGGCTCCTGGAGATTGACGGAGATGGGATGCCGGAACTCGACTCGCTCAACGCGGAGTTCGACACCGCCTACCTCAAGGACCCGTGCAACCCGCGCTGGATCGCCAAGCCCACGGTCGCCTATCTCTGGGCGCGCACCGTGACGTGCAAGCAGTGCCGGGCCACCCTTCCGCTCCTCAAGACGCGCTGGCTGTGCAAGAAGGACCGCAAGCGCGTCCTGCTCACGATGGAGCGGAACGCTGGCGGGACAGGAGTTATTTTCGGAGTGGAGAGCGGAGTCTCGCAAAACGGCGGCAATACGGCACAACGACGTGAACACGACAGACGCGTCGGAGCCGGCACCATGTCACGCACGGGCGCGAAGTGTCCATGCTGCGGCGCGATCATGACGATGGAGGATGTCCGTCTTGAGGGCCGCGCTGGCCGCCTAGGTGCGGTGATGACCGCCGTGGTTGCCGATGGACGGAAAGGCAAGGAATACCGTCTACCGACGGAACATGAGCGTGCGGTGGCGGAGGTTACCGAGGAACAGCTTCAGGCCCTCTATGCCGATGTCCCGTTCGGTTTGCCGGACGAGCCCTTGCCGAGCAAGGAGGCTCTAGGGTTTCGCGTCCCGCTCTACGGCTTCGACACTTGGCGCAAGCTCTTCACCAACCGGCAACTACTGTGCCTCGGCACATTTGTGGCGGTGACTCGACAGATGCGGGACGAGGGTGAGGCTATTCCGAAGGAATGGCGCGAAGCGGTGGCAGCAAGCCTGGCGCTTGTGACCGACCGCATTGCCGACCGCGGCAGCACGATCGCTCATTGGGATGTGGGGCGCGAGACGGTGGCAAATACGTTTGCAGGATTTCGTCTGCCGATCAGTTGGGATTTTTGCGAAACGGCGGTTTTGGGGGAGACGTCAGGCTCGTATTCCGGGCAACTCGAGTGGGTCGCACGCTATCTGGAACACGGGGCGAGGGCATCGGCCTTCTCGGTGGAACCCAACCCTTCCAGACGAAGCGCCATGAACGTCGAAGGAGAGTACGACGCCATCGTCACCGATCCTCCCTATTACGACGCGATTCCGTATTCGGACCTGATGGATTTCTTCCATGTGTGGCTGAGGCGGTCTACGCAGGGTTTGTCGGAAGAGATCGATGCGGCGTTCAGCGAGCCGTTGGGGCCGAAATGGGACCACGACAGCGGTGACGGCGAGTTGATAGACGACGCGAGCCGGTTCGGCGGTCACAAGGAACGGTCGAAACGGAATTACGAAGAGGGTATGGCCCGCTCGTTCGCAGCCTGTCACCGGGCGTTGCGGCCGGAAGGCCGCCTAGTGGTCGTGTTCGCCAACAAGCAACCGGATGCGTGGGAGACGCTTGTCGCCGCCCTGATTCGGGCCGGCTTCGTCGTCGACGGGTCCTGGCCCATACAAACGGAGATGGGCAACCGCAATCGTGCCATTGCCTCCGCCGCGCTTTCGTCCTCCGTGTGGCTTGTCTGCAAGAAGCGGCAAACTTCCCGTCCTGGCTGGGACAACGCGGTTCTCAACGAGATGCGCGATAACATCACGCGGCAACTATACGATTTCTGGGATGCCGGCATCCGCGGCCCGGACTTCGTGTGGGCCGCCACCGGGCCGGCGCTTGCGGCGTTCAGCAGGCACCCGGCCGTCAAGAAGGCGAACGACTCAGGCCGGCGGATGAGCGTGTCGGAGTTCCTGCGCGAGGTTCGCCGGATGGTAGTGGACTTCGTGGTCGGTCGCGTGCTGATCCAGGATGACGCTTCAGCGTCAGCGGACGCGCAGGAAGTCGCCACCGGACTGGACGACGTGACGACCTACTACCTGCTCCATCGTCACGACTTCGGCATGGGAGAGGCGCCGACCGGCGCCTGCATCCTGTATGCTCTGTCGTGCAACCTGTCCGACTCGGCCCTGGCACGCCAGTACGATCTCCTGGCCCAATCGGGGAAGGGGAACGCCGGCGACGAGGGCGAAGGGGATGATCTGACGGAGGACGCCGAAGAGTCGGGCGGCGGCGCCAAGGTAAAACTCAAACCCTGGCACCGCCGCCGTGGTCACAACCTCGGTCTCGAAGCGCCCGGGGGCCAGCCGGCGCCGCTGATCGACCAAGTGCACAGGCTCATGCACCTGTGGCGGGCCGGCGACCAGATCAAGGTAGACGACTATCTCGACACCCGCGGCCTCCGGCGCAACGCCCTGTTCAACCAGATCTTCCAGACACTGATCGAATTGGCCGATGCCGGTTCCGACGAACGGGCGATCCTCGAAGCCTTGAGCAACCACGTGGCCGCTCATAGCGGCGTCCAAGATCTGCGTCAGAGGCGGCTTCAACTCGGAGAAATGGGTCGTGGGCCAATATGAAACCTTGTCGCGAGCAAGGAAACGACTGGGTTGAAGAAAGGGGGACTTGCCATGGCAGACATTCTGCCGGAGAGGGTGTCCGACGTGACCCTGAAATCCACAGCGGCGATCTGGTATTCACTATTCCGGTTCGACTCCGGTTTTACTTCCAAACGGAAGTGGAGGTGGAAACGGTAGAGCATCGCAGCTCACGGAAGTGGAGGTTTTGGATGAAGGCTCTCGTCATGAAATGCAGCATGGAAGGGTGTCCAGGGGAATATGAAACCAGGAAGGTCATGCAGACATTGCGGCATCGCGGTCAAGTGACTGTCGTCGATCACGTTCCGTCTGACGTTTGTACCGTGTGCGGTGACGTACTGCTCAGGCCGGAAACGGTTCGCGGGATAGAGGTCTTGCTTCAGGAACGAGATCAACCGGCGCGTTTCGTGCCTCTGTACGAGTATGCTTGAAAGTGGAAAGACTGGTCGAGACTTCAGATCACTGCGCCAGTGGGAGGGCTCGCAGCATCGGGCTTTCGAGGAGCTTTGCTACCAACTCCGCGACCCGATGCCCGAAGGCGCGGACTTGATCAAGACCGGCAATCCGGACGGTGGCCTGGAATGGTACGTGACCCTGCGCAATGGCGTGCAGTGGGGATGGCAGGCCAAGTACACGTTCGAGATCGAAACGCTCCTGAAACTCATGGAGAAGTCGCTTAAGACCGTGGTCCAGAAGCGGCCGAAATGCAAAAGGTTGACCTTCTGCATCCCTTTCGACCTTCCTGATGCTGTGGCGCCGGGGAAGCGGAAGTCGGCCCGGCAGAAGTTTGAGGACAGAAAAGAGGTCTGGAATCGTCAAATTCCCGGCGCTCAATGGGTTCGGATCGACCTCTGGTCCGCAGGGGATCTTTTACAACGGCTCGTGGGTCATCCCAACCAGCGCGGCATCGAAAAATTCTTCTGGAACAGTGAAGTGTTCTCGCCCGCATGGTGCGGGCAGCGTCTGGACGTCTCGGTCAAATCTGCCGGTGAGCGATACAGTCCCAAGCTACACATCGATCTTCCGGTCGCTTTCGCGTTGGAGGGACTCGCGCAGTCACAAGTCTATTGGCAGGAGTTCCGTGACCGCCGGGAGGCTGTACTCAAGGCTGCAACTGATCTGCGAGTCTCTGATTACACTGGCATCGGCATCACGCCGCAGTTGAAGCGCCTCGGCAAATCTCTGAGGGAGTGGCAGCGCGATGTGCCGAGCCGCATTGAACTACCGGTGCGACTCGACCCGGGTCCTTTGCTCGAAGCGACGCGCGCCGTAAGGACGGTCGCCAATGGCGTGTACTCATGTGACGACCTGTCTCATCCGAAACGAGGAAAGTCCATAAAGGGCCAAGCCGATGCCGGTGAGCGCGTCCGCTCCCTTCAGTACTATCTCGGTAGAACACTGGCCGCGCTCGAAGACTTCGAGGAGTTAGTGGAGGGCAGTGCGACAGAGGCCGCGGCTTGTCGCGCGTTGCTTCTCACCGGCGAAGCAGGTCAGGGCAAGACGCATTTGTTGTGTGACGTCGCCCGTCGTGCAGTCGACGCTGGTCAGCCAGCCATTTTGTTATTGGGCGGCCACCTGTCCGGGAGCAACGTGTGGTCCGAGATTGCGAATCGGTTAGGTCTTGCCCAAGTCGGCTCGGAGGTGCTCATCGGGGCGATGCAAGCGGCGGCCGAAGCGGCGAATGCGCCGTTCCTGTTGCTGATCGACGCGCTCAATGAGGCCCAGAATCCGGGGGCGTGGCGGAATGAACTGCCTGGACTTCTCGCCGAGGTGGCTAAGAATCCGTGGATCTCGATCGGCGTTTCGCTAAGGTCGAGCTATCGGAATATTGTACTGCCTTCCCAGGGATTTTTCGACATTGCCGAAGTCGAGCATAGGGGATTTTCGGGATGGGAGTTGGAGGCTGCCGAAAGGTTTTTCGACGTTTTCGGCCTTCAGCAACCTGCGATACCGTTGCTCGCACCGGAGTTCACGAATCCGTTGTTTCTGAAACTCTACTGCGAGGGTTTGAAGGGAGCCAGTCCGAGTTCTCCAACCGTCGGTGAGGCCCACGTCACCGAAGTCTTCGAACGTTACCTGCAATCGAAGGCAGACTTGATTGCCAATCGGCTGAACCTCGATCCAAAGGCTCAAGCCGTTCAGAAGTCGATAAACGTCTTCTGTGAGGAGCTCGCGGGTGCCAATCGGGACAGCTTAGCTCGCGACCATGCGACGCAGATTATCAACGTGGTTGCCCCCGGCCGAGATCAGTGGCCTGACACGATGTTGGGCGCGTTATTGAACGAGGGTGTCCTGACTGCGGACATAACGTGGGATTCCGAGTCCGGCAAAGAAGTGGATGTCGTCCGTTTTACGTATCAACGCTTTGCGGACTACCAAGTAGGCTCCACCTTGCTTGAGTCCTTGGAAGGCGACCCTAAGCGCTTTGGCCAGGCGCTGGTTCATGGCATGCCACTTCGTAAGCGGTTGCTGGATGCGCCGGCTGGGTGGATCGAGGCCCTTTCTGTTCAAATGCCGGAGCGGTTCGGCGTTGAGTTGCTGGATGTTGTTCAGTGGCGTCTCGACTCGCTTAAACGCCGTAGGTGGCAGGAAGCGTTCGTGCGGAGCATTGTGATGCGCCGGCCATCGGCCGTAACGCAGCGATCTCACGAACGTCTAGGGAAACTGTGGAAACAGTCGTCGGAGTTGTCTGAGCTTATGCTTGAGACAATTCTGTCGGTTGCTCCTTCTCCGGGACACTTGCTGAACGCGGACTTCTTGCATGAATCACTCAAGAGACTGCCGATGCCCGAGCGCGACGTCGCTTGGAGCATCCCGACATATACTGCATTGGACTCCGGCGGGGCTCTTGATCGGTTGGTCTGGTGGGCGGCGCGGGGACCGTATTCCGATTGCAGCGACGAGGTTGTCGAGCTTGTAGCGGTGCCTATAATCTGGACTTTCACTTCTCCGAACCGGCGTCTACGGGACTACGCCACCAAGGCGCTCTCCAAACTCCTTTCCGGCCACTTGTCGGTGCTTCCATCCCTCATACGACGATTCGATGGCGTGGACGACCCCTATGTCATTGAGCGCCTTGCAGTGGTATCGCACGGCACAGTGCTTTGCAGCGGAAACGCGGCAACACAAACGGCCGTCGCGGCGGGTGAAGAACTGAAGCGGGTCGTCCTCGCCAATGGCCAAGTTCCCAACGTCATTGCAAGGGACGCTGTCCGCGGTGTTTACGAGTGGTGTGTGAGGCATGACCTGATCGACGGCAATGCTTGCCAAGAGGTCCTGCCGCCCTATGGCTCCACGCCGCCTGGAAAGCCGCGTACGGCGAAGCAACTGGACCATAAGTATGGCAAGAGAACGCATCGTAATACCAGTATTCGCAACTCGTACCGAACATTGTTCTCGTCGCTTTTTGGTTTGGCTGACTTCAGCAAGTATGTGATAGAGCCGAAACTGTGTGACTTTAGTCGGTCACCGATTTCCCAGCGCCGACTTTCGCACAAGACCATGGCGGCGTATCCGACGGAGCGCGCGTCGTGCTGGATCTTTGAGCGTGTGCTTTCACTCGGTTGGACGCCGGACAGATTCGGGGAATTCGATGAGCGCCTACGTTTCGATAACGGATCACACAAGGCGGAGCGTTTCGGCAAGAAGTACCAATGGATAGCCCTCAGTGAACTGACGGCAAGGATCGCTGACAACTTTCACATGACCAATCGCTACGACCCTCGGCCGGTGACTTATTCAGGGCCGTGGCAGTTCTTCGGTCGCGATATCGACCCCACCCTGCCGCCTGCGCCCCGCCTGCGCAACCAGGATGGTCGGTTCGGCTTGTGCCAAACCTTCTCCTCCTGCGACTACACGTGGTGGATCCCGCCGGGACCGCAATATCGCCCGAATGATCCGCCGGTTGCTGCAGATTGGGCGCACGATAGTCGCGATATCCCAGGGTTTGAACCGCTCGTAAGGCGAGTGGATGAGAGCGGAACACGTTGGGTCGTGTTGCACGCACATTATCAATGGGACGACGACGTTTCAGGTGGTGGTGAGAATCGGTCCAAGCCTCGTCGCAAACTCTGGAGCCAAATCTACGGTTGGCTCGTTCAGCCTGCTGACCGGAACTCGCTCGTTGCGTACCTTGAACGCCATTCCCTTATGGGGCGTTGGATGCCCGAAGGCCGTGGGCATACCGACGCTGCCTATCTCGGCGAAGTACCGTGGGCCGCAGCAACTGCCGAGTGTCCCGATTCCTGGCAGGAGATTTCGCCGCGCGGTGATTCTGAGCTAGTGGATATCAAGGTGTCCCCAGCTTGGGAAGACTACTACTGGGAGGGTAATGTCCTCGATTGCTCTATTGACGACGGCGTCAGGGCATCTTTTCCGGCACCGGTTTTGTTTAGGTCGGGAAATCTGTGTTGGGTCCCAGGCACTCGCGAGTGGCGTACCCCGAATGGAGTGTCGGCGGCTCGTTTCTTTGAAGGGCATGGTCACGAGGCTTTACTCATTCGAGAGGACTGGTTGAAATGGGTCCTGCGACAAATTGGTCACTCGATAGTGTTCGGATGGCTTGGCGAGAAGCAGCTTATCGGCGCGTTCCCCGACTACGACTTGGTTGGCGGCTGGACGCAGATAGACGCGATTGCGTCGCTTGCGGAGGCCGGATGGAAATTTGGAAAACGTAGGCTGAAGCGGTGCTCCCCACGAATCAGGCAAGGACAGTAGAAATGGCCAAGATCGAGGGCTTTAGGGTAAGAAATTTCAAGGTCCTCAAGGATGTGACGCTGGGTCGCTTGCAACTCCGCAAGGACAAACAGCCGTTAACCGCCATGACGGCAGTGATCGGCAAGAATGGTGTGGGGAAAAGCGCCCTTTTCGACGCGTTCGGGTTCCTCGCCGATGCACTCAGGTCCGGCGTCGAGGACGCCTGCGACTCACGTGGCGGGTTCGATAAACTGCGGACGCAAGGACAAGTAGGTCCTATCGATTTTGAGGTCTATTACAGAGACCGCGAGAATACGGCGCCATTTACGTATGAGGTGTTCATTGATGTGGACCAGTCAGGTCGTCCCCACGTGTCGGTAGAGAGAATGTATGAAGACCGCGGAAATGTCTTCTCCTCTTTTTTCCTCTATCTCGAACAAGCTCGTGGCGTGGTATGGAAGGGTAAGACGGCAGTTGGTTCCGTCGACGAAACAGGACAAGGTTTCGACTATCTGAAATGGGCTAATGCCGCAGGTGCGGGGAAAGAAGTCAAGGACGCAGGATGGGTCGAATTGGAGGACCGTCGCAAGCTTGGCATCGCCACGCTAGGGGCCTTGAAACAGCATCCACGAATTTCTTCTTTTCGTCGTTTCATTGAAGGGTGGTATCTCAGCTATTTCACGCCGGATGCGGCCCGCGGCCTGCCGCTGGCCGGGCCTCAGAAGCACCTCAATATCCACGGCGACAACCTGGGTAACGTCGTGCAATTCATGGAGCGCGAACATCCGCAACGGTTCCAGACAATTCTGAAGAACGTCGCTGCGAAAATCCCAGGTATAGACAAGATCGACACCGAAAGAACCAACGACGGCAGGTTGCTGCTCAGGTTCAACGACAAGGGCTTTCAGAACCCATTTTACGCGCAACAGGTGTCCGACGGGACGCTGAAGGTATTCGCGTATCTGTTGCTGCTCGAAGACCCGACCCCGCCTCCGTTTCTCTGCATTGAAGAACCGGAAAACGGTCTGTATCACAAGCTTCTGGAAACGCTAGCCAGAGAGTTTCGTGAGTACACCCGCCGGAACAGGAGCAGTTCGCAGGTGTTCGTAACGACGCACCAGCCGTATTTCGTCGATGCGCTGGAACCCAGCGAAGTCTGGATTCTGGAGAAGGGAGCGGACGGCTTCTCGACGGTTCGGCGGGCGAGCGACGATCCGATCGTGAACAACATGGTGGCGGAGGGGTTGCCGTTGGGTGGCCTCTGGTACAGCGACTATCTGGACGCCAGGGGATCAGATGCACATTGAGATACTCGTGGAGGACACGTCCGGAAAGAAGGCACTCGACATACTGGTTCCAAAAATCATCGGCAACGGGCACACGTTCAAGGTGATCGCATACCGTGGAGTGGGGCGTATCCCCAGGAATCTCAGGAGCGTTGCTGACGCGAGGAAACGGATTCTTCTCGACCGGCTCCCAAGGTTGCTTGCCGGGTATGGAAGGACATTTGCCCAATATCCCCCAAGCTATCGGGCGACGGTAGTCGTCGTTTGCGACTTGGATGACAAGTGTTTGAAGGAATTCCGCCAGGAACTCTTGGCTGTTCTGAACGGGTGCAGTCCTAAACCGGAAACTCGGTTCTGTATCGCCGTAGAGGAGGGAGAAGCATGGCTGCTTGGCGATATTGTAGCGATCAAAACGGCCTATCCCGGGGCCAGGGACGACGTACTGGATCGTTACGAAAACGACTCAATTTGCGGCACTTGGGAGCTTTTGGCTGACGCCGTATACACTGGAGGATCAGGTGAACTCAAGAAGAAGGGGTTTCAGGCCGTAGGTAAGGAAAAGTCGGCATGGTCGGAGAAGGTTGCTCCGTTGATGGACGTGGAAGCCAACGGGTCGCCTAGTTTCCAGTACTTTCGAAGCAAACTCCAAGCGTTTGCGGGTTGAGCTGGTCCCATCCTGAAGCCCCGCCCTCTGTCCCCAGTATAGTTCACTCGACGAGGATGACATGACAACAAAACCTGCCCGGAAACCCTGGCACGAGGTCGTGCAGTTGCGCGACGACCTGAGGACCGGGGAGCTCTCGTTGGCGGTATTCGCCGCCGACCTGCATGACGTGGTCATGCAGAAGGGCCGGCGGCCGGTGTACGAGGATCCGGCGCGGTTCTTCGCGCTCACCTACCCGACCTTCAATCTGCGCGAACTGGTCAAGGACGTGTGCGTCCGTTTGGCGGGAAAGAGCGACAAGGCGTACCGCAAGCTCTCCGTCAACTACGGCGGCGGCAAGACTCATACGCTCATTACGCTGAGACACCTGGTGCACGACCCCGATGGGCTTCCTGACCCGCCGGCGGTCGCGCAATTCAGGGCGGATATTGGTTCCGGGATACCGAAGGCTCGGGTTGCGGCCTTGTGCTTCGACAAGATCGACCTGGAGAAGGGCGTCGAGACGCTGGGACCCGACGGGACCATCCGGATGCTCAAGCATCCATGGAGCATCCTCGCCTATGAACTGGCGGGCGCGGACGGACTCAGGCTCATCCACGCCGATGGCAAGGACGAGGAGCGCGAGACGCCGCCTGCCGAACCGCTCGTCGCGGACCTGTTGTCGAAGCCCCAGGCAGAGGGCCTGGCAACGCTGGTGTTGCTGGATGAGGTGTTGATGTACATGCGCGCCAAGATCGAGACGGATCCAGGCTGGCGCGGACTTTTGAGAAACTTCTTTCAGTACCTGACGCAGGCGGTGGTCAAGGTGGACCGATGCGCCCTCGTGGCTTCTCTTCTGGCGTCGGACCCGAAGAAGAACGACGAGCTTGGAGGCGAGCTGCTTCAGGAGGTGTCGGACGTCTTCGGCCGCCAGATGGAAGAGGACGCGAGTCCCGTAAGCAAGGAGGATGTGTCCGAGGTCTTGCGGCGCCGTTTCTTCACGCCCGAGTCGATTCGCGATGCGGAAGTTTTCCGTCCCCATGTGACTTCGGTAGTGAGCAGCATCGCGGGACTGGACGAGCAGACCCGGAAGGAGAGGGAGGCAGCGGAGAAGCGCTACCTGGAGAGCTACCCGTTTCACCCGGAACTCACGGAGATCTTCTATACCCGTTGGACCCAGGTTGACGGTTTCCAGCGCACGCGGGGAATCCTTAGGACGTTTGCCATCGCGCTTCGCGATGCAGAGGCGTGGGACACGAGCCCGCTGGTCGGGCCGAACGTCCTGCTGGCCGAGCCGGAAAAGAACGACCTGGCGGAAGCAGCCGGTGAGTTGGCTTCCTTCGCCAGTGTGGAAGACGGTGCGGACAGGCAGCAGTGGCGGCCGATCATCGAGGGTGAGCTTGCCAAGGCGCAGATGATTCAGGCGGAGGCCGCCGGCCTGCGCCACCGGGAGGTTGAGCAGGCGGTCATGTCGGTGTTCCTCAGCTCCCAGCCCATCCATCACAAGGCCTCGACGCGAGAGCTGATGGTTCTGCTCGGGACAGCCGATCCGGACAAGATCGAACTGGAAAAGGCCCTGCGCCGCTGGACGGAACTGTCCTGGTTCCTGGACGAGACCGACGTGGCCACGGGAGAAAAGGACGCGGGAGGCATTGCGCAACTGCCCAAGGTCTGGCGGCTCGGCAATCGCCCGAATCTGCGCCAGATGCACCACGACGCCTGCAACAATCGAGTTCCGCCCGCCCTCGTGGAAACACAGCTCATCGACGCCATCGAAAAACGAAAGACGCTCACGACGGGAGCAGCCGCGGCCGGGGCGAAGGTGCACAACCTGCCGGAGCGGCCGCGCGACATCGCGGATGACGGCGACTTCCACTACGCTATCCTCGGTCCTAGGGCCGCGTCGGATTCGGGCAAGCCGAGTGCGGAGGCCAGGCGCTTCATCGACGAGACCACCGCGGCCGACCGTCCGCGTGTTTATCGCAACGCTGTCGTGCTCGCGGTTCCTTCACGGGACGGGCTTGATGCGGTGCGTACACGGATTCGGGAGTATCTCGGTTGGGTCGAGGTCCGCGAACAGCTCAAGGATCAGCCCATCGATGCCATCCGTGAACAAATGCTCGCCGGCGAGACGGAGTCGGCAAGAAGGCGCGTCCCCGACGCCATCACGCAGGCGTACTCCATCGTGGTGACGGTGAACGAAGGGAACGAGATCCAGGCGTTCAAGGTTGTTGTCACGGGCGATCCCCTGTTCACGACCGTCAAGGCCGACCGGCGATCTCGCATCCAGGAAACGGCCATCAGCTCGGAAGCCATGCTGCCAGGGGGGCCCTACGACCTGTGGCGAGAAGGGGAAGAGTCCCGCCGCGTCAAGGATCTCGTGGGCGCCTTCGCCCAGTTCCCGAAGCTGCCCAAGATGCTGAGGACGAAGGAAATCCTCGATACCGTGGCCCAGGGAGTCCGGGATGGCATATGGGTGGCGCGTGTTTTGCGTCCTGACAGAACCGCCAGGACCTTTTGGCGCACGGACATCGACGAGCCTGCGCTGAAGGATCCGGGCCTGGAGGTTTTCTTGTCCGACGTCGCGACACTGAATGAGCTAACGGCCGATCTGCTGGCGCCGGAGAAGCTGCCCGGACTGTGGAGCGGTGGAGAGACCAGCGTCCAGGACGTGTATGACTATTTCGTTGGCGGCCACACCGTGACCGTACCCAAAGAGGGCTACGAAGAGACCGTCACCATCCCACGCTGCGAACCGGAGCACATCGAAGACGCGATAACGCAGGCCGTGGAGCAGGGCCTCGTCTGGTTGACCAACGGGCCGGCATCGATTCTGAAGGAGAGCATGCCCTCTGGAGTGCTGAGTGCGTCCGCGACACTGCGGCCGCCTCCGGAACGGTTTGCCGTCGACGAGTTGACGGAATCGTCAATTCCTGACGCCTGGAAGGACGGCGAAAGCAACGCTCTGGCCATTGCCACCGCCCTCTCGGCGAAACGCGGGGCGACCCTGCCATGGTCCACGGTGCAGACGGCGATCGAGGATGCCATCCGGGCAAGATGGATTGAACTCAAGGATGGCGACGCCACGTGGCCGTGTGACCTGGCCGGTGCCAAGCACGTGGTCCTTCGGGTCCCGTCCGGTAAGGTCGACCCGCCCAAGCCTCCGAAACCATCCGGGCTGCTTGTTGCTGAAGCCGTCCTTGAGGCGAACGGGATTCAAGACCTGGCGGATCAGGTCCCCGAGATTGCCAAGGCAGCGGTAGGCAACAACCTCCAGTTCAACATCCGGGTCGAGCTGGGTGGTGAAACCGCTCCCGGTCCCGAGGCAGTGGAAAAGATCAATGAATTGCTCGCCGAGGTGTCGGATAAACTGAAACTGGGCTGATCGGCATTTCGTCAGATTCTTACGCACGCGGTGGTGCGCGAAGGATAGTCGTAAAGGACCGCCTACCCCTCCCGCCGCGACACCAGCAGGTGCAGGCCCAGTGACAGGACGAGCATGAGCACGCCGATGACGGCGCCGATGCCGAAGGAGCCTTCGTCGAAGGCGCGCTGGAAGAGCAGGGTGGAAAGCACCTCGTTGCCGTAGGTGAACAGGATGATGGCGCCGGCGAACTCCCGCAGATAGATCTGGAAGAGCAGGATCCACACCGAGAAGAGGCCGCCGCGCAGGAACGGGATGACGATGCGCACGATGGTGCCGAGGGCGCTGGCGCCGGACGTCCACGACGCTTCCTCGAATTCCTTGTGGAACTGGAACAGGAACGGACTCAGGGTCCGCAGCGCGAACGGCAGGTAGTTGCCGATGAAGTAGAGCAGCAGGATCCACAGGGTGCCGTAGACCGGGGTCTTGATGTACGCCCACACGAAGCCCACGGCGAGGATGGTGCCGGGGAAGGCCAGCGGCAGCATGGCGGCGGCTTCGATGGGTCCCTTGAGCTTGACCCCGCTGCGCACCAGCAGATAGCCGACGCCCAGGGCGATCAGCACCGTGGCGGTGGCGCCGGTGAAGCACAGGATCAGGGTGTTGGTCATCGCGCGCCAGAACACCGTGTCCTCCAGGGCGGATTCCCAGTGCCGGAGGGTGAGCTGGGTCAGCAGGTCCAGGCTGGGGGAAGCCACGAACTGCGAGAAGGAGAGCAGCACGATCACCATCGCGGGCAGCAGGATGACCACGGCGAAGTAGAGCGAACAGCACACCAGGGCGACGTAGCGCCACCCGCCCAGGCGGTGGACGTTCTCGGGCCGGGCCTTGCCGGTGACCGTGACGAAGCTCTCGGCGCGCCGCACCAGGTGGCGGTAGAGGAACAGCGACAGCAGGCTCAGGGGAATCACCATCATGGCCAGCGCCGCAGCGGTGTTGTAGTAGATCAGCGACTGGTAGTCCGAGGCGATGAGGTTGAAGATGGCCGAGGTGAAGACGAAGATGCCGCCGGGCGCGCCGATGATGATGGGCACTTCCAGCGTGATGAGGCCGATGACGAAGACCAGCAGGAACGAGGAGAGGATCAGCGGCCGCAGCACCGGCAGGGTCACGCGGCGGAGCGTTCCCATGACCGTGTTGCCGCAGGCGATGGACTGCTCTTCCAGCGACGGGTCCATGAGCCGGAACGCGTTCAGGGCGATGAGGAACACGATGGGGGACTCGTAGAGCACCATGATGAAGATCATCCCCGGGAACGAGTAGATGTTGAACAGGTTGGCGCCGAAGGTCTCGCGGAAGAGCACGTTGATCACGCCGATGCGCGGGCTCAGAAGCAGTATCCAGGCCAGCGCTGCGATGATCACCGGGAAGGCCCGGGGGACGATGCCGAGCTTGGCGAACACCCGGCCGTAGGGCATGTCGGTGCGTTCCACCAGGAACGCCATGGTGACGCCCAGCAGGACGGAGATGGCGGCCGTCATGAAGGCGAACACCAGCGAGTTGAAGACCAGCGTGGGGATGTCCGCCGGGATGCTGATGGTGAGGGCGCGGATCCAGTTGGCCAGGGTGACGTGACCCGGGGCCACCGGCGAGGCCGACCAGAAGCTTCCGAAGACCAGCGCCAGCACGGGGACGAGGATGACGATGCCGATGACCACCATCAGGATGGCGTACACGGCCCGCATGGCGTTCTCGGTGTGCATGCCTCCGGTCTCCGTTGTTCGCTGCCGTTCCGTTCCCGGGGCGTTTCCCTGGAACGTTACGTCACTTGGTCCGCTCCCGTGGACACTTTATTCCCTTGCGCGGTCAACCCGCGCGCATCCCCCGCTACGCCGTGCGCAAGAGGAATAGCTGGCCCGAGATGTAGCGCGCGGCGTCCGATATCAGGTAACGGATCAACCCCGTGATCTCGTCCTTCTGGGTAAAGCCCCCGAGGAGCGGAGACGTGGCCTGCTTCCGGGTCCACTGCTCCTCGGACATGCCCGCCCGAGCCATGTCGGTCTCGGTGGCGCCGGGTCCGATGGCGTTGGCGGTGACGTTGTAGGGCGCCAGCTCGATAGCCAGGGTCTTGGTGAAGGTGATGACCCCGCCCTTGGACGCCGCGTAGTGGGAGCCCATGGCCTGACCCGTGACCCCCCGGCCCGAGGCCACGTTGATGATGCGGCCCGATTTGCGCTCGGCCATGTGGCGCCCCGCGGCCTGGGAGCACAGGAAGAGCCCGGTCAGGTTGACGCGGATGACCCGTTCCCATTCTTCCGCAGGCATTTCCAGCACGGGGCAGCGCTTGATGACCCCGGCGGCGTTGAGCTGCACGTCGATATGGCCGTACTTGTCGACGGCCGCCCCGACCATGCCGTCCACACTGGCCTTGTCTCCCACGTCCACCGGCACGGCCAGGGCCTGGCCGCCGTCCTTTTCGATGTCCGCGACGAGAGCCTGCGCCCCCTCGCCGTTGAAGTCCGCCACGACAACGCTGTGCCCGTCCTCCGCCAGTGCCCGACAGATGGCCGATCCGATGCCGCCGGCGCCCCCGGTTACCACCACGACCTGTGACATGTCACCTCCTGAAAACGGCGTCCTCAGGACAGGCTTGGCGAAGCGAAGTCGAAGGACGCATTCATAACTGTCGCTACGGCGTCCGCAGCAGGAATGTCTGGCCGGTGATGTACCGCGCCGCGTCGGACACGAGGTAGCGCACCAGGCCCGTGATCTCGTCCTTCTGCGTCAGCCCGCCGTGCAGCGGGTCCAGGGCCAGGATGGCCTGCCACTGTTCCTCGGTGTAGCCGGCCCGGGCCATGGGTGTTTCGGCGCGTCCGGGGCAGATGTTGTTGACAAGGATATTGTCCTCGGCGACCTCCACGGCCATGGTCTTGGTGAACGCGATGACGCCGGCCTTGGAGGCCGCGTAGTGCGCCGATTTGGGCGCGCCGGCGATGCCGCGGCCGGAGGCCACGTTGAGGATGCGCCCTCCCTGGCGCGCGCGCATGGCCGCGGCCGCCGCTTGGCTGCACAGGAACACGCCCCGCAGGTTCACCCGAATCACCCGGTCCCACTCCTCCTCGGTCATCTCCGCGATGGGAAAGCGCCCCATGAGGCCCGCGAAGTTGATCTGCACGTCGAGTTGCCCGTAGGCGTCGACGGCGCTCTGCACCATGGCTTCGACGCTCTGCTTGTCGCCCACGTCCACGCCCACCGCCATGGCCTCCTTGCCCTCGGACTTGAGCCGGGCGGCCAGCGCCTCCGCGTCGTCCTTCCTGAAATCGGCGACCACCACCCGAAGCCCGTCTTCCGCCAGCGCGGCGCAGACCTCGGATCCAAGGCCTCCGGCCCCTCCGGTTACTATAGCGACATCGGCCATGCGTTCACGTTCCTCCTTGTTTTCGGTTCAAGCCTGGAGCACGGGACCTCGTGGGAGCCCATTCGTGCCCATCCAAGCCAGCCGATCCATATCCCGGCATGGATTGAAAAGCAACCCGTAAACCGGGCCGTGCCGGTACACCGCGCGGAGGAGATAACGGCATCCACGATCCGAAACGTCATTCCGGCGCAAGCTTGCCCCCGATCGGGGTCGAGGGTAAACTTTCGCGGGAATCACCCATGTCGGCTTGCAGCCGACACAAAGGGGGATGAAATGGGGCGCCCCCCCCCCCAATGAGTCATTCCCGCGGAAGCGGGAATCTAGGCGGGGTGGGCCGGGCGATGAGGCCGCCACACCCCCCACCCCTGGATTCCCGCTTCCGC
>JAJDXX010000225.1 GCA_022823055.1 Candidatus Binatia bacterium | reverse complement strand
GCCGACGGCGAAAAAGACCCGCAGGTTATGCTGCGAATTAACCGGACACCACACTAGACAGGACACGATGTGCCGAACGTCTGTCATGCAACATGGCAAGAAGGCCATGAAAGGCACCTCCTGTCGCCCCGAAGCACTGTCACTGCCGCATGGTTGGGCATGTGGAGCCGACTCTCACCACGGGGCGAGGGGCAGCACAACACGGCGGCCTTGTCACGGTGGATTCCCTTGCGTGCCCGCGGCGTGTCCGGCCGTCCGGTACTTCATCAGGAACAGCACGAACCCGCCGAGCCCCACCACCGTGGTGGCAAGGAACATCGCGGGATAGTTGTTATCGGTAAAGTTGAGCATGACACCGGCCAGCACCCCGCCGCCGCCGATGGCGAGGTCGTAGAACAGGTGGTACTGGGCCATGCTGAGGCCCCAGCGGTCCCGCGGCGCCAGGTCCACTGCCATGGTCATGAGGGCGGCGTGGACGGAGCCGTAGCCGAACCCCAGGATGGCGGCGGAGACCAGCAGCATCATGGGCGAGCGGGCCAGCACCAGCACCACCATGCCCACCAGGGCCAGCAGGTAGGTTGGTATGACCACGAAGGGCCGGCCCTTGCGGTCGGAGAGCGGACCGAAGATGGGCCTGCCCACCACCACCGCCACCGCGAAGACACTGAACCAGATGCCCGGATCTCCCCCCATTTGCAGGGCGTAGAGCGACAGGAAGGCGATGATGCTGCCGCGGGAGATCCCCAGAAGACCCATGCTCACGGCGGGCACGAGGGATTGGGGCAGGATGAAGGTTTCGAACCAGCGCCGGCGCTGGCGCGTGGGCTTGTCCTTGACCGGCGAAGGGATCAGGACCGCCGAGAGCAGGCCGAACCCCGCCGCCGCCGCCCCGCTGGCGAACACCGTCGGGAATCCCAGACGGCCGACGATCCCGAAGGCCACGGCCGGCGCGATGGAGTAGGCCACGGTGCTGACCGCACCGGAGTAGCTGATGAGTGTGCCGCGCAGGTGGTCTGGAGCGATGTCCGCTACCAGCGTGCCTATGGACGTGGTGCATCCCGACCACCCAAAGCCGTGGTACGTGCGCAGCAGCAGTGCCACCAGCACCGAGCCGGTCCAGATATAGCCGGTGGCGGCGGTGATGAAGATGGTCAGCCCGCCCACGAGGAAGACCTTGCTGCCCAGGCGGTCGATGTAGGCGCCGACCAGCGGCCGCACCCAGGTGGCGCCGAGCGGGAACGCGGCCATGACCACGCCGATCATGAACGGGCTCGCGCCCATGTTCTTGAGGTAGACCGGGAACACCGGCTCGATCAGGAACATGGCGAAGAAGAGCCCGAAGCGGGCGCCGCAGGTCAGGAGGAAATCCCGGAACCAGCCTGGCGCGGCGGGAGCTTGTTGTTCCACGGGGAGCTTACGCCTGTGCCGATCCCGCGTCCCGGTTGCGGGGCGCGCTCCGGAGACGGCGTGTCTCCGCCTCGTCGATCTCGGGAGGCCGGCCGCTCACCGCGACGCCGTAGACCTCCCGGGCGGTCTTGGCGCTGATGTAGCCGTCGCGCACGTCGTCCAGCACCTTGGCGGGCTCCCGCTCGAAGGGGTCGCCGCGTCCGCCGCCGCCGGCGTAGCGGATGCGGAAGACGTCGCCCTTCCCGAGCCGCAGCCGGCCCACCTTGGACGGCAGCTCCTGCTCCCGCTCGGTGCCCGGGTTCAGGAAGGCCGACGACGGCAACGCCTGGCGCGCGCCGTGGAGACCGGGGGCGGAATACTTGAAGCGGTCGCTGCGCAGGTTCACGAAGGCCTCGTCGCCGAGCATCTTCCAGTCGCGCACCATGCCCAGGCCGCCGCGGTAGCGGCCAGCGCCGCCCGACTCCTCGAACAGCTCGTAGCGCTCGATCTGGATGGGGAACTCCGTCTCCAGCGGCTCCACCGGGGTGTTCATCACGTTGATGACCAGCGAGTTGAGCACCGCCGGGCCGTCGCTTTCGGCGCGGGCGCCGCCGCCGCCGCAGTTGAGGTCGTAGAGCGAGTACCACCGGTCGCGATCGACGTCCTGTCCCGAGATGGACACCGAGCCGCCGGCGCCGCTGTCCGGCGCGGGCACCACCCCGGGCAGGGCCTCCGCCAGCGTCATCTGCACCACCGAGGTGACCATCTGGGCGGGACGGACGTACATGTTCACCGGCGCGGGATAGCGCGGGTTCAGGATCGAGCCCTCGGGCGGAAAGGCGACGTGGATGGGCCGGGAGATGCCCTGGTTCACCGGCAGGTCGGGGCACAGCACGGCCACGGCGAGACAGTCGATGAAGTTCCGGATGACGCAGGGCCGGAGGTTGACCGGGCCGCGCGCCTGCTCCGACGACTCCAGGGTAAAGTGCAGCTCGTCGCCCGCCACCCGCAGGGAGGCGGCGATGCGATAGGAGCGCTCCCGGTCGAGGCCGTCGTCGTCGAGGTAGTCCACGCACGGGCCGTAGTTCCCGTCGGGGATCTTCTCGATGGCCTTGCGCACCTCCGCCTCGCAGATGTCCATCCACTGGGTCCAGCAAGTGGTCACATCGTCCGCGCCGTACTGGTCCATCAGCTCCGCCAGCTTCCGCAGGCCGTAGAAGTTGGTCTGGGCCTGGGCCTGGATGTCCCCCCACGTGACCTCCGGCGTGCGCGTGTTGGCCATGACGATGGTCTTGAGGTCTTCGTTGACCTCGCCCGCGCGGTAGAGCCGGAGCGCCGGCAGCAACAGCCCTTCCTGGATGACGTCGGTGGCTTGCGGCGAGTTGGTGCCCGGCACCATTCCGCCCAGGTCCGGTTTGTGCGCGGTGTTGGCGATGAAAGCCACGCGCCGGCCCTGGTCGAAGACCGGCGAGACCACGGTGACGTCGGTGGCGTGGTTCTGGCAGGCGAAGTACGGGTGGTTCAGGATGAAGACGTCGCCCTCGGCCATGTCGTCGCCGAACACCCGGATCACCTCGCCCACCTGGGCGGAGATGCCGCCGATGTGAAGCGGCTGCGGCAGGCCCTGGGTCACCATGCGCCCTTGGCCGTCGAAGATCGTGAAGGTGAAGTCCTGGCTCTCCTTGATGACGCTCGAGTAGCCGGTGCGGAGCATGTTGAGCGCCAGCTCCTTGGCGATCTGCGCGGTGGCCCGGTAGACCACCTCCATCTGCACGGCATCCATGACGAGTCTCCCAGAAGTTCGAGAGTTTTCGTAACACGATCACGCAACGCGGGCCACCCGCGTCCCGACCCGCAAGGATGAGGACGGCGTGGGCTTGAAACTCTTGCCGGGCGGAGCTATTCCTGGATGGATCGTTACAGTTTCTCTTGGCCAAGTACCGGAGACAAGTCTTTACGGAGGCTGACCCATGGCGAAACAAGTGCTCTTTCCCACCGAGATCGACTATCCCGATTCGGACGGCAAGCCGCTGGCCGAAAGCGACTTTCAGTTCGACCCGCTGACCTATGCGCGCAATGCACTGCGGTACTACTACCGCGACCGATCCGACGTGTACGTCGCGGGCAACATGCTGATCTACTACGAAGAGGGCAATGTGAAGGCGCGGGTAGCGCCGGACGTGTTCGTCGTGATGGGGGCGGCGCCCTACGACCGCTCGTCGTACCTGTTATGGCGGGAACCCAAGGGACCGGACTGGGTCCTGGAGGTGACGTCGCGGAGCACGCGGCGTGAAGACCAGGGAAGGAAGCGGGAGCTGTACCGGGAGTTGGGGGTCACGGAGTACTGGCAATTCGACCCGACGGGTGACTATCTGGCGCCTCGGTTGCAGGGATCGGAACTGGTGTCGGGACAGTACGAGGGTCTGGCGGCGCGGAAGACGGCGGCCGGCGGTTTGACGATGTGGAGTCGGGTACTGGAACTCGAACTGCGCGTGCAGAGCGATGGGTTGCGGTTCTACGATCCGGCCACGAGGGAGTACCTGCTGACCCACGCGGAAGCGGAAGATGACCGCCGGCGCGAGAAGCAGGCGCGACAGGCCGCTGAACAGGCAAGACAGGCCGCGGAACAGGCGGCCGCGGAAGCCCAGGGCCGCGTCGCGGCGCTGGAAGCGCAACTGGCAAAGGGCCGCGGCAGCAGCGAACCTGAATGACGCGGCTGGCTCCGCGGCGCCCAAGTCCCTTGGCCCCGCGTCCGGCGAGGGACTGTCCCCCGCCGGCGGTCCTGCGCTAATTCAGATCGAACAGCCGCTGGGCATTCTTTCTGAGGATCTTCTCCTTCACCTCGTCCGACAGGTCCGGGTGGTTCCTGAGATGTTCCAGGTTTCCGGGGAACTCGTTGTCCCAGTGCGGGATGTCGGAGGCGTAGACGAAGTGGTCACTGCCGACGTAGTCGACGGTGGCGGCCAACTGGGACTCGCCGGACTCCAGGCTGAAGTACATGTTGGACTCGCGTACCACGTCGCTGGGCTTCTGCTTGAGCAGCGGCATCTCGTGGGTGCCGCGCTTCTCCCAGTGCTCGTCGAGGCGGTCGAGGTAGTAAGGCAGCCAGGTGGCGCCGATCTCCAGGAACGCCAGCCTGAGCTTCGGGAAGCGCTCGGTGATGCCCTGGCACACCATGCTGGTGAACTGCAACAGGATGCCGGCAGTGAAGGCGTAGGAGTGGACCTCGGCGAAGGTGCTCAGGATGGAGGCGCCCAGCTCCCGCGACGTGTTGCGGGTGCCGTGGATACCCAAGACCACGCCCTCTTCCTCGGCCGCCTTGTAGATGGGGTCATAGTAGGTCTCGCCCAGGGCGATGGGGAGCCCGGTGGGCAGGATCTCGAACCCTTTGAGACCGAGCTCGTTGACCGCCCGGCGCAGCTCCTTGGCGGCCTCCTCGGGCGCCCTCATGGGCAGCACGCCCACGCAGCTCAGACGGTTCGACAGCGTGTTGTACTCCTTGGCGAAGTGCGTATTGGCCGCCTTGGCCACGGCCACCTGGTACGGCACTTCCTGGTTCTTGGCGATGTTGCCCGAACCCGTGGGGAAGCAGATGGCCACCTCCATGTCCTGCTTGTCCATGAGCGTGTGCCAGCGCCGCACCTGCTCCTCGGGCGCCAGCCCCTCCCAGTTCACAGCCATCTTGAACCCCTTGAACAGGTTCGGGTCCCAGGGCTGGTCTCCCGGCCAGAGGGGCGTTCCGCGCTCGTTCCAGGGCGCTTCGAGGTACTTGCGGATGTCCGCCGCCCGTTCGAGAACGTGTCCGTCCGTATCGACACAAGTCGCGCTACCCATGGTTCCACCTCCCGGTTCGGCTCTTGGGATTGTGTTTTCGCCTTATTGGTTTTGACCTGGTTTGTCAATGAGCGTAAAGGGAGGTCAGGAGGTTCAAGGATGACCATGAAAATGCACTGTCTTCACCTGAAAACCCTGACGTTGGCGGTGCTCTGCGGCGCGTTCGCGCTGGCCGGGACCGCCGCCCTGGCGGCCGACGCGAAGCCCGCGAGCGAGTGGGGCAAACGCGGCGAGATGATCGAACCCAACTCGGAAATGGCGGTGGCCTACCTCGACGGCAAGATCTACGTGGTCGGCGGCTACCCTTCCACGCGGATAAGCGTCGACACCGTGCAGGTGTACGACGTGGCCACGGACAAGTGGGAGCTCACGACGCCCTATCCCACCACCATCAACCATGCATCGGCAATCGGGTTCGAAGGCCTCCTCTACGTCATCGGTGGGCAGACCAACGCCGGCGGACGCAGGGAGCGGTCCCGCTACACCGACGCGGTACACGCCTACGACCCCAAGACCCGGAAGTGGACGCCGCGGGCGCCCATGCCCACCAAGCGCAGCGCCATGGCCCATGACGTCATCGACGGGAAGTTCTACGTGGCCGGGGGACGCCCGCCCCGGGGCCACGACTTCGCGGTCTACGATCCCAAGGCGGACAAGTGGACGGCGCTGCCCGACATGCCCACCCAGCGCAACCACATCGCCGCCGCAAACATCGACGGCAAGCTCTATGTGGCGGGCGGGCGTTTCGGCGGGGGCTTCCGCAGCGAGATCACCCCGGCACTGGAAGTCTACGATCCCACGACCAACCAGTGGGCCACACGGCGGCCCATGTCCGAAGCTCGCGGCGGACTCAACGGCATCGCCGTGGAGGGCTGCTTCCACGCCTTCGGCGGCGAGCATCCGTCGGCGGGTCCGAGCGGCGTGTTTCCGCACCACGAAGTCTACAACCCCAAGACGGATACCTGGACGCGCCTGCCCGACATGCCCATACCAATCCACGGGGTCACCGGCCTGGTTTATCTGGACGGCTGGATTCACCTGCCCGGCGGCGGCATCCGGCGGGGCGGCAGCAGCGGCACCACGCACCACCAAGTCGTGCGCACCAACATGCAGTGCCGTTGAGGGACGGCGCCGGCGATCGCGACAGCGGAAGCCGAACCCTGAGCCTCGGGCGAACGTTGTTTCAAGGAACCTGATCAAACCCCGTTCGCCTTGAGCGTGGCGAAGCGAAGTCGAAGGGCGGCATCTTGCCCGTCGCCAACCAGAGCTTCCCTGGATATCGGCATGCACGCACCGCCGCACACGATCCGCTTTGCCCGGAGCAAGACGGGGCGTGCGGCCCTGTTCGGCCCGGGCGTCCTGTGCCTGCTCCCCGACCCGGCATGGGCGCATGCCGTGGTCCAGCGCTACGCCCTGCCCGTGCCGCTCTGGTACTACCTCATCGGGGCGGGCCTGGTGGTGGCCTTGACCTTCGTCGTGCTGATGGCCTTTCGCAAGGAAGGTACCCCCGCCCCGCCCTGAAGCCAGGACCTGTCCCGAACGTGGTTCGGGCGTCTTATCATCAACGATCGGCTCGGGAGGATGCTGGCCGTCCTCTCCGTAGCCGTTTTCGTGTTCCTGATCGCCGCCGGACTGCTGGGCACGCAGCAGGATCAGTTGGCGAACGTCCTGCCCGCTTTCGTGTGGGTGGGCTGGTGGGTCGGTCTTGGTTTCGTATGCGCCCTGGTGGGCAATGTCTGGCCCGCCCTGAACCCCTGGGCCGCGATGCCGTCGCTGCTGCCCGAGAGGCTGCGCGGGCGCGTCGTGCGGCCGCTGCCGTCATGGATGGGGGTTTGGCCGGCGGTTTTCCTCTACCTGTGCTTTGCCTGGGCCGAACTGGTCTGGCCGAACAACACCGCTCCCGCGCGCCTCGCCGCCCTCATCCTGGCCTACAGCATGCTCACCTGGGCCGCCATGGACCGGTACGGCGTCGAGCCGTGGCTGAAGTGCGGCGAGACCTTCTCCATCATCTTCGGACTGTTCGGCCGTTTCGCTCCCCTTGCCCGGACTCCCGACGGAGCCCTCGTGGTGCGGCACTACGGGTCCGGACTGGCGGAGGGCGGGAAAGCGCCGCTTTCCATGGTCGTGCTGGTGCTGACGCTGCTCGCCACCGTGAGCTTCGACGGCTTTCTGCACACGCCCGTGTGGGCGGCGCTCTACGCCGCGTCTTCGCACGCCTTGTACGACATCGGTTGGACCCAGCTCCTGGGAAACACCGGAGCCCGCACCCTGGTGTTCACCCTCGGGCTCCTGCTGGCTCCGGCCTGCTTCGTGGCGCTGTTCCTGGGGACCTGCGGGCTCATGGCGCGTCTCGAGAACCTGTGGCGAAGAACGCGCCGGAACGCCCTGGACGTGGCCTCCGAGTACGTCCTCACGCTCGTGCCCATCGCCATCGCCTATCACCTGGCACACTATCTTCTGCTGTTGATCGTAGAAGGCCAGCTTCTCTACGGGCACATCTCCGACCCGTTCGGAGTGGGCTGGGATCTCTTCGGCACCGCGGGCGTGACACCGGACCCCACCGTGGTGGACGCGCGCTTGCTCTGGCTGTTCTCGCTCTTCGTCATCGTCGCCGGCCACGTCATCGCCGTGTGGCTGGCCCATCGAGCGGCGCACCGCACATCCGGCGGGGAAACCGCCGTGGCGCCGCAAATCCCCATGCTGGTCCTCATGGTCGGCTACACGATCTTCAGCCTGTGGATCATCGGGCAGCCTATCGTCGAGGTGTGAAAGTGGGCAAGAAAAAGGGGCCTCCCGATTCGAGAGGCCCCTTTGGGTCGATGAGCTGGAATCCGCCAGCCGGCCCGTTACCCCGCGTTGGACTCGACGGCCTTGGGCTCGGCCGCGTCGATCCGGACCGGCACCTTGCGTCCCACCGCCTGGGCGGGCAACGGCACCGAGATCTCGATCACGCCGTTCTTGTAGCGGGCTTCCAGCTTGTCGGTGGCGAGCCCTCCCGGCAACCTCACGGTACGCTCGAACTTGCCGCGGAACGTCTCCCGCAGGTAATGCCCCTTCTCCTCGCCCTTGCGCTCCCCCTTGATGGACAGGACCCTGCCTTCCACCTGGATGTCCAGGTCCTTCGGATCCACTCCGGGCATGTCGATCCGGATCACGTAGTGGTTGTCGCGCGTGAATGCGTCCATCGGAGGCATCCAACCGCCGTTCCTCTCGCGGTGTCCCAGGAACCGGTCGAACATGGCATCGAATTCCCGATGTCCATTGTGCAGAAGCGGGTTCCACCTCGTCACTTCATAACCCAACATGGTTCGTACCTCCTTCCTTGTAACGTTCTTACCGAACTGCCATGGAGCTCCTCCTTGCGAACGGAAGGTAAGCATCGGAAGCGCACGTGTCAACGGGTCCATCACAACTCTCCGACCAAAAAATTTCGTCGTTGACACCGACTCCGGCGCGACCCTATAATGCGCGTTCCGTTCCGAACCCAATCACAGGAGGGTGACATGAAGAGGACATTTTCCGCCTTGTTCGCCGCCTTCGGCCTCATGGTATTCGCCGAAACCGTTCAAGCCGAATTTCCCAACCGTGACATCACGATTCTCGTGCACGCTTCGCCGGGAGGCGGGTTCGATGCCATTGCCAGGGCCCTGGGACGTTACATGAAGCCCTTGCTGCCGAAGGACGTCGATATCATCGTCAAGAACGTCGTGGGCGCCGGCGGCATCACCGGCACCGTGGCCATGTACCGCGCCAAGCCCGACGGCTACACCATCGGCCACATCTACGCGGACGGGATGCTGGGGACCCAGATGATCCGGAGCAACGTCGGCTACGACATCGACAAGTTCACTTGGCTCGCGGTGGTAAGCTCACAGGAGGCGGAGGCGTTGCTGGTGCGCCGCGAATCGCCTTATCGCACCGTCAAGGATCTGCAGAAGGCCAAGCGGGTGACATGGGGGGTGGAGGGCATCGGTATCGCGCGCTGGGTTCACGCCTTCCTGGCCGCCAACGAGTTGAAGATCCCGTTCGACGTGGTGGCGGGCTACGGCGGCACCGGCGAGACGCTGCCGGGCCTGCTCCGGGGGGACTTCGACGTGTTCACGCAACCCATCGACCACCCCTCGACCCTGCCGTACATCCGCTCGGGCGAAATCGTACCCATCGTCAACCTCGGCGAATCCCGCGCCAAGAACGCACCGGATACGCCCACGGCCATCGAGCTGGGATACAAGAACCTGATCGTCAAGGTGTTCCGGGCCATGGTCGGGCCTCCGGGACTGTCCAAGGACCTCCACAAGAAGTGGGAGGGCCTGCTGTTGAAGACCATGGAAAGCAAGCCGTACAAGGACTGGGCGGCCTCGTTTGGCATTCCGCTGGTGCCGGGGAACGCCGCGGCGGCAGCCGGCGACATGAAGGTGTTCGTGGACCTCTACGGCAAGTACCGTCAACCCATGCTGGACGCGCTCAAGAAGAAATAGCCGCGCACGCGGCCGCCACTGCTGTATTCCTTGGGCCATGAGGCCCCTTGTTTGCTCGGGAGAAAATTCGCCATGATGGTCAATCCCTACAACGATTCGCAGTTGATGCTGGCGCTGCAGTTCGACCACTCCCGGGTGGCAGGCTTCTTCGCCGCCCATTGGGGCAACGAGGAGTTTGACCGCCCTGAGCCGTATGCGTCGGTGGTGCTGGCGGCGCAGGAACACGACCACGGCTGGTGGGAATGGGAGATGAGGCCGTCGACGCTGAACGACAGGAACTTCCCCATGGACTATCACGACGGTAGCTTCAAGTTCCTCGGCCAGCTCCGGCTCGACTTCTACAAGAACGTGGTGGACAACGTCCTCCAGCGGGACCCCTACGCGGCCATGCTGATAGCCATGCACGGGGTAGCGCTCATGAACGCCGGCTACGGGAAGTACACCCATCCGCCCGATCGCACCGCCGACCCGCGGGTGCGCGCCTACGTCGACCACCAGGAAGAGTTGAGGAAGCGGCTGGCCGCCGAGCTGGCCCAGACCGAAGAGTTCGGGGACTACACCTCCGAGGAGCGGATCTGGACCAACTACGACTACATCGAGGTGTTCGACCAGCTCGCCCAGTACGTCTGCAACCGCTATCCGCTGAACAGCAAGAAGCGGAAGCTGGGCCCCAGCGACACGCTGAACGACGTGGACGTGCCCACGAAGAAGGGCGCCAAGCCGGTGCGCCTCCACATCGACACCGTGGCCGAGCACCGCGCCGTCATCAACCCCTACCCGTTCGCCGTGGACCCCCTGGTGTTCAGCTTCCCGGCGCGGCTGGTGCCCAACCGGCGCTACGACGATCCGGACGATTTTCTGAAAGAGTTCTACCGGGCGGAGCGGATCACCGTCACCCACACGCTCTGTTCGAGTTGACGGGCTGGTGCGTCGGACGGGAATGTCCCGTCCGACGCGTTTGGCGGATCAGGAATCGGACAGAAGCCGCACCCCATAGAGCCTGGACTCTGGCACTTCCAGCCTTTCCCACGCCTCGCCGGCATCGTGGCTCGCGTACACCGACCCGTCGGTGTAGCCGATGACCACGGTGTCGGGATCACCGGGATGGACCGCCACGCAGCTCGTCATGTGGACGTGTCCCTGCGGCAGCCCGCCTTCGAGCTTACGCCACGACGCCCCGCGGTCGTCGCTGCGCAGGATGGCGGACTTGGCGCCGCCCAGCTCTTCCGAGGTGTCGCGGCTGAAACGGATGGTGTTGTACGGGCCCGGCCGCACCGTGCGGTAGCCCTTCCATGATGTGGGGCCGTTCTCCGCTGCGCCCAGGAAGATACGATCCGGGACGGTAGGATGAATGTCGAAGGGAATCGCGTAAGAACGCCCCATGTCGTATTCGAGCTTGCGCCAGGAGGCTCCACCGTCGTCGGTGCGGTAAGTGCCGATGCCGGTGGTGGCGTACAGCGTGTTCAGGCTCGCGGGGTCCCGCAGCACCCAGTGCACGTCGCGATAGACGCGACCGTCCTCGTGGGCGCCCATCTCGTAGGGCAGCACGCCCGACGGGTCGTTGACCTTGGGGTATGCCGCATTGCTCCCCGGACCGCTGATGTCCTCCCAGGTCTCGCCCCGGTCGCGGCTCCGCACCACGCCCCCTTCCTCGACCCCGACGACGATCTCGTCCGGCACCCGGCTGTCCAGCACAATGCAGCGGATGTGCGGCACATGGGGCGGCGGCGGAAAGGTCCAGCGGGTATAGTCCTCGAGTTTCCGGAATGCCGTCAACTCGCGGAACGAGCGGCCGCCGTTGTCGCTCACGAACACCGCCGCCGGCAGCGTGCCCACGTAGACTTCCCCGGACCGCGTCGGATGAGGTTGCATCGTCCAGATGTCCCGGTAGTCCAGGCCGCCCGACGGAATCCACTTCCAGCTTTCCCCGCCGTCCTCGCTGACGTGCATCTCCGTGCTGGTGGCGGCGTACAGCCGGTTGGGGTCCCCGGCATCCCGCGCCACCTCCCGGAGTATTTCCCCTTCCAGCACCCGATCCATCACGTCCACCTGTCGGGAGCGGCCGTCCCAATGGCACCGGACCAGATCGTCGGCGGTCAGCAAAAACATCTTGAGGTCTGCGCTCATGTCCTGTCCTCCAAGTCTTGGTTAGAAGCTGGGTACACCGCACAAAGAGGCTTCATAGCCTTTGGACATTCTTTTGGCATCACCCGCCAATCAATCTCAGAATCCGGACAGCCGCGCGTTGACCAACCGATTCAGGCTTACGCCTTCTTCCGCCGCCTGCAAAGCGAGATCGCGGTGTGTTTCGGGCGTCACTCGCACCACGAATTTTCCACTGTAGGTGCGGACCGCCAACGGCTCCGGCGGTTTCTCTCCGTTGGCTCGCATGTCCGCCAGCACGTTAGCTACCAACCGCCGGATGCCCGCCAACGCCTTGCTCGGGGTCGGTGCAAGCCAACTCAACGATGGAAACTCCGCGCATAGGGCGACATGCTCACCGTCTTCCGGGGACCACGTGATCCGGTACGTATAGTGATCAACCATCTTGGGCCTCCAGCTTCTCAATTGCTTTGATTACCTGACGAACCTGATAGGCCTTGGCCATGCCTTTGTCGTTTTGGATGTTCACTCTAGGGTCTCCATGCCAAGGGGTGCGGTACACGCGATGACTCGTACCCTTCTGGCGCGGCTCCCCGAAAATAGTGGTCACAAACTTTGACCAAGTCGGCGTACCTGACTCCCTTTTTGTTTTGGCGAAGCGTTTCCAGGAGCGACACCGGCTAGTATCTATAGCAGTACTAGCCACTTGTCAAGTGCCCATGACCCGAGCAACGATATCGCCTCTTCGGCGGTGCAGGGGAAAATGTCTGAAGGCGGCATGGGCGGTCCGGGTTCTCCGCCGGAACGTTTCGCTGCCGCGCGGGCACTGGTGATAGCCATTGACGGGGACGAGATCGCGCAGCCCCGATTTCACGCCGCGGCGATTGCCTCGGCCCTGCCTTCCCGACGCCTCGCGGGAATGATCTCGGTTCCGGGACACCACTTCGCCTTCATCGCTCCCTTTGCCGAGCGGGTCACCGACAAAGAGTACATTCCCGTTGCCGTCGACCCGGAGGGTTTCGACCGCGCCGCCTTCATTCGGGACGTCAATGCCCGGCTCGTCCGGTTCTTCCGCCGAATTAACTGATCCTGCGTTCCGTTTCGGGATCAAAGAATCGAAGGACCTCGACGGCGCAAGTCAGATGCAACCTGCTGTCGCCCAACGGAACGTCGGCGGGCAGGCGGCAGACGAGCTCGTTGACACCGGCGTCGAGGTAGAGAATCAGCTCGCTGCCGAGGGGCTCGACTCGCGTGAGCGCGGCTTCGAACCGGCCCTCTTGCGGCGTTGCGGGGCGCAGATGCTCCGGTCTGACGCCGAGGACGACGTCCCGGCCGGCGTACGCGTCCAAGGCCGGCGGCGCCCCGCACGCAACCGCGCCGTCCGTGCTGACGAAGCTCAACCCGTTGTCGCGCCGGATCGCGCCGCGCACGAAGTTCATCGGCGGGCTGCCGATGAAGCCGGCGACGAACATGTTGGCCGGCTCGTTGAACAGCTCCAGGGGGCGCGCCACCTGCTGCACGGTGCCGTCCAGCATGACCGCGATACGGCTGCCCAGCGTCATCGCCTCGACCTGGTCGTGGGTGACGTAGATCATGGTGGCCCCGAGGCGGGCGTGCAACGCGCCGATCTCCGTGCGCATCTGCACCCGGAGCTGTGCATCGAGGTTGCTCAGCGGCTCGTCGAACAGAAAGACCTTGGGCTCCCTGACGATGGCGCGGCCGACCGCGACGCGTTGCCTCTGCCCGCCGGAGAGCTCCGACGGGCGCCGGTCCAGCAACTTCTCGATGCCGAGAATACGCGCCGCGTGGTCCACCCGCCCGACGATCTCTTCGCGCGCCACGCTACGAACCTTCAGGTTCAGCGCCATGTTCTGGCGCACGCTCATGTGGGGATAGAGCGCGTAGTTCTGGAACACCATGGCGATGTCGCGGTCGCGCGGATGAAGCTCGTTGACGCGCCGTCCGTCGATGAACACCTCTCCGTCGGTAATGGTTTCCAGGCCCGCCAGCATGCGCAGGGTCGTGGACTTGCCACAGCCCGACGGGCCCACCAGCACCAGGAACTCGCCGTGATCGACGTCGAGGCTCAGGTCGCGGATCACGTAGGGCGACCGCCCGAAGCGCTTGGAGACATTCCTGAACTCGACCTCCGCCACGCTCTCTCCCGCCTCTAACCCTTGATGCCGACCATGGCGATGCCGCTCAGCAGCCGCCTGCGCAGGAACGCGAACAGGATGACCGTGGGCAGGACGGCGACCACGGCCATGGCGAAGATGTAGTTGAGCGGTCGCGCGAACTCGCTCTCGAAGGCCACCAGGCCCACGGGGATGGTCCACAGGTCCTGGCGAGTGGCGACGATCAGCGGCCAGATCAGGCTGTTCCAGTTGCTCATGAAGGTGAAGATCGCCAGCGCGCCCAGAGCGGGAACGCACATGGGGAAGATGATTCGCCAGAAGATCTGGAACTCGTTCAGGCCGTCGATCCTCGCCGCCTCGGCATAGTCGTCGGGAATGGTCATGATGAACTGGCGCATCCAGAAAACGCCGAACGGCGTGATCATCACCGGAACGATCAGCCCCCAATAGGAGTTGTTCATGCCCAACTCGCGGACGATGATCAGCATGGGAATGAAGACCACCTCCAGAGGAATCATCAGCGTGATGAGGATCAGCATGAAGAACGTGTCGCGGCCGAAGTATGAGAACTTCGAGAGGCTGTAGCCGGCCATCGTGCAAAAGACCACCGAGGAAAGCGTGACCGCGCCGCTGACGAACATGCTGTTGGCGAGATAGCGGGCGAAGTCGTTGCGGGCCAGGGGCTCGGTGAAGTTGTTGAGCCGCAGGCTGTCCAGGCTCTCCGGGAGCCATTGCAAGGGGACCTTGGTGATCTCTTCCAGCGGCTTGATCGAAGAAAGGACGGCATAGAGCATCGGCATCGCGAACGCCGCCGCCAGCATGGTCGCGGCAACGAAGATGACCAGCCGGCCCGGGGAGATGCGCAGCCTGAAGCGAGCCACGGCCTTCAAACCTTCCAGCGCAGCAGACGGTGCTGCACCAGCGTCAGGGCGAATATGATGAGCAGGACGATCACCGACATGGCCGATGCCAGGCCCATTCTGAAATTGACGACGCCCTGCTTGAAGATCAAGAGGCCGATGACCTCGGTGGCGTTGCCGGGGCCGCCGTCGGTCATGACCAGGAACGGGTCGAAGCCCTGGATCGTGTTCACCGTGCCCACCACGAGCAGGTAGAAGAGGGTCGGCCTCAGCATCGGCAGGGTCACGTAGATGAACCGCTGCGGCGCGGTCAGTCCGTCGACCACCGACGCCTCCCAGACGCTCCTGGGGATGGTCTGGAGGCCGGCGAGCAGGATGATCGAGTAGTAGCCCACGCCCGACCACACGGTGGTGATGAGAATCGCGACCAGGGCCCAGTCACCGTCCGTCAACCAGCTTATGGGAGCGATGCCCAGGAGGTCGGTCAGGCTCTCCATGAGGCCGCGCGCCTGGAAGAAAATCTTCCACACGACGGAGGTCACGGCCAGCGGAAACACGTAGGGCAGGAAGTAGATGGATTGGAATACCCCGGCGCCCAGGATGCGCGTCTGCACGATGTGCGCCATGAAGAAGGCGATGACGAATATCACGGCGAGCCGCAGGAAGATATACTTGCCGGTCACGTACAGGGCTTCCCAGAACGCCGGCATCTGGGCGATGGCCAGGTAGTTGGCGCCGCCGTTGAACCGGGGCGCGGAGAGCATGCTGAACTTGGTAAAGCTGTAGACCACCGCCACGGCGATGGGACCGATCAGGAAGACCACCGCGAACAGCAGGGTCGGCAGCAGGAACAGGATGCCGGCGAAGTGCAGGCGCAGCACGTAGCCCGGGGGCCGGACCCCGAAGAACCGTCGCATGAAGGCGAAACCCCTTCACGCGGGCGCCGCACCCGGTGCGCGAGGACCCGGGTACGGCGCCGGCGTTGCGGCCCGCTCAGCCGCGCTTGAGCACGGCGTCGATGTCGGCCTTGGCGCGGTCGAGCGTCGCCTTGATGTCCTTACCGGAGAGGAGGATCTCCTCCATCGCCTTCTTGAGGATCTCCGAGACCTCCGAGTAGCTCTTGATCTTGGCCAGCGGCTGGGAGTACTGCAGCATGTCCTCCCAGAACGCCGCCTGCGGGATGCTCTTGGCGGCATCCGATTCCGACCAGCCGGCGCGCGGGATGATGTCGCCGGTCTGCTTCAGGTGACGGGCCGGCTGCGAGGTGAGGGAGTCCGCCAGCTTCCAGGCCCCTTCCTTGTTGTTGCTCTTGTCAAATACGACCCAGGCCCAACCGGTGGTGCTGGTGGCGGTCTTCCGGCCGGCGAAGGTCGGCGTCGGAATCGCCAGGAAGTCGCTTTCCTCCACGCCCTTGAAGTTCTTCACCCACCGCGGGATACCCCAGTTGCCGCCGATGGTCATGGAGAACTTGCCTGTCGGAAAACCCTCCCGGTAGTAGTCCAGGCTGGCCGCGATGTCCTTGTCGGAGACGCCCAGCTCGAACCGTTTCCGGATGGTCTCCATGGTCTTGATGGCCGCCTCGCTGTTGACCAGGGACTCGGTCTGATCCGCGTTCAGGATGGAGCCCCCGAGCTGCCGCAGCACGGGCTCGAACTCCAGCAGATACCACGCGGCGGAGGCGACGAACGGAAACGATATCGCCTGGCGGGTGATGCGCCCCTTGTCGTCCTTCTTCACGAGCTTCCCGGCGACGGCGTGTGCGTCGTCCCAGGTCTTCGGCGCGTCCTTCACCGGGTCGAGTCCGGCCTCGCGGAAGTGCTTGGCGTTGATGATCCAGGCATAGATGTTGAACTGCAGCGGCACTCCGTAGAGCTTGTCGCCTACCTGGTAGGACTCCAGCGAGCCCGGCGCCCAGGCTTTTCGCAGCGCGTCGATGGACGCGTGACCCATGGCGCCGGCGGCCGCGCCGTCGATCGGAGAAATGACGCCGTTGGCCTCGAAATCCAGCAGGCGGCGATAGGTGAGGGCGAACACGTCCGGCCCCTCGCCCGACGCGATGGCGGCAGACAGCCGCTGAAAGTAGTTCTTGTGCGGCGTGACCACCATCTCGACCTTGACGCCGGGATTGGCCGCCTCGAACTCCTTGACGTACTCCTGGTAGATCTTGCCCTGAGCGGCGTTGGGATCCCAGATGTGCCAGAGGGACAGCTTGGTCTGCGCTGCCGCGGAGGTGGCCACGAGTCCGAGCGCCACAACCGCGAGAAGTGCATTGCGTAGAAGCGGGTTCATATCATAGTCCTCCTTTCCTGACCTGAATGTGGGTGTGTCCGGCTTCCGCGTTTCAAAACCGGGTCACGGCAACGGACCGGATGGATGGTGGTCGCAGCAGGACTCGAACCTGCGACCTCTTGCATGTGAGGCAAGCGCTCTAGCCGACTGAGCTATGCGACCACTGTGGGACCTAGACCTTTACCACCTCGGAAGGTGGGTTTCAAGGACGCGGTTGGCACAAGGAACGGGTTATTCCCGCTCCTTGTGACGCTGCTTGATGCGCTGGTTGAGGGACTGGAGGATGCCCGCGTCCACCGCGGCGATGACGTCCACGGCTGCGTCGAGGTGTTCCTCCGGGATGTCTGCTTTCCTTGCGTCCGCAAGGCGGCGGTCCACTCAGGGATCGCAGTTGCGCGTCATGGCCACGGCGAGGCCGAGGAAGATCTTCTCGCGCTCGCTGAGGCAGTCGACGGCGTGGGCGTCGCGGTAGAACTGGCGAAAGTCTGCCTTCGTCATGGGTTCTCTCCTGTCGAGGTTTCCTGCTGTCGCGTACGGCGGTGGCGGAAGCCGGCCCTCAACCCTTGGCCATCTCCATGATCTCGTCATAGTGGGCGTCGCTCACCGGGACGAAGGAGAGCCGGCCCAGGCGGAAGAGGTCGAAGCCTTCGAGCTTGGGGTTGAGCTTCATCTCCGCCAGCGACACTTCACGTTTCAGCGCCCTCCCCACCTTGATGTCGAACACCAGGAGCTTGGGGTCGTCTTTTTCCGGGTCGGCATACGCGCCGGTAGTGGCGGTGCCGAGGCCGACACAGACCCGCTCGCCGCCGGTGTGGTAGATAATGCAACGATCACCCTTCCGCACTGTGGCGAGGTGCTTGAGGGCCAGGTTGTTCTTGATGCCGTCCCAGATCGTGCTCTTGTCCCGCTGCAGGTCGGCGAAGGAGTAGACGCTGGGTTCGGTCTTGAGAAGCCAGTTGGCCATGGCGGACCTCCTTGTTGGTCGATGTGTTGAAATACTGCAAAGCGCCGCGCGTGGCAAATTCGGGCACGCGCCTGTCCGGGGCGATGGCTCCCCTTTCCTCCGAGGATGAAGTGAACGGCAGGCTTGTGGTACAACTCCGGCCATGGCTACCGCGTCGCGCAAGAAGACACCCCCCAAAGACCGCCCTCTTCTGGGAGCCCACATGTCCATCGCCGGCGGGGTGCACAACGCGCTTCACGCGGGTGACAGCGTGGGCTGCGAGGCCGTTCAGATCTTCACCAAGTCCTCGCGGCAGTGGGCCGCGAAGCCCCTGAGCGACGAGGATGTGCGCACCTTCAGGGACACGCAGAAGGCCAGCGGTGTGCACACGGTGGTGGCGCACGACTCGTACCTGCTGAACCTCGGAGCGCCCGACCGGGAGCTGCGGCAGAAGTCCGTGGCCGCGTTCGTGGACGAGATGGAGCGGTGCGAGGCGCTGGACATACCCTGTCTCATCGCCCATCCGGGCGCCCACACGGGCGCGGGCGAGCGCGCGGGCCTGCGCACCATCGCGCGTTCACTGGATGCGATCCACCGGCGTTGCAAGGGCTTCAAGGTGCGCGTTGCCCTGGAGATCACCGCCGGACAGGGCAGCAACCTGGGCTACCGCTTCGAGCACATCCGCAACATCATCGACAGCGCCGGGGAGAGCGACCGGCTCCGGGTGTGCTTCGACACCCAGCATGCCTTCGCCGCCGGATACGACATCCGCACCCGCGAAGGCTACGAGCGCACCTTCACCGAGTTCGACGAGATCATCGGCATCAAGCTGCTCGCCGCCTTCCACTTGAACGACTCCAAGAAGGAGCTTGACTGCCGGGTGGACCGCCACGAGATCATCGGCAAGGGGCACCTGGACGTGGAGCCGTTCCGCCTGCTGATGAACGACAAGCGCTTTTTCGGTCTGCCCATGTGCCTGGAAACCCCGAAGGGCAAGGACCTGAAGGAAGACCGCGAGACCCTGGAGCTGCTGCGGTCTTTCCGAACCCATTGATTCAACAGGATATTGCGGTTAACCTGCGGAGAAGTTGTCCTCCACACGAACTGCGGATTCCCATCGCATCGGACTTCAGGAAAGCGAGGCCGCTTGTGGATACGCAGAGTCCCACCGGTAGAGACGATCAAGCCGCTCCGGCCATGCGCGCGGGCCTGACACGCAGAACGTTCGTCCGCGCCGGGCTCGCGGCGATGCTGGCGCCGCCCTGGCTCCACTCCCTGAACGCGGGCGCCCGAGCGGCCGCGATGCGCGGCATCGGACCCGACGGCGAGATCGTGCTGGGAGTGTCCGCCGCCTTCTCCGGGCCCTCCCGCGGCCTGGGCACCGAACTCTATCGCGGCGCCAAATCCTACTTCAACCACGTCAACGAGAACGGCGGCGTCAACGGGCGCAAGATCGCGCTGAAGCTCTACGACGACGGCTACCAGCCCGATCCCTGCGTCGAGAACACCGTGAAGCTCATGCTGGAGGACCAGGTCTTCCTGCTCTTCGGCTACGTGGGCACCCCCACCGTAACCCGCGTTCTGCCGATGTTGAAGAAGTTCCAGGCCCAGCGGGTCTACCTGTTCTTCCCCTTCACCGGCGCCCAGCCCCAGCGCGAGCCGCCTTACGGCGACTTCGCCTTCAACCTGCGGGCCTCCTACCGCCAGGAGACCGCCGGCCTCGTGAACAACTTCGTGCGCATCGGCCGGCAACGCATCGCCATGTTCTACCAGGCCGACGCCTACGGCCGCAGCGGCTGGGCGGGCGTACGGGCGGCCCTGGCCAGGCACGGCGTCGAGATCGCCGGCGAGGCCACCTACCGCCGGGGATCCCGGTTCACCGGCAGCATGCGCGCACAGGTGGAGATCCTCAAGAAAGCTTCTCCCGAAGCGGTGATCTGCGTGGGCGCCTACGCCGCGTGCGCCGCCTTTGCGCGCGACGCCGTGGACCTGGGCCTCCGGGTCCCCATCGCCAATCTGTCGTTCGTCGGCAGCGAAAACCTGCTCAACCTCCTGTCCGAGGGACAGGACGACCCCAATGGCTACACCCGCTATCTGGTGAACTCGCAGGTGGTGCCCAGCTACGAGGACACTTCCATCCCCGCGGTCAAGGAGTACCGCGAGCTGATGGCGCGCTACGACCCCCAGGTGCCGGAGGAGCTCGTCAAGGAGGCATATACGCCGTTTCCCAACAGCTTCGTGAGCCTGGAAGGGTACCTGGACGCCAAGCTGTTGGTGGAGATACTGCGCCGCCTCAAGGGCAGGCCGGACAGAAGCGGTCTGGAGGAGGCCGTATTTTCGGTACGCGACTACGACTTGGGCATCGGCGAGGCGGTATCCTTCGGGCCGGAGCGCAGGCAGGGTTTGCAGAAGGTCTACTACACGGTCGTCGAGGACGGGCGATTCGTCACCCTGGACGACTGGAAAGCCAAGTTCGGGTGATCATGAAGATCAGAAAACTGTTCCAGAAGACCCAGTTCGGCATCTTCGGGCTCTTCGGCCTGATCGTGCTGTCCACCTCGGCGCTGACCATCTACACGGTCCAGACCCACCTTTCGACCGAGTACGAAGGCAACAGCCGGAACATCGCCAAGACCATCGCCGACGCCAGCGTCGACATCCTGCTCAACCGCAACCTGGCCACGCTCCAGTCGCTCATCGACCAGTTCGTGGAGATCCAGGGCATCCGCTACGTCTACATCACCAGCGACAGCGGCGAGTTCCTTGCCCACACCTTCGTTCCGGGCATTCCCGAGGCCATCCTCAACAGCGACCCCAACGAGACCAAGGCGGTGAACAGGCAGTTGCCGGGAATGGGCGAATTCGTGGAGGTCGGCAGCCCGATCCTGGCGGGCTTCGCGGGCACCGTGCACGTCGGCATGGACCTCGACGTCATCGGCCTCAAGATCCAGCGGGCCATCGGCCAGCAGGTGTACCTCATCTCCATCCTGCTGGTGGTCGGGGTCCTGGGATCCATATGGTTCGTCAATCTGGCCGCCAGGCCGCTGGGTGACCTTCTGGCCTTCGCCGTCAAACTGGCCAAGGAGGAGGACACCGACGGCACCGACGCCGAACAGATTCTCGCGCGGGACGACGAGGCCGGGGAACTGGCGCGCCTGCTCTTGCATATATCGCAACGCCGGACCCCATCGGACGACCCGCCACCGGCGGCGGACGGTACCGGATAACCGCGGGACGGGAGGAACAGCGGGGTGCGTATTCCCAGGGCCGCCATCGCGTTCTTCTGCACCATGCTGCAGATATGCTTCGGCACGGTCTACGCCTGGAGCTTCTTCCAGACCATGTTGGTGCGCCAGTCCGGCTGGACGCACACCGAGACCGCCTGGGCCTTCAGCATCGCCATCTTCTCCCTGGGAACGTCCGCGGCCTGGGCCGGCTCCGCGCTGGGACGGCTGGGGCCCCGCCGGCTGGCGCTCACCGGCAGCCTGATGTTCTCCGGCGGGTACGTGATCGCCGCCGCGGCGCTGTGGCTGGACTACCTGCCGCTCTTCTATATCGGCTACGGCGTCATCGGCGGCGCCGGCATCGGCCTGGGCTACGTGACCCCGGTGGCCACGGTGGCCAAGTGGTTCCCGGACAAGAAGGGCCTGGTCACGGGCATCGTGGTGATGGGTTTCGGCATCGGCGCCCTGCTCCTGAGCAAGGGGCTGGCGCCTTTCCTGGTGGTGCGCACCGAGGGCGATTTGGCGCAGGTCTTCCTGTGGCTCGGCATCATCTTCGCCGGCATTCTGCTGCCGTGCAGCATGGCCCTGAGCGACCCCCTGGCCCCGGCCAAGAGCCCGGCGGGCGCGTCCGTCCCCCACCTGGACCCGGACGAGCCCGAGTCCACCCTGCCCTACCTGAGCTCCAGCCAGTTCATCATCATGTGGACCGTGTTCTTCTTCAACATCGCCGCCGGCATCTCGGTCATCAGCTTCCAGTCGGAGCTGCTGCAGGAGGTCTGGGGACTGGCGGACCCCACCGTCGAGCCCGCGGTGCTGGCGGAGTACGGCGCCACGCTCATCGCCGCCAGTTCCGTGTGCAACGGAGTGGGCCGGCTGTTCTGGGGCCTCCTGTCCGATCGCATCGGCCGCGTCAAGGTCTTCCGCATCCTCTTGGCCAGCCAGATGGTCGTGTTCGGAGTCCTCATGACCGAGGAGAACCCGTGGGTCTTCTCCGTGCTGGTATGCTACGTGCTGCTCTGTTTCGGCGGCGGCTTCGCCACCATGCCGCCCTACATCCTGGACGTCTTCGGCACCGAGAAGATGTCCAAGATATACGGCGTCGTGCTCACCGCCTGGGCCGCCGCCGGCATTTTCGGCCCCCTCTACGTGGGCTACCTCAAGGACTCCTACCCGGATCGGGCCGTCATGTACTGCTTCCTCATCGGCATCTTCATGCTCGGCGCCGGCTACCTGTTCTCGTACCTTCTCAACGACGGCCGCCTCCGGCTCGGCCGCCCCACCCTGGAGGCCACGCTCCGGCAACACGGAATCCCGGTCCGAAGTCCAGCATGAGTATCCCATGAAGTTCTACGACTGCAGCACCGCTCCGAGTCCGCGCCGCGTGCGCATCTTCATCGCCGAGAAGGGCCTGGACATCCCCACCGTCCAGGTCGACCTGCGCAACGGCGAACACCTGACCGAGTCCTTCCGCAAGCTGAACCCCTGGTGCACCGTCCCGGTCCTGGAACTCGACGACGGCACCGCCCTCAGTGAAGCCGTCGCCGTCTGCCGATACCTGGAGGAAACCCATCCCGACCCGCCGCTCATGGGTATGGACGCGCGCGACCGCGCGCGGGTAGCCATGTGGGAACACCGCTTCGAGATCGACGGCTTCCTCGCCGTCACCGAGGCGTTCCGCAACCAAGCCAGAGGACTGAAGGGCCGCGCCCTCACCGGCCCGGACGGCGCCGACCAGATTCCCGAACTCGTGCAACGCGGCCGTGGCCGCGTCGAGCGCTTCTTCGCCGACCTCGACCGGCAACTCGCCGGCCATCCCTTCGTGACCGGCGAACGCTACACCATCGCCGACATCACCGCCCAGGTCGCCGTCGACTTCGCCGGCTGGATCAAGATGACCCTGCCTCCCGACCACCGCCACGCCACCGCCTGGTACGACCGCGTCAGCCAGCGCCCCAGCGCCGCCACATAGCACGACACCCCCTATCGTCATTGATATGAAATAAAATCGTGTTCAATGATTTCTGGTAGTTACGGAATCCCGCTACACCCCCATGAGTTATTCCCGCGGAACAGGCTGTGTCAATACTCTGCTTCGTGGCGACCAAACCCCAATCCGTCATTCCCGCGAAAGCGGGAATCCAGGGGTGGTGGCAGGGCGCTACAGCGGCGTTTCCCCGCTCTACCCCTCCTGGATTCCCGCTTTCGCG
>JAJDXX010000029.1 GCA_022823055.1 Candidatus Binatia bacterium | reverse complement strand
GGCACCGCGTTTTTCCTGGCGTTGCGCGACATCTTCGGCCGCATGGCCACCCATGACATCGATCCGGTGTTGAGCACGGCGGCCACGGCGTTCACCGGGCTGGTGGTGTTGACCTGCGCCGCGCTTCTGAACGGCGACCTGCACGCGGGTTTCCCGGGCTGGGGCTGGCCGCTGTTCGTCATCGGCGTGGCCGGGATCCTGCGCATCACCGTGGGGCGCACTACGCTGTTCACCGCCATCAAGTACATCGGCGCCGCGCGTTCCAGCAGCTTCAGCGCCACCAACGTGTTCTTCGCCATGTTCCTGGGCGTGTTCTTTCTGGAGGAGACCTTGACGTTCATGCTGACGGCGGGCGCGGTGCTGGTGGTGGCCGGGTGCGTGCTGGTGGCCATGAGCCGCGCGCAGGGCGGCGTCTCCCAAGCCTGGACCCGTTACGTCGCCGGCATGGGCCTCGCCCTGGGCAGCGCCTTCGCCATGGCGCTGTCCGCGGCCCTCACCCGGACGGTGGTGCACGAGTTCTCGTCGCCCTTGGGGGCAAACTTCTACGCCAGCCTCATCGCGCTGCCGAGCTTCCTGCCCGCCATCTCCAACCGGCCGCTCCGCAGCGTGGCGGACTGGACGCCGCGGCACTGGCGCTACATCTGGCTTGTCGGCCTGGTGTCCGCCATCGGCACCACCTGCGGCTATTTCGCGCTCAAGTACGCACCGGTGATCGTGGTCCAGCCGGTCGCGCAGTCGCGCCCGCTGTTCGTGCTGCTGATCTCCTGGCTGTTTCTCCAGGCCCACGAATCAGTCAACTGGAAGGTCACCGTCGGCGCGTTGGCCATCGTGCTTGGCACGGCGCTGTTCTTCCTGCGCTGACCAGGAACCCCGATCAACTCCCGCCGAGCACGATGGCGCCCTTGGACTTCGCTACGCCTGTCCCGAGCTTGACGAAGGGCTCGGGGCGAATGGGCGCGGTTCCAATTGATTAGAGTTTCTCTATATGTTTAGAAGCCTGATCAGAGGAACAACTTCCCCGGAAGGACCCGTTCCATGAAGGACAAAGTCGTCAAGACCGATGAGGAGTGGCGTCAACAACTCACCGACGAGGAGTTCCTGGTGACGCGGAAGCAGGCCACCGAGCGCCCGTTCACGGGCAAGTACCACGCCTCCAAGGAGCCCGGCATCTATCGCTGCGTCTGCTGCGGCGCGGACCTGTTCGACGCCGCCACCAAGTTCGAATCGGGTACCGGTTGGCCCAGCTTCTGGGCGCCGGTGGACGAAGAGAACGTCGCCACGAAGGAAGACCGTTCCTACGGCATGCGCCGGGTGGAAGTGCTCTGCGGCGTCTGCGACGCCCATCTGGGACACGTGTTCGAAGACGGTCCGTCGCCGACATATCTAAGGTATTGCATTAATTCTTTATCGTTAAAACACGAGAAAGATTGAGGAGGTTCGATCACATGGACAGCAAGCAGGTTCTGGCGCAGCTCGACCGCGCGCACTTGGTGGAGATGACACGGGATCTCGCCGACATCGTCACGATTACCGGCGAAGAGACCCCGGTGGCCGAATATCTGGGCCGCGAGTTCGAGCGCCTGGGCATGGAGGTGGAGTACCAGGAGGTGGAGGAGGGACGGAAGAACGTCATCGGCACGCTGCGCGGGTCGGGCGGCGGGCCGGCGCTGATGTTCAACGGTCACATGGACCATTTCGACAACCCCGAGCCCACCCGCGTGACCGAGGACCGGGTCTACGGCCGCGGCCTGGTCAACATGAAGTGCGCCTTCCCCTGCTACATCACCGCGGTGGACATGCTCGTCAAGGCCGGGGCGGAGCTCAAGGGCGACGTCATCATCTCGGGCGTGGTGGGCGAGATCGAGAAGGCCCAGGTCAATCGATTTTACGGCAAGAGCTACCGGGGCGCGGGCGTGGGCGCGCGCTATCTCATGGACCACGGAGTCACCGCCGACATGTGCATCATCGGCGAGCCCACCGGCCTGCGCATGCAGATCGGCAACGCCGGGTTGGTTTGGGCCGAGGTGACCGTGGAAGGGCCGGCCAAGACCTTCGTCATGAAGGCGTTCGAGGTGTGCAAGGCGATCCAGGCGTGGGAGAAGGACTATCAGAAGATGTTCCCGCACCCGTTCATGCTGCCCACCGTGCAGATCGGCGCCATCGACGGCGGCAACCCGTTCAAGCCCGGCACCAACCCGGTGTGCAAGATCTACGTCATCGTCAAGACGCTGCCCGACGTGGGCACCATGAAGATCCAGCGGGAGCTGGAAAAGGTCGCCGCCACCGTCGCCGCGAAGGAAGGGGACATCGACACCCGGGTGAAGCTCTACCTCTCCACCGGCGGCTACGAGATCCCCGAGACCGACTACGTGGTCCAGGCCATGGGCGCGGCCCACCAGGAGGTCAACGGCAGCGCCATGGAGTTCTCGGAACCGGTGCGCTACGGCATCACCAGCGACGGCTCGCGCATCAACCAGTACGGCGTGTCGGTGATCACCTACGGCGCCGGTTTCGGCACCCACCTGGTGGACCCGGACGAGCAGGAGACCGGTTCGGAGTGGGACCGGCCGTCCGGCACGCGGCGCGGCGTGGGCATCCGAAACATGGAGCGTTGCAGCAGCGTCTACGCGCTGGCGGCACTGGACATCTGCAGCAAGACCCGCGCGGAGCTCGGCCTGGACTGATCCGCCGCGCACACGGCAGGGGCGGGCGGCCGCGCGTCATGCGCGGGCCGCCCGCTTCCGTTGAAGCCGGAGGCGCGTGGGCGCGTCCCGGCAAGGAGTTCCCATGGAGCTGACACTCGCACACTACCGCAACCGCTTCTGCATGTTCCGCACCTACTACGCCCTGGCCGAGGGCATCGTGAAACCGGAGGGCTTCGACCTGAAGGTCATCGAGGTGGCCGACCCTCCCAGCCACGAGCTGGAAGAGGTGCTGATCCGGGGCGAGGTGGCGTTCGCCAACGTCTATCTGCCGAACTTTCTCAAGCGCAAGCTCGGCGGCGCCCCCATCGTCGGCCTGTCCACCGAGTGGAAGTCCACCGCCAAGGGCAACGGGGTCTTCGTGCTCAAGGACGGCCCGGTGCGGACACCCAAGGATCTGGAGGGCCGGCTCATCGCCAGCCACCACTCCGACCCCCACGCCATGCACTGCTACCTCCTGCGCAGGCACTACAAGGTGGACGACTCCACCATCCGCTGGGAGTCCCATCCCCAGGAGGAACTGGTGACCATCCTCAAGGAGCGCAAGGCCGACGCCGTCACCCTCATCGACCAGGTCTTCTGGCACGGCGAGAAGGACCCCGACGTGCGCTGCCTCTACACCGATGGCGACGCTTGGCGCGGCCTGCACGGCCTCCCCGAGATCATCAAGCACATGCTCGCCACCCGCGAGGACCTCCTGGCGGAACATCCGGAGTTCGCCGGCCAGATCCTCGACGCCTGCCGCAAGTCCATCGCCTACAGCGACGCCCACCTCGAAGAGGTCGCCGACAAGTTCATCGCCAGGTACGGCGGCGACAAGCAGGACATCCTTGCCTCCGCCGGCTACCCCAAGATCGAGTTCACCTTCACCGACACCGAGCGCAGGGAAGCCGAAGCCACCATGGAGATGCTCATCGAGACCGGCCGCCTGGAGGGCAGGGTGGACCTGTCGACCGCGTTCGTGTCGTGAGCGTCAAGGTCTTGACGCTCATCGCACGCCGCTATAGGGTGGGCGGCACATCACGGGCTCCGACCAAGGAAGGGGGGGTTCCCATGCGAAGCTTGATTGCAAAGGCGTTGGCATTCTCTTTGGGCGCGGCCTTGTGCCTCTCCGGCATGGCGCTGGCGTCAAGCGCTGAGCTGATCGCCGCGGCCAAGAAGGAAGGCAAGGTGCGGATGATCGCGTTCGCCAGCTACAAGAAGCTCGCCGAACGCTTCGAGAAGAAGTACGGCATCAAGGTGGAGGGGACCTATGTCGGCGCGCCGGGCGTGCTTCGCACGGTGAGCCAGGAATCCCAGGCGGGGATATTCGCCATCGACCTGTTCGGCACCGCGCCCGGTCCCACGAGTGGACTGAACCCCTGGACCATGAAATACGAGCCGGCCGGCTATGAGAAGGTCGCCCACCACATGAAGAATCTGCCCCAGGAGTGGAACCAGATTCCGATGTTCATTCACGTGGTCGGGGCTTCGTATCACACCGATTTGATCCCACCGGAAAGGGCGCCCCGAAGCATCTACGAGCTCCTCAAGCCCGAGTACAAGGGGAAGATCGTCTCGCGAACGCCTTGGCTGGGCTCCAACAACCTCGTGCACATGGTCTCGTATTGGGCCTGGTTCGGCGGCAGCGAGGAAAAGTGGGCGGACTACTGGACCAAGTTCAAGGCCAACGTGGGCCGGTTCGAGCCCAAGTGGGGGCAACTCCATCAAGCGGTCGGTCTGAAGGAGTATCCCCTTGGCATCTTCACGCTGCCGTACACGCCGTACGCCTTCGGTCGAAGCTACGGCAACAAGCTGGGCTACTCGACCTTCCGGGAGCCGGCCATCTGGTGGCCGAACATGCTGGCGATTCACAAGAACGCGCCTCAGCCCAACGCGGCCAAGCTCTTCGTCGATTTCGCCATCAGCCCCGAGGGGCAGCAGACCTTCGTCGAAGAGGGGATGATCCCGGCCGACAGCACCATGAAAATCGGGAAGGCCCTGGCCAAGGAACTCAAGGGTGTCACGTTCTTCCCGAATGCCCCGGAAATCCTGGCCCGCGAGACGAGCCAGCACGGCGACCAGTGGAAGAAACGCATCCAGAAGCTTTATCAATAGGTTGCCTCCGACCGCTCTAGGGTGGGGGCACATCACGGGTTCGACCAAGCAAGGGAGATTTTTATGCGAAGCTTGATTGTAAGGACGTTGGCGTTCTCACTGGGCGCGGCCCTGTGTTTCTCCGGCATGGCGCTGGCGTCGAGCGCCGATCTGGTGGCCGCGGCCAAGAAGGAAGGTAAGCTGCGGGTCATCATCTTCTCCAGCTACAAGAAGGCCGCCCAAACCTTCGAGAAGAAGTACGGCATCAGGGTGGAGGGCACCTACGTCGGCGCTCCGGACATTCTCCGCAAGGTGAGCCAGGAAACGCAGGCGGGCATCCACGCCATCGACGTTTTCGCCACCTCGCCCGGCCCGTTGAGCGGGCTCAACCACTGGACCCAGCCCTACAAGCCCGCGGGGTACGAGAGAGTGGCCCATGTCATGGAGCCTCTCCCCAAGGAGTGGAACCAGATCCCGCTCTTCAACCACGTGGTGGGGGCGTCCTACAACAAGAGCCTGGTCCCGCCTGACAAGGCGCCCCGGAGCATCCAGGAGTTGATCAAGCCCGAGTACAAGGGGAAGATCATTTCGCGCACGCCGTGGCTCGGGTCCAACTATCTCGTGCACATCGCGTCCTTCTACTCGTGGTTCGGAGAGAACGAAGAGAAGTGGGCCGACTACTGGACCAAGTTCAAGGCCAACGTGGCACGGTACGAGCCCAAGTGGGGCCAGCTCCACGCTGCGGTGGGACTCAAGGAGTTCTCGCTGGGTATCTTCACGCTGCCCTATACGCCTTACACCTTCGGACGGAGCTATCCCGACCTGGGCTACTCCACGTTCCGGGAGCCGGCCATCTGGTGGCCCAACATGGCGGCGATCCACAAGAACGCGCCTCATCCCAACGCGGCCAAGCTGTTCGTCGACTTCCTGGTGAGCACCGAGGGCCAGAACATCTTCCGGGATGAAGGCCTGCTCGTCGCCGACAAGACCGTCGAACCTCTGGACGCGCTCAAGAAGGAGTTGACGGGCGTCAAGTTCTTCGACCCGTCGCCGCAGATCATCGCCCGCGAGGTGAGCCAGAACGGCGACAAGTGGAAGGCGCGCATTCAGAAGCTTTATCAATAGGTAGCCATACCCGCAGCTTGAACGCGCGGCGCCGGAACGAACGCGAGGGGCCATGTTCGAATTCTTCCCGGGGAACCGAAGCTGGTCCTTCGCGTGCATCCGGCTGCTGGCCGAAAGCTACTACGGCGGCGGCGAGTTCAACGAGATTCACCGCACCGCGCAGCGGGTCAAGCCCGGCGACGTCGAGAGCTGGCACGCCGAGTGGCTTGAAACCGCGGAAGGGGTCGCCGCTCACGGCCGCGAGCAACAAGCCGCCGGCCATCCGCAGAGCGCCGTCAAGGCTTTCTTCCGCGCCTCCAACTACTACCGGGTGGCCGAGTTCCTGCTGCCCTTCACCGACGACCGGAAGATCCCCACCTACCGTAAGTCCGCCGAGAGCTTCCAGGCCGCGGTGGCGCTATCGCCCGGCATCGAGCGCGTGGAGGTGCCTTACGATGACACCACCATGCCCGGCTACTTCTTCCATGCGCCGGCCTCCGCCGGCGAGAAGCCCCCGGTGCTGATCTTCACTGGCGGCGCCGACTCCACCGCCGAGGAGGTCTACTTCGTCGGCGGCCCCGAGGCCGCCAAGCGCGGCCTCGCACTGCTCATCGTCGACGGCCCGGGACGCGGCGGCATGCTCCGGTTGCGCAACAGCCTGGCCATCCCCGACTTCGAACGGCCGATCACGGCCATGGTGGATTACCTCGAAGCCCGCGGCGACGTCGACATGAACCGCGTCGCCCTCATGGGCATGAGCATGGGCGGCTACTATGTCACCCGCGCGGCCGCCTACGAGAAACGCGTCCAGTGCTGCGTTTCCCACTTCGGCCCCTACGACTGCTACCGAGACATCTACGAGTACTACGAGCCGCTGAGGGGACAATTCCGCTGGATCACCGGGTCGGACAGCGAGGACGAGGTGCGCCGCCGTCTGAGCCAATTCACCCTCGCCGGCAGCATCGAGAAGGTCGAGTGCCCGCTGCTCATCCTCCACGGCGAGGACGACATCATCACCGACCCCCGCTGCGCCCATCAGACCTACGACGAGGCCCAGTGCGAGAAGGAGCTGCGCTTCCTCCGCGCCGGCGAGCCCGGCGCCGTCCACTGCTCCTACGACAACCACGCCGAGATCTTCCCGTTCATGCACGACTGGGTGGCGGCGCGTCTTTGAAGATGTGTTATAAGGGACCATGCGTTGTCCCATCCGTTCAACCACGACACGGGAGGCCCTCATGACCAGGAAGATCGTGCTCTCGACGTTCGCTTTGCTCTTGGCTCTGGCCCTGTCCGGCGTCGCGGCTCATGCCGCGGACGACTTCTACGCCGGCAAGACCGTGCGCATCATGGTCGCCTATTCGCCCGGCGGCGGGTTCGATGCGTACTCGCGCCTTCTGGCGCGCCATCTGCCCCGGCACATTCCGGGCAATCCCACGGTCGTCGTGCAGAACCGGCCCGGGGCCGGCGGCCTCATCACCGCCAACTTCATTTACAACAAGGCCAAGCCCGACGGGCTTACCATCGGCCACTGGGTCGGCGGGCTGATCCTGCAGCAGTACCTGGGCAACAAGAAGGTGCGTTTCGACGCGGCCAAGATGGGCTGGGTCGGCGCGCCGGTGCGGATCACCAACGTGTGCATGACCCACAAGAAGAGCGGCGTGGTCGACATGGCCTCGTGGCGCGCGGCCAAGCAGCCCGTCAAGTTCGGCGGCAGCCAGCCCGGCTCCACCCTGTGGGACATCCCGCGCATCCTCATCGCCCACACGGACCTTCCCATGAGGCTCATCGAGGGCTACGGCGGCACCGCGCCGGTGCGGGTTGCCGCGGAGAAGGGCGAGGTCGCCGGTGTGTGCGCGAGTTGGGAAGGGCTCAAGAACCCCTGGGCCGCGCAACTCGCCAGCGGTGACGTGCGCGTGCTGGCGCAGTTCGTGGACAAGCCCCACTCGGAGCTCGCCGGCATTCCCCTGACCAACGACGTGATCAAGTCAGACGTGGGGCGGCAGGTGATGAACATCGTGATTCGCGACATCGGCGGCGCTCTCAACCGGCCGTACTCGCTGCCTCCGGGGACGCCCAAGGACCGGCTGATGGTGCTGCGCCGCGCGTTCGACGCGACCATGAAGGACCCCGAGCTCCTGGCGGAAGCCAAGAAGTCCAGGTTCCCCATCACGCCGGTCTCCGGCGAGGACGTGGACGAGCTCGTGGCCGGCGTCGCCGGTCTTCAGCCCGAGCTGTTGGCCACCATCAAGAAGACCTTTGCGCCCAAGAAGTAGCGGACAACCGCGCTCCGGGACAGCGGGGAAGAGCTTCGGGTCGAGGCGCCTTCACCCAGCGGCGACTCGGCCCATGGCTCATTCTCCGGGACTGGCATACAGCATCCACACGTCGCGTCTGATCCTCCGTTGCTGGCATCCGACGGACGCCAACCTGTTGCAGCGGGAGATCAACGACAACCTGGACTACCTGCGCCCGTGGCTGGACTGGGCGCAGCAAGAGCCGGAGTCGCTGGAGATGAAGACGGAACGGCTGCGGCACTTCCGGGACGACTTTCTCTCGCGGAGAGAGTTCGTCTACGGCATCTTCGGCGCCGACGGCTTGCGCATCATCGGCGGCACCGGCTTGGTCATCCGCGAGAACAAGGACGCGCGCGAGATCGGGTACTGGATCGGCCGTGCCCATGCCAACAAGGGGCTGGCCACCGAGTCCACGGCCGCGCTGACGCGGGTGGCCTTCGAGGTCAACCGCGTGGAGCGGCTCGAGATCCGCTGCGACCCGCGCAACAGGCCCAGCGCGCGGGTCGCGGAGAAGCTCGGCTACGTCCACCGCGCAACCCTCTACCGCAACAAGACCGACCCCGAGGGGCGCTTGCGGGATACCATGGTGTGGAGTCTGGACGCGGCGGAGTATCCGGGCAGCCGCGCCTCGGGCGCGTCCGTGGCCGTCTACAACCGCGGCAAGATCAGGATCCTCTAGCTAACCCGTGGCCACGTTATTCCCAACGCCCCGAATCGTCATTCCCGCGAAACAGGCTGTGTCAAAACTCATGAGGCAGAGATTTCTCGAATCGTCATTCCCGCGAAAGCGGGAATCCATGGGCGGGTGGGGGGGCGAACCACCGCGCCCTCACTGAATATTGTACAGCCGCGCCACGTTGTCCGCGGTGAGCCGCCGGCGCATCTTCTCGCTCAACCCGCCCATGGTGTGCGCGATGAACTCCTGGGAGTCCGGCCAGATCCCGTCCCGGTGGGGATAGTCCGAGGCCCAGCAGAAGTTCTCCGGGGCGTATTCTTCCGCCAGTTGCGCGCCGACCTTGTCGTCCTGGAACGTGGCCCACATCTGGCGCTGGAACAGCACGCTCGGGGGCGTGCTGATCATTCCCTCGTACTCGCCTTCCCGGAACTTGGTGTCGAGCCGCTCCAGCACGTAGGGGATCCAGCCGATGTGGCTCTCGGCCATGACCACCTTGAGGGCGGGATGGCGCTCGAGCGCGCCGCACAGGATGATCGACACGAGGCACTCGTCCGCCTGCATGGCCACCACCGCGATGTGCGCCTCCTTGGATACCTTCGGGGTATCCCCCCTGAGCTTTTCCTCGGCGGTCCGGGGCCCCACCGTGGTAGTGCCGTGGCCCGCGCCGATGTGGAAGGACAGCGCCACTTCCTCCTCCTCCGCTGCCGCCCACATGGGTTCCCACATCTCGTGCCAGATGGGCGCCGGGCCGTTGAAGAAGTCGAACAGCGCGCCCTTGAGGCCGAGGCCGTTCCTGCCGATGCGGTGGAGTTCCGCCGCCGCGGCGTCCGGGGAGTGGGCGGGGATGTCGGCGATGCCGATGAAGCGGCCCGGGTCGTGCTCGCAGAACTCGGCGATGAAGTCGTTGTAGGCCCGGTAGGTGGCGGTGATCACGTCCGGGTCCTTGATGCTGTCTTCCACGAAGCGGATGCCGTAGATGACCTCCACCTCGATGTTGTCGATCTCCATGTCCTTGGCCCGCAGTTTGGGATCCGAGGGATGCGTGGGCTCCCACCCGGCCTCCCGCATCCTCCGGCCGCGGTGGTTGGTCATGGGCTGTCGCCCCATCCAGGCGCGGTGCCCGCCCATCGCGGCGCCGTCGCCGACCCAGGTGGGTTTGTCGTCCACCATGCGCACGTTGGGGACGCGGTCCTTGAGCTTCGCGGGAGCGCGGGACCGGAAGGTGTCCTCGTCGAGATAGAAGAGGTCCATGTGGCCGTCGGCCGAGATGATGCGGTCGCTCATGATCGTTTCCTCCGGCCCTCGTTTTCTCACAGTGCTTCCAGGCTGGCAACCCTGATCACGCTTCAAAAAGGGAACGGCACGGCCACCCCAATACCGTCGTTCCCCGGAACAGGCCGTGTCAAAACTCTGCTCAGACACGAAATGGCACCAACCTCCCATACCGTCATTCCCGCAGAACAGGCTGTGTCAATACTCTGCTTCGTGGCGACCAAACCCCAATCCGTCATTCCCGCGAAAGCGGGAATCCAGGGGTGGTGGCAGGGCGCTACAGCGGCGTTTCCCCGCTCTACCCCTCCTGGATTCCCGCTTTCGCGG
>JAJDXX010000132.1 GCA_022823055.1 Candidatus Binatia bacterium | reverse complement strand
CCGCGAAAGCGGGAATCCAGGGGTGGTGGCAGGGCGCTACAGCGGCGTTTCCCCGCTCTACCCCTCCTGGATTCCCGCTTTCGCGGGAATGACGTTTCTGGGGGTTGTTGCCTCTCTTGAATGGTGTTTTGACACAGCCTGGGAAGCGGGAATCCAGGGGTTGGGAGGGGCCATACGGCCGTATTCCCCGCCGCGCCACCCATGGATTCCCGCCCCCGATCGGGGTCGAGGGCAAGCTTTCGCGGGAATGACGTATTGGGGCGCCGTTGCCATTTCGTATCCGCCGTGCAACCCTCCCCAAACCGGAGAGGAGGGGAATCCATGACCACGACGTCCCATGAGCTCCAGGGAGAGTGGCGCGACCGCAGCGCCGTGCCGGACCACGTCATCTGGGGGCCGGGATCCCACGAGCGCCTCAGAAGCCTGCTGGAAGAGATGGGCTGCCGAAGGGCGCTGTTGCTGACCAGCGGCTCGCTGAAGAGGCGCACCCCCTGGGTGGACCGGATCGCGGAGGCGTTGGGGAATCTCCTGGTGGCGGTCCGGAGCGACAGCCGCGAGTTCACCCCCGACTGGCTGTGCTTCGACACGGCGCGGCAGGCTCGCGAAGTTCGGCCCGACGTCATCGTCACCGCGGGCGGCGGCAGCGTGGCGGACTGGGGCAAGGCCGTGGCGTTCATCCTCGCCCAGGGCCTGGAAACGGTCGAGGAGCTGGACGACTACGTCGCCTCGCCGGACAACCAGCGGCTGGCCGCGCTGCCCCGGGCGCCGATCCCCCAGGTCGCCATCGCCACCACCCTGTCGGCCTCGGAGGCCACGTGGTCGGTGACCATCAACCGGCCCGAGCGCAAGTTCAAGGACCACGTGCGCCATCCCGACCTGGTGCCCAAGGCGGTGATCCTGGACGCCGCCATCGCCTCGTCCACCCCGGCCGCCGTGTGGTGCGCCACCGGCCTCAAGGCCATGGAGCACGTGGTGGAGAAACTCTACACCGTCGACCGCAATCCCGTGGTGGACAACATGTGCCTCCATGCCGGCGAGTTGCTGTACCGCCACCTGCCGCGCTGCAAGGACAATCCCGAGGACCTGGAGGCCTTCACCCAGTGCCAGGTGGCGCTGGTGGGCGTGGGCTTCCACGGACGCGGCGTGCACAAGGGGCTGTCGCAGGTCATCGGCTGGCAGCTCGGTGCCTACGGTGTTTCCCACGGCCACACTTCCTGCGTCATCCTGCCCCACGTGATGGAATTCAACCGCTCCATCAGCCTCTCCGCCCAGGCCGCTCTCGGCCGCGCCTTGGGCGGCGACGGCGCCACGGACGAAGAGTTGGCGGATTCCGCGCACGCCGCCGTGGCGAGTCTGGTGAGGGACCTGGAGCTGCCGTCCCGGTTGCGCGACGTGGGCATCCCCCGCGAGGATCTCCCCGAGATCGCCAGGAAGGTCATCGTGTCGCCGAACATCATCTACAATCCGAAGCCGGTGACGGATCCGGAGGAGGTGCTGCGGGTGCTGGAGAAGGCTTGGTAGTGAATACAGTGACCGCGGTTTGCTTTGGCAGGGAGAGCCTTGGCCGGAGTTGGCATATTGTGCCAGAGGCGCCCGGCCGCAAAGTCGCGCGGGGCAACTGAGGCGGCGGTCAAGACGCGGACCGCGAGTAGCGGCGACCGTTCAACTGTTCCCCAATGAACGTCGATCGCACGAAGTACCGGTAGGTTACCAGGATGAGCCCGGTTGCCATGGCCACGACCAGTGCGACCTTGACGATGCCCGGTGCCGGCACATTGGCGAGAAGGAGGGGCAGCATGATGACGAACGGCACGTGGACGATGTAGATCCAGTAGGAAGCGTCCGCCATGTAGCGCCAGCGGGGGCTTGGATGGCTCATGTAGCGGAGGAACAATCCGAACAGGCCATAGGCCAGGAACCACATGGACAGCGAAAGGAAAACCACCGCCCCCAGATGAAGTCCCCCCGAAGACCCGGTGCAGGTCCTGCCCGGATCGGGGTTGCAGCCGAGCTCGAAGAAGGCGAGGTAGCCGACAGAGCATATGATTCCGGCCGCGAGGAAACTCCATACGGGGCGCTTGAAGCCTTCCAGCACATCACGGCGGTGGAAAATCAGCCAACCGAATGCGAAGAAAAGGCCGAATAGTCCCAGCAGACGCAGGGGCGGGAACGGGCCTGCGTAATAGTCGAGCGCCCACGACTGCATCGGGTACAGCATGACGCCCCCCAGCAGAGCCAGCACCCCGATGCCACCCCGGTGCACCGCGCTCTCAAAGAAGTCCAGCAAACGTGCGCGCCTGTTCGCGGGGATGCGGCGGGCGAGCACGCTCAGTGCGCCGGCGACCACGTACAGGATCATCAGGTGGTAGAGGAACCACAGATGCATGAACATGTAGCGCAATGCACCGGGCGACGTAATCTCCTCCAGGCTGTAGGCGTGGGTCGGCGGGACGGAACTGAACTGGGAAGTGAACGGCACGATGAAGTACATCGTGACTGCCAGGACGGGCCAGGCCACCAGGAAGGGCACCCCGATCCGACTCCATCGCTGCCGTAAGTACGCCCGGATTCCGCGGGTCTCGACCAGGTATGCCGCGAAGAACCCCGCGATCGCGAAGAAGACCGGCAACTGGAAAACCCGGATGAAGACGATTAGCCAGTGAACGACGATGTCGGCGTGAGCGTCCCTGTACGGCCATGCCGCGAAAACGGTGGGTACGTAGCTCATCGCCGAGTGCCGGACCACGCCGAGCATCATCACGACCGCCCGCAACCGGTCGAGCGAATGGTACCGCGGGATGGCGACCTGGGGCCGGTCAGTGGGGTTGTCCCGCACCCTTCTAGTTGCTGTCGGAGCTGCCACTTGACCGGCGGCCGAGGATACGGACCTTGAAACCAACGGGCTGCATCGTCGGGAACGATCTCACCCGCAGCGCGCCGTGAGGATGGAGGGGCTCTAGAACGAGCTCGCGCAGAATGGTCGCCATGGTGAGGATGATCTGCACGGGAACGAGACCGGCGCCGAGACACCGGTGGTTGCCGGCGCCGAAGGGAGCGTAGGCGCCCCGTTGCCGGTGCTCGCCCCGAGCCTGTGTGTAGCGGTCGATGTCGAAGCGCTCCGGCTGAGGAAAGTGCTCTTCGAGTCCGTGTCCCACCGCCGTGCCGATCATGACCAGCCGGCCGGCGGGGACGGTGTGGCCCGCAAACTCGAAGGAGTTGCTGACCGTTCGAAGCACGGCAGGCGAGACCGGATGGAGCCGCAGCGTCTCCATGACCGCCCGGCGCGAGACATCCATCCGCCGCAGCCCTTCGCCCGGCTTCAACTCCTGCTTGAAGAAGGCGTCTGCTTCGGCGGTCATGCGCTCCATCAGCTCCGGGTGCTTCAAGACGTTGTAGAGCATGAACGAACAGGTGCTCGCCGTCGTGTCCAGTCCCACCAGGTACGGGGCCACCACGTTGAGAGGCATATTGGTCTCGGGAACGAGCTGCGGATCGATCGAGCGGAGCTCGAGCATGAGGTCCACGAAATCCGGGTTCCCCTCGCGCGGACCGCTTCGTTCCTTGTATGCGAGGACCTTCTCCGCCAGCTCGAAGGCGCGCTTGCGCGCGCGCCTGAAACGCGGCAACTTCATTATGTGGGGAAACACCGCCGAACTCAGAAGCAGCCCGCCGAGTAGCGTAGCCAGATCCTTCGTGTAACCGCGAGGCGAGAAACCCGTCATCATGTGGCCCATCTGCTCCGCGATGAGGTTCTGGAACGCCGGCAACGCCTCGAACGGTTCCCCTGCCGGCCATTCCGCGATCTCGGCGCGGGTAATATCGACGATCTCCGCACCGCTGTTCTCCGCGACGGCTGCCGAGTATCCCTTGGCCTGAACCTTCCGCATGGTGACGTGGTCGACGCCGTCCATGGTCAGGATCGAACGCGACGCCCCCATCTGGTTGTGGAAGTTCGCCATGGGCTCGAGCGACCGGAATACCGTACCGCCGTGAGTCGTAAGGAAGTTGGTCGCGTCCGGCCCCACCATGCATATGAATCCGCGTCCGGGAGCACGAATGCTGAAGATCGGTCCGAGTGCCCTGTACTGGCGGATGAGGAAAGTCACCAGGCCTTTACTCATTGCGAGGCCGTTGCCCAGGAGGGGGAGGCCCGGGACGATCGGGATCTCTTTCGGTCGCGCGAGCTTGGTGGGCGGTTCGCCGGACGCGTCGAGTTCCTTGATCGCCCGGCTCATTGTCCTGGCGATCAGATCGAGATTACGGAGCAGCTCGATGCGGCCATGGACCTGCGCCCGTTCCTCCGGCGCCAGGATCGTGCGAAATGCGCCGCACGCGTCGGCAAGTGCGATGATCCCTATGTCGCGGGGATCGGGAATATCGTCGCTGAACAGAAGCCGCATGATTCGCAGCCTGGTCTCTTCGACCCACTGGCCGTCCGCGATGGGATAGCGCCGTGAGCGGGACACCGATGGAGCCAGCGACAGCGGCCCGTCCGCTTCGGAACTCACAATGCCACGATCGGTCAGGCGCGCGAGCGCGGCTTCGCGGATCTCGTCTCCCCGTCCGGCCGTCCGTTCGAGCCAGTAGCCCGTGTCATGTTCTTGCTCGGCGCCGGCGATCTCGGCCAGCGTCGAATCGAGGATGTATTCGCCTAATGGAGTGGCGTCCACAAGCATCAACCGCTCGGAATCAGTGTCGATCCGGTTCTCGAGTGCGAGGTCCATCAGCACCGCTCCGGCGAGCGCCAGGGAGAGCGAGCGCTCCGGCATGCCTGGAGCCAATTCTCCCCGCCCTTCGTCGAGAACGAGAAGCAAGATTTCCTCGGCGTACCTGAGCATGACTATTCGTCGTTTCGCCCGTTGCCGACCTGCGGCCAAGCCTGACGAGGAAATCATATCTCACCGAAACAACGGATTCCAGCGTCAAGTGCGGCGTCCAGGCAATGCGCACGCTCCACGCGAAGCGTGAGGCGCCGCGAAAGAAAGTTGTCCGGACTGTGATCGGCAGGAAACGGGCAGCCATCTTCTCGCACCCGATGTTCTCCGGCAACCCGAAAGGCGATGTCACGCTGGTTGGAGTTCTTCGACTACCAGTGCGGTTGCTGCAAACGCTCGCTGAAGCCAATGAAGGACCTGCTGGCGAGCGACCGAAAGCTGCGCGTGGTGTGGAAAGAGTTTCCCATCCTCGGGCCGGTCTCGCGGTTCGCCGTGAAGCGCGGACCGGTCATTGCCCGTGCGGCGGATTTCTGCCGGCCTGGATTTCGCGGATGCGGTCCGGCCAAGTGGAGCGGATGTAGGAGAGCACGTCCCAGATCTGGTCGTCGGTCATGACGTCGCCGAGGCCCGGCATTCCGCTCTCGATCCCGATGATGCCCCGGGCCTCCATGAGGGCGGTGCCGCCCAGTTTCGTGTAGTCGAAGAGAAGCTTGTTGTCGTGATGCCAGGTATGGCCGCTCGCATCGTGCGGCGGCGCTGGCAGGACGCCGTCCTTGCCGGGTCGCCGCCAGTTTGGCTGTCCTTCGAGGTTGGCGCCGTGGCACGAGGCGCAATGCTGCCTGTAGAGCGCTTGCCCGTTTCGAATGTCGCGGCCGTCGAGTTCGTGACCGGCAAGGGCGAGACCGGACCAGAGCAGGACGAGAATGGGCAGGGCGCCCTTCATGCGATTTCTACCCATGTATTCATCCCGGACGCTTGGTGCGCGAGGGGCGGGCGGTCCGGTCACTGCCCGGATCCTGCCCGAAGGCAACCGACCCACCTCCATGCTCGGGTTCAACGGATCGACCCGCCGTCGTCCCTCCGCCAAGGCGATCTCGAAGCGGTCCAAAAAGTCCTGGCGGCTCCAGATGCCTCGCTCTATTTCCCGTTTCTCGCTCATTGCCATCTCGCGTCCCTACTTCTTCTTGAACCAGCCTATCACCGCTCCCCAACCATGCAAGCCAGAAGATCCTGATCGTCCTGGGATCCGCCCACAGCGTCATGGTGTGGCGCGGCCCTTTGGTCTGCTGGCCGATCTGACGAAGCAGGGCGGTCTCATCCGCGGTGAGGGTGATCTTCTCCAACAGTTCGGAACTTCCACTCCTGCCCGAGACGCCGAGGGACCGGAGAGCGGTCGACGACGAACAGCCTTCAGAGAAAAACACCCCTGGGCGCTTCGGCGGTTTCCATCCCTTGATCCAGGGGCCGCAAGGGCCTGAGCAGAACACGAGTGGGCAGCCACACACCCGTGCGACCCCTCTCCATCCTCTTCGGAGTGACGCGGGACCGTATGATGTTGTTGAAACCGTATCGTGGAATAAAGGAGGCTTCCCGGCCCCGCGCCAACCCCGTATCCCCACACACCGGATGCAAATGCCAAGGGGGGTGTGGAGGCCCGGCCCGTCGTGACACAGACCCCCGGGAAAGCGAGTAAAGCCGGGGGAAACCGGGCCTCCACACCACAAGTCGCTTGTACCCATCAGCGCCTCCTGGGCGTTTCGAGGAATCACCAGTTCTTCCTGGGCGGGCGACCCATGATGGCGCGTCGGCCTGCTCTATAGTACCTCATCGACACGGCATGCTAGCAAACCGGTGTGCCTTCAGTGTGCCTGCAACAGCCGATTGAGTATTCTTTTCGTGTGTGGAGTGACCGACGGGATGGAGCTCATGGAGAGCGTCCTGGAGCTCGCCGATCTTCCGGTCATCTTCATCTCCGCCTACGGACGCGACGAGGCCGGCGCCGCCGACTACATCGTCAAGCTCGGCGACGATGCAGCCCGCCGCCTCTACATCTTCAACAAACGCGGGGTCGACTACCGCATGCAGAGACCCGGCCGGGACTGCCCTACCATGCTCAGGCCGAGGTGGTTTCCTTGTCGGTACCGCCCTCGACCTTCATCAGCAGCGGCGGCAGGAGGAAGAAATCGGCGAGAAGCGCGAGCGCAATGACGAGCGCGGTGAGCTTGCCCATTCCGGCGTTCATCTCGAAGCTGGAGAGGCTCACCATTACGAAGCCCGCCACGAGGACCAGGGAGGTCGTGAGCAGAGCGCGGCCCACGGTGCGGAACGCAACGCGCACCGCATCGGGAGACGAGCAGCCGAGTTCGCGTCGGGCCCGGCGGTACTTGCTGAGAAAATGCACGGTGTCGTCGACCACGATGCCCAGCGTCATGGTCGTGACCACGGACAGGGACACCCCCACCTCTCCGACCGCCAACCCCCAGATCCCGAAGCCCAACGCGCCCGGAACCAGGTTGGGGACGAGGCTCGTAAGCCCAAGGCGCAGGGACCGCAGCGCGAGGATGAGGACGAAAGAAATCCCGACGAGGGCAATCGTGGTCCCGACGAGCATCGCGATGATGTTTCGCCGTCCGAGATAGGCAAACATCAGGGTGGTGCCGGAGCTCTCGGGCCGGACGATGTTGGGCGCATTGTCCGCGAGCCACTGCAACGCGCGTCGATCGAGATCGAGCACCTCGTTCGAAGAGAGCGTCTTGGTGGCCGCCACCATCCGGGTCGCCGACTTGTCGAGGTCGATCTGGTTGTTGAGATCGTGGCCGAAGGGAAGCGACAGCTCGTAGAGGAGCAGGTACTGGGCGGCGAGCTCCCCGCTCGCGGGCAGCCGGTATTCGGCGGGATCGTCGCCATGCATGCTCATGTTGAGCTGCCGGAACGTGTCGGTGATCACGTCGACGTGGATCGTCTCCGGCTGAGCCTTGTACCACTCGGCGAACGCCGCGACCTCGGAAAGGTAGGCGGGATCGCTGATCCCACCGGTCTCGCCCGATCCGAGCGCATACTCCAGGGCGTACATGCCCGTGAGGTTGTCGACGGTGAAGTCTACGTCGCGCCGAAACTCGATGCTTTCGCCGAAATAGTGGAGAAATACGTCGTTCAGCTCATTGCGCGGTATCAAGGCGACGAGCGCCATCACGGCGAGCCCGCCCCACAACAGCAGTTCCCGGCGCCGACGCACGACGAACTCGGCCAGCGCGGCCATCGCCGCATCGTGGCGCTGAGCGGTGGCACGCAGCCGGATCGGAAGGAGAGAGAGCAGCGCCGGAAGAAAGGTCACCGAGAGCACGAACGCCGCGGCGACGCCGAACGAGACGAAGGTCCCGAGGTGACGGAAGGGCGGCACTTCGGAGAAGTTCAGGCTCAGGAAGCCGAGGGTGGTGGTGAGGCTCGCGAGGAAGACCGGCTGGAGGTTCACCCGTACCGATTCGACGATCGCATCCCGCTTGAGTTCGCCGGGTCCGGCGCCTTGGGCGGCGCGTGCGCGGACCGCGCCCGCCCGCATGCCGTGCACGAGGCTCGAATAGACGTGGACGCAGTTGGCGATCGCGACCGTGAGCACGACAATAGGTGCGATGGCGGCAACCGCCGTCATTGGAAGCCCGACCCAGCCGCCCGTTCCCACCGCAGTCATGACCGACAGCGCGACGACGAGCATGATCGCGAAGGTCCCGCCGAGCCCGCGGGTCAGCAGCAGGAGCATCAGCGTCATTGCCGCGAAGCTCGCCGGGACCAGCGCCTTGAGATCGTTGATCGCCACTTCCATGAAAGTCTGGTTGAAGATCACCATGCCGCTCGTTCGCACGTTGATGCCGGGGAAGCGTTCGCGAACCTGTTTCCTCATCTCCCGCGCGAACCCGGCGACCCGGCGTCCGGCGATCAGATCGGCCTCGCCCGGCAATTGCACGGTGACGTTTACGCCGCTCACCGCGCCGTCGCGTGCGATCAGGCGCGCCGCCAGACGCGGCTCGGCCAGGGCGACGGCGCGAATCCGGGACCTCTCGGCGGCATCGCCGCGGGCGGCCTCGTCCACGAGGTCGCGAACCAGGATGTCGTCGCCGTCGGCAGTGATGTGCTGGAAGTTGACGATCGAGTCGACGCGGGACGCGTAGGGCATCCTCCAGGACCGTTCGGTGAGCCAGGCGGTGGCGTCGAGCGCTAAGGCCGAGGTGGCGTCACGGTCCTCCGGCACGATGGCGAAGAAGACGTTGCTGCTCTTCCCATAGGTGTTCTCTATCGCCTCGTATGCGAGAAGCTGCGGATTGTCCTTGGAGAAGTAAATGCCGTGGTCGGCGGAGGACTCGAGAAACGCCGTGCCGCTCGCCGCAATCCCGACCAGGACCAGGGTGACGGCGATGATCGGCCAACGCGCCGCGACGACCCAGGCGCCCAGTCGCGATTCCAGCGCCGTCACGAGATGCGTCTGGCGCTCACACTTTTCCGTCGGCATGGATCATCCTGACGGTTGTAGGGTCATATCCCGGAGGGGGCGAAACCGAGGCTGGTCGGCGATGCGGTTCCTGTCTTCGCAAAGGGGGATGCGCCACTGCCAAACTTCAGGTTGCGGCCGTCTCGACCGGCCTCATCCGCTTTCTCTCAGCGGTTGGGGCTGATGGATTCGTTGGGTCGGCCGAAGTCGACGAGGCAGACCTAGGCACACCATGCGCATCTGGCGTGTGATTTGGGCAAGGCGGCGGCATCGCGACGGCATCAGCGCCGACATCCTGATGAAGGATGCGGCTGTTCACGGGTCGTCCGGCTTGGGCATGCGGTAGCCCACTCCGCGCTCGTTGAGGATGTAGTGCGGCCGGGTCACGCTGTCGCCGAGCTTTTGGCGCAACGTTTTCACGTGGGTACGCACGATGTCCGAGTCGCCGTGGATCCGTTTCCCCCACAACTGACGGATGAGCGCCTCGTATGTGTGGACCTTCCCCGGGTTGATCGAGAGCACGCGCAAGAGTCCGTACTCCTTGGGCGTGAGCTCGACGCGACGGCCTGCCAGCGTTACCCGGCGCTGTTCGTAGTCGATGGCGAGGTCTCGAAACACGAAGGGTTCGGGCGCGGCTCGTCTACGCAGGGCCGCCCCTATCCTGGCGGTGAGTTCGGTGGGCGAGAAGGGCTTGACGATGTAGTCCGTGGCGCCGTTCTCCAGCGCCTTGGCGATGGTCTCGTCCCTGCCGTAGCCGGAGATGAAGATGACCGGTAGATCGTGCAACTCGGTGATCGTTTCCATCATCTCCATTCCATCGGCCGAGGGAAGCATCAGGTCCAGCAGCACCAGTGCAGGCTCCTCTTCTCGTATCAGGTCGGGGACCGCATGAGGGTCGCCGGTCACCAGCGGCGAGTAGCCTGCCTTTGCGAGCTCGGCCCGAAGGTAGTGCAGGGTCTGCGGGTCGTCGTCCACCACGAGGATGCGCGTGGGTTCGCCGCTTCGCCGGGAGCGGCTTCGGTCGGCGTCGGCGTCGGCGTCTTCGGCTACCGGGATCGTGAAGGTCACCTGCATGCCCTGGTCCACTCCGCCGCTAGCGGCCCGGATGCGGCCCCCGTGGGCCTCGACCAGGCCCTTGCAGATGGCGAGCCCCAGGCCCGACCCCGCAAGGCCGTGCACCGGGTCGACGCCTGCCGGGCGGTACTTCTGGAAGAGATGTGGCAGCGACTCCGGCGCTACGCCCTTGCCCTCGTCCGAGACCGAGATCTCGACGTGCACGCCGTCGCGCACCGCAGAGACCCGGATCGGGGAGGACTCCGGAGAGTGCCGGGATGCGTTGGAGAGGAGGTTGTTCAGCACCTGGACGATGCGTCGCCAATCGACCATCACCCGGGGCAGATCCCGCGGAAGATCGATCAGCACCGGGTGCCTGTCGCCGCTCAGGGAAGTGTTCCGGCCTGTTCCACCAGCATGCTCACCTCCACGGGCTCAGGCGCCACCGACAGCGTGCCCGTGTCGATGCGGCTGACGTCCAGCAGGTCTTTGATGAGCCTCCGCATGTGATCGGCCTGCTCGTCAAGGATCCGGAAGAACTCGCGCATCTCTGCCCGGTCCAGGTCCTCGGCTTCGCGCAAGAGAGTAGTCGTTGCGCCCTGGATGGAAGTCAACGGAGTTCGCAACTCGTGGCTCACCATGCCCAGGAACTCCATTCGCTGCTGCTCGAACTCCTGGAACTGCGCCAGATCCTGCATGGTCACCACCACGGACTCCACCTCGCCATCCTCGGAACGTCCCGGTGTGACGTTGATCAGCAACCGGACGCTGCGTCCGTCGGGGACCGAGAGCTCGACCTCCGCGGCGCGCAACGTCTCGGCGTTCTGGAGTTGCTCGATGGTGGCCTCCCGTCCGTCAGCGAGCCGCGACGTCAGCGACTCCAGTAGCTCTGCCGGAGAGAGGTCCGCCATGTGCAGCGCCTCGGCTATGCGACGTGCCTGATGGTTGAACGTCCGCGGCGCGCCGGTCTTGGCGTTGAAGACCACGATGCCGACCGGCGAGGTTTCCACTAGGGCCTCGAGGTCGGCCAGGGTCCGGCGCTCCTGGCGGTGCGTGCGGGCGTTGGCGATGGCCATGGCCGCTTGGGACGCGAACAATAGCAGCACCTCTTCGTCCGCGTCGGTGAATTCCTGTCCGCCTTCCTTGTTAGCAAGAAAGAAGCTTCCGATGTGCTCTCCCCGTCGATGCATGGGGGTTGCGTGGAGATTGCGGCACCACTTGAACTCTGCATAGCCCAGCGAGCGGAGATAAGCGGAAAAATCTTCGATTCTCAGTGCTTCGGGAAGACTACGGAAGTGTTCGAAGAGCCGTAGCCCGTCGGGCCACTCCACCAGCGCTCCGTGCTTCTCTGCCGTGAGGCCGGAGGTGAAGAAGTCCTGCGGTTGGCCGGAGCCGTCGACGGTGGTGATGACGCCGTAGCGGGCGCCGGTAAGCGTGCGCGCGCTCTCCAGCACATCTTGCAGCACGGTATCGAGGTCAAGGCTGGAGCTGATGCGTAGGATTGCCGCACTGAGCGTCGAGATGCGCTCGCGGAGCATCTCGTTCTCTCGCCTCAGTTCGTCGGGATTCTTCAATGGCGTTACCCTCTTGGGACACAGAGCAACCGGTTCAAGCTCACATGTCAATGGCTGCGTGGGAGATCTCGCAAAGTTTCACTAGAACCGCATCATTTAGCCCGAATCTTTCACAGTTATTTCACTGACCTGTCGCTGTCTATCGGCTAGATATGATGAGGAAATGAAGCGCTGGCTATGGGGAAGCCTGATCGAAGAAACCCGGGCCTCGAGCGGTACCGAACGGGTCGCAGTCCCGGTCGACCTCGTGCTCGCCATCGACGTCACTGGGTCCATGGGGGGAAGCCTCTACCTTGGACAAGCCGCCACTCCGACCACCAGCCGCATCGCCGTCGTGCGCAGGGCCGCCCAGTCCCTGGTCGCTGCCCTTTATGACCAGCCTGGAGATACCAGCCATATCGCCATGGGTCTGGTGCCGTTCAACACCACGGTCAACATCGGATCCTCGCGCACCGGGTGGGTGAGCGACCTGGGCACAGGACACAAGGTCATCCCGACGGGGTTCCCCGCTTGGACATCCCAAGGAGACAGAGATCCGGGACAGGTTGACGGCCTGTGCCACGTCGGCAAGCCATGCCTTCGTGAAGGACAATAATGCCGACCGGATGCAGGAGAGCTTTCAGGAGATCGGGAAGATGGTGCAGGGGATCCGAAGAGTCCGCAGCACACCGGTGGCACAGAAATCGGAGCAAGAAAAATGACTGAAGAAGAACAGATGAAGTCCAAGGAGCGGAAGCCCATCAAGCTGGTGCAGCAGGGCAATGAACGAATCACGAAGATGCGACTGCAAGCCATCGCTACCCCGCTCGCCATCCTTATTGTCGGCTATTTCAACTACCGCCTCGTGGACCGCGGCCTCGACCAAGTGCGCGACGCAAGCCGAGAACGCCGCGAGCAAGAAGATCGGCGACACCGCGAGGCCATGGAATCCCTACGCCCAAACGACAGCTCCCTTCGCGAACTGATCGAGCGAACCGGCGTTACATCCCGGCCCGCCTGAAGATGGACGCGATCTGGTTGCCTTTGGGGTTGCTCCTGGTATGCGGAGTCACCCTCCAGTATGCAACGGACAGCCTCTTTGTCGGCGTCGTGTGGGTGCTCGTCTTGGCAGTGGCGATCCTCGCCCTTTCAGACCACTGGGACATAATGATGTGGTGGTAAACCCGAAGGGAAAAGAAAAATGAAGCACCCCGACAGCGAGACATTGAAGCAGTTGAAGGACAAGGCGGAAACGGACCCAATGAAGGCCGTGGACGAGCTGCGGGATCACAAATCCCGCCGTAATCCATCCCTTGGCTGTGCTGATCTTGTTCTCGACAGCACGCAGTCGGTCATCGAGTTTATCGAACTTGTCACCCAACCTATTGAGCGCCTCCCTGTGGAACTTGCGCGTAGCCGGCTTTGAGCCAGACGGGGATGCGGTTCGCGGCGATGTTGCCCTGACCGTGGCCTTGGACACGCTTGACGGGGATGTCGCGTTCAACGATCTCGAAACCTGGACCGCCGGCGGGCTCCCGAAGTTGCGCGATGGTCCAGTCTGCCGCGTATCTCTCGGTCACATCGTTGGGCCGGGCGTGGTTGACCAGCCGTTTGGTGAGCGAGGGGTGCAGCATTAGCTCACGCTCGGCGACGGTGACGAAGCAATTGCGGAGCCGGTGGAACCAAAACTTCGCTCCACCCGCTTTGCTGATGCGGCGGTAAAGGTGATTTGACAGCCTCATCCAGCAGGATAGGGCACCTGCGCTGTTTACGACCGCCGTGGGCAGGGCCGGGATCATCCGGACGGCGGCCGCCGGTGTCAGACAACGTGGCTGGGGGCATGCTGAGGGGGATCGTGAATGTATTGCGACGGGAGCGTTGACGGTCTGTCAACTGGACTCCATCGGCTCAGATCGCGACTACAAGCAAATGTCGGTCTCGGTGGTTGCGCACCCTTGCAACCACCGAGATTGACATCCCGGATGAGGATGGGTCTGCCTTCCTGATTCCGTCTGTCCTCAACTATCTCATCCAACAGCCCGCGCTGAGCCGGACACTCGTGATCGTCAACGAGTTCGGGGAGATCGGCCTCGACCATGACCTCACATACGGTGCCACACTCACTCAAGGAGACCCTGTAGTCCCCGATCACACTTCCAGGTATCGATAGTTTCCTGTCAGTCGAGCACCCCGTTTCCCAGGACGTCGCCGGACCGATCCGGAACTTCCTCCCGGAGGCATTCTCCTTGACGGCGTAAGGTAAGTAGTATAAATTTCTGACGAGTGTCGGTACATGTCCGACCGCGAGGAATGGACTAATGACCGGAATCGCTGACAAGATCATGCAAAGAATGTCGGTCCGCGCTCGCGGAAGGTGGGTGTGCACACCGAAGGACTTCCTGGACGTCGGCAGCCGCGAGGCCGTCGACCAAGCCCTATCGCGTCTCACCAAGGCGGGACGGCTTCGCCGGGTGAGCCACGGCCTGTACGACATGCCCAGGATCAGCAACGTGCTGAACCGTCCCGCGCCCGTCGACTTGGATGCCGTCATTGCAGCGTTGGCGCGACGGGACGGTGTGCGGATCATGCCGGACGGCTTGGTGGCCGCGAATCAACTGGGCCTCACCAACGCAGTGCCCGCGAAGGTCAGTTACGTGACCGACGGCCACTCCAGGACGCTCAAGATCGACGGAAGAACCGTCCGGTTCCGGCACGCGGGTCCCAGCGTCATGCAGTGGGCGGGAAGACCCGCCGCACCGGTGGTTCAGGCCCTGCGTTGGCTGGGCCCCCGCGCGGCCGCGGACGGAGAGATTGTTTCGACGCTGAATCGTCATCTTCCCGACAAAGTGAAACTCGACCTGTTGCACAACAGCCGCGATCTGCCCGGCTGGGCATTGCCACTGGCGCGCAGTATCGCGAGCGATCAGGTCGCTGCGGTATGACCGGAGGCTTTGAACCATTCCTCGCCTTGCCAGAGCAGGACAGGCGGGATGTTTTCGAAGCGGCGGCAGCCCGCCTCGACACGTTGCCGGGCTACGTGGAAAAGGACTTTTGGGTTTGCCTTGTTCTCGACGCCCTGTTCAACCAGCGGCCCGAAGGGCATCCGAGGCTACTCTTCAAGGGCGGGACGTCCTTGTCCAAGGCCTTCGGACTCATTGAACGCTTTTCCGAGGACATCGATCTCGTGGTGTTCCGCGACGGTCTCGGTTTCGAAGGAGAGCGTGACCCGACCGTAGCGAGCGGCCTGTCGAACAAGCAGCGGGCCGCGCTGTTCAATGATCTCGGGGCGGCGTGTCAAGGATACGTTCGTGGGGCCCTGCGGACCGCTCTGGCAAGTCGGATGGACGTACTCGCAACCGACTGTGAAATCGTTCCGGATGAGGGCCATGTCGACGGACAGACGCTCTTCATCGAGTATCCCACCCTCTTTCCAAGCGGCCAAGTCACCTATGTGGCCCCGCGCGTGAAGATCGAGGCCGGCGCGAGGTCGGCGCTCGACCCAAGCCGGGAATGCACGGTCACTCCCTATATCGCCAACGAACTCCCGGACTGGGCCTTCGCGTCGGGGGGGCTTCGCGTGACCGCGCCTGAGCGGACCTATTGGGAGAAGCTGCTGATCCTGCATGGCGCGCACTGCGGATACCGGGATACCGGGCGCCTGCCGGCCGACAAGGACCGCATCTCGCGTCACTACTACGATGTCGCGGTAATCACGGCGACGGAGGTTGGCCAGTCGGCGTTGGCCGACACGGACCTGCTGGCCGCGGTTCGGAACCACAACCTCGTCGCCTTCCGGCAGGCCTGGAAACGGTTCGAGGAAGCCGTTCCCGGATCGATGAGGCTGGTCCCGCAAGCGGAACTGCGCGCGGTGATCGAACAAGATTACCGAGCCATGCAGGGCATGATCCTCGGCGACGGCCCGGACTTCCTATGGGTCATGGATCAGCTTCGACACGCCGAAGCTGCAATAAACGGAACCTGAACGTGGCCACAGCGAGTCTCCGAATTCGACTCTCCAGGGTTACATCACTCCGCATGCTTGTGGCTGACGACGCCGTCAGATAGTGCAGCTCCCCGGGGGGGTGGTATGGTGCGGACCCGGCAACGTACGAGGCAGAATAGGTCGACTGTTGTATGAGGAATGTCGGAATGGCAAGCGAAGGTAACGACAGTCTCGTAGGACCACTCGCGAAACTGAACGCCTTTGTTGAACGAAGCGGGGAAGTGGTGTTCGACCCACTGCGCCCGTATTCGGTTTGCGTGAAGTTCGCCTTCCGCAGAGCCTTCCGTTTCGCGACTCTTGCGGCAGGACAGGATCCCGCGACGGCGTTTTTCATTGTGCCAGCCCTGCGGGCGGTCACGGAAGACCTGATCCTGTTCCGGTTCCTAGACAAGACAGGTACGCCGGAAGACCCGACATGGTCATTAGGAACCTCAATTTGGTCGATGTGCATGAAAGGCTCGACCATCAGAGTCGGTTCTTCAGCAGGTTTAGACCATTTCAACCTGTCCTGCCTCCGCTGGCCGATTCGGCATAACGGATCGAGGCCGCCAAGGACGAGCTGGCCGACTACTGGCGAGCTCACGGCTGGCGGGGGTTTGCGGCAAACAGGGCGATGCCGCCAATACGGGAGTTGGCGGAGAAATCCGATCCCGGCCTGCTCGAGGTCGTCTACGACTTCATCTATCGTTTGGCGTCAGGTGAGGTGCATTCCACGCCGCGGACGTTACTCAGACTCGGCTGGGGAACGTCGGCGAACCCCGGTCACGCGCCTCTGGAAGCGAAGTTCAGCACGGAAAACCTCGCCCAATACCATCTGGAGGTGGCGCAGATATACAGCGCATACATAGTTTGTCTTTGGTTCGAGCTATTCGAAGATCGACTGGACACGACCGAGGACGAGATGGCAGCGGTGGCGGACCTCAGGGAGTGTCTGTTGTCGAGGGGTCGCTGGCCCGAAATGGTGACGTACGAGGAGATGAACCTGAAGGTCCCCGATGCAGGCACCGGAAAATGGCCAAACATGCTGATTATCGCTCTTTACAGGGTAATCAGCAGCGAGGGTTTCGTCGCAGGAATGAACGCGATATTGAATCCCGCGCAACTGAGCGAGAGGGAGGAAACGTCGGCGGTAGCGAGGCAACAGTTGGGCACCGAGTCAGGTGGAGACGGGGAAGGACAAGACCGTGTTTCGCCTCGACAGCCAGGGACATCGAATGCCGACGATGTCGCGGCGGACGATGCGCCCAATGATGAGAGGGGAAATGGCAGCGACGCCAAGCGGTTACCGGCCGATCTATCTCGGCGAGGACGGCTGGAGTGAGTCTTTGGGTTCAGGCCACCCGCGATAGGGCGACTAGATCCTACGGCCAGGCCAAGACGACGGCGGCGGTCGGTTCATCGCGCTGCAAACGAACGGTTTCTCACGGCCTAACGGAACGGTTGCGGCCTCTGGGGGCGGTGCTGGAGAATTTGCCGGACAGAGAGGACAGAGACGCGCGTGGACGCGCACAAGTTGGATTGACTCCGCTTACAGTATGCTTACGACGAGGATCGAGCCGGGCTTAGCGATTCCAGTTCGTGGCCCTTAAGATTACAGGTATATCAAGTAGTTATGGCTGATTCCCAAAGTCGATACATGGTTGGCGTGGACATCGGCGGCACCTTCACCGACTGCGTCGCCATGGATGCCGGCGGCACCATGACGGTGGGGAAGGCGCTGTCCACGCCGGACGACTATTCGGTGGGGGCGCTGAACGCGGTGCGTGACGCCGCCGGGAACCTCGGGCTCAGGGACGAGGACGAGCTGCTCGCCTCCGCCCGCCTCTTCTTCCACGCCTGCACCATCGGCGACAATGCGCTCCTCACTGGATCGGGCGCGGTCACCGGCCTGATCACCACCAAGGGTTTTGCCGACACGCTGCGCATCATGCGGGGGCGTTTCACGGACGGCGTCCCCGAGTCGGAGATCTTTCACCTGTCCCGGCTCGACAAGCCCGCGCCCATGGTGCCGCGCCCGCTGATCAAGGAGGTGGATGAGCGGGTGGACTACAAGGGGTCCGTTCTGGTGCGGCTCGACCCTGAGCAGGTGGCAAGGGTCGTGGAGGAGTTGGTGGCGGACGGCGCCGAGGCGGTCGCCGTGAGCCTGATATGGTCGGTGGCCAACGAGGGCCACGAGCAGGCCATCGCCGAGGTCGTCGGGGAACGGCACCCGGAGGTCTTTCTCAGCCTTTCCAGTGAGGTGGCGCCTTACCTGGGCGAATACGAACGCACCGCCACCACAGTGTTCAACGCGTGTATCGGGCCACGCATATCGGCCTACATCCAGCGGCTGGGGGGACGGCTGCGGGAGCACGGGCTTGCGGGCGAACCCCTGATCATGCAGTCCTACGGCGGCGTGCTGGGGGTGGATGCCACCGCCCGGAACGCCATCGGCACCATCGAGTCGGGTCCTTCGGCCGGGGTCACGGGAAGTGCCTGGCTCGGCCGTCTCATGGACCTGCCCGACATCCTGGCCACGGACATGGGCGGAACCACCTTCAAGGTGAGCGTCATCCGGGACGGGATCATCGAGAAGGACTACAAGCCGGTGCTCCTGCGCCACCAGATCTACGCCACCAAGATCTGGGTCGAGTCCATCGGCGCGGGTGGCGGCAGCATCGCCTGGACCGATCCCAAGACGGGCCTGCTCAAGGTCGGGCCGGAGGGCGCCGGCGCCCAGCCGGGACCCGCGTGCTACGGCTTGGGCGGCGTCGAGCCCACGGTGTCCGACGCCGACCTGGTGCTTGGCTACCTCAATCCCGACTACTTCCTGGGCGGACGCCTGTCGCTGGACGCCGAGCGCGCGCGGCGCGCCATCGAAGAGAAGGTCGCCCAACCCTTGGGCCTTTCGGTGGAGGCCGCGGCCGGGGGCATCTACCGCATCATCAACGCGCACATGAGCGACCTGATCCGCCGCGCCACGGTGGAGCGGGGCTACGACCCGCGGGACTTCACGCTGTTTGCGTTCGGCGGGGCCGGGCCGGTGCACGCGGCGCGCTACGCCGCGGAGCTGGGCATCAGGCAGGTGGTGGTGCCGCTCACGGCGTCGGTGCACAGCGCCACGGGGCTGGTCAGCTCAGACGTCGTCTACCAGTACGGCAAGTCGGACCGGATGCAGGTGCCGGCGGATCCCGAGCGCGTCAACCGCGCCTTCGACGAACTGGTGCGGCGCGCCCGCGCCGACTTGGCCGCCGCCGGTTTCGAGGGCGGCGTGCGCATCGAACGCAGCCTCGACATGCGCTATCGCTACCAGGTGCACGAGTTGAACGTGGTCATGCCCGAGGGCACGGAGCCGCTGTCGGAGGAGGAACTGGGCGGCGTCTACGAACGTTTCGACGACCTCTACGAACGAACTTACGGCCGTGGCTCCGGCTACCGCGAGGCGGGGAAGGAGATCATGAACTTCCGCCTCACCGCCACCGGGGTGCTGGACAAGCCGCGGATCCAATCGTACCCTCTGTCCTCGGCCTCCGCGGACGCTGCGCTGAAGGGCCGCCGCAAGGTCTTCTTCGAGGAGTTCGACGCGCCCCGGGACACCCCGGTGTACGACTTCGACGCGTTGCGTCCGGGGAACGAGATGGGCGGTCCCGCCATCATCGAGACCCCGGTAACCACCATCGTGGTGAACCCGGCGGACCGTGCGGTCATGGACGCCTACCGCAACATCCGGCTCCTCGTCGGCGCATGAGGAAGGAAGGGATTTCCATGGACACGCGCATACACGGCGTCGACCCCGTCACCTTCGAGATCCTGTCGCACCGGCTACACCAGGTCACGCGCGAGATGGGCATCACCCTGGAACGCACCGGGGGCACCGTCAACACCACTCAGCAACGGGACTACATGGCCTCGCTGTACCGCCCGGACGGGGACATCCTCTCCGCCGGAGCCACCCTGGGACAGCACGTGGTGTGTGCGAGCTACGCGGTGAAGCGCATCATCGAACGCTTCCCGCCGGACGAGATCTTCGAGGACGACGTCTTCCTGCTGAACGATCCCTACCTCGCCGCCATCCACCAGTCGGACATCTACGTGGTCTCGCCCATCCATCATGGCGGGCGGCTGGTGGCCTGGAGCGCCACTTTCGTGCACGTGAACGACGTCGGCGCGCTGTCCCCGGGCGGGGACTCGCCCGACGCCACCGAGATCTTCCACGAGGGGCTGCGCGTTCCCGGCATCAAGCTCGTGGAGCGCGGCGCGCTGCGCCAGGACGTCTTCGACACCCTCACCAACATGACGCGCCAGCCGGGCATGGTGGGGCTGGACCTCAAGTGCGAGATCGCCGCCAACAACGTGGCCAAGGCCCGCCTGCGGGAGATGTACGCGCACTACGGCGCTGAGCTGCTCGACGCCGTGGCCGGCGAGATGATCCGCTACACCGAGGCGATCTTCCGGGAGCGCATCGCGTCATTCGAGGACGGCGAGTGGACCGAGGAGATGGCGCTGGAGGCCCAGGATACCTGGCGCATGAAGGTGACCCTGCGCAAGCGCGAAGACCGGCTCGTCTTCGATTTCACCGGCACCGACCCGCAGGCGGCGACCGGCGTCAACCTGCCGTTCCACGGTACCGCCGGATTCTGTTTCGCGGCTGTGCTGACGACCCTGGTGCACGACCTCCCCAAGAACCACGGCGTGATTCGGCCGCTGGAAGTCATCGCCCCGGAAGGGACGCTGGTGAACGTCACCTATCCGGGTCCGGTGTCCCTCAACACCACCTCCTGCGGCTTCAGCATCGGGTTCCTGGCCAGCTCGGTGCTGATGCAGATGCTCGGCACCCACGAGCACTGGCGCGACGAGATCGTCACGCCCAACGCCAGCCACCGGAACGGCAAGCATTCGGGGGTGAACCAGTCCGGCCGCTACTGCGTCTTCAACCTCGCCCACGGCGCCATGGACGGCAACGGCGCCCGCGCCCACGCCGACGGCATCGACTCCGGCGGCAACTACATGAACTGCCCCAACGCGGAATGGTTCGAGTTGAACTTCCCGGTGCTCTACCTGTTCCGCCGCCACGCGACGGACTCGGCCGGTCCCGGACGCTACCGCGGCGGCTTGGCCGTGGAGACCGCGCACACGCCGCACGACGCTCCCGAGGGGCGTCTCGGAGGCGTGGCCTACGGCGTGGCCGGACTCCGGAACTCCGGCCACGGCATGTACGGCGGCTACCCTGGCGCGCCCAGCGTCATCGTCCTGCGGGAGAGCACACGCGTGCGCGAGGTCATGAACAGCGACCGGAACGCCGTGGATCTGGACGAGGTGGGCGGAACCGAGCGTGTCCTCCCGTACTGCAACTTCGAGTTCAACGACGGCGACGTGCTCTACATGCGCGTGGCCAGCGGCGGCGGCTACGGCGACCCGCTGACGCGCCAGCCCGACCGGGTGCGCGCGGACGTGATGGACGGCGCGGTCTCGGAGGATGCGGCGCGGGACATCTACGGCGTGGCGTTCAAGCCCGAGACGCGAGAGGTGGATGACGCGGCAACCGAAGCCCTCCGGCAGCGCCTGGGCGGCGGGAACGGCTCGTCGCGCGAACAAGGCGGAGCGTCGGACAGCGTATCCCGTGCGCAGGGTCCGGAGTCGGGCCGTATCGACGGAAACAAACCCACTCCGTGTCCGCGTTGCGGCTCCGCCGGCGCCTCGACCGGATCGGGTGCGGACGGCGGTGTCGAGAGACGCGCTTTCCCGCCCACCGAAGCAGGCCCGCTCATGGGGGACCTGCGCGGCCGTTACCTGTTGGAGAAGCTCTACTGTTCCTCGTGCCAAGCCTTGCTCAAGGCACACATGGTGCCCGTGACCTGACGGCGGGCGGGTTTGGAACCGCCGGGGGGACACCCACGCAGTCCGCGGCGTCAATCCCGCGCAACGAGCATCTTCTCGACGAAAAACTCCGCGGCCTTGTACGAGCTGCGCACCATGGGGCCGGCGGCGACGTAGCGGAACCCCAGCGCCAACCCCTGCTCCTCGTAGTCCCGGAAACGGTCGGGGTGCAGGAACTCCGCCACGGGCAGGTGCTTCTGTGTGGGCTGTAGGTACTGGCCCAGGGTGAGGATGTCGACGCCGCGGTCGCGCAGGTCGCGCATGGTGGCGAGGATCTCGGCGCGGGTCTCGCCCATGCCGAGGAGGATAGCGCTCTTCGTGTAGATGTGCGGGTTCAGTGCCTTGACGTTCGTGAGCACGTCCAGGGTTTGCTCGTAGCCGCACCGCCGGTCGCGCGCATAGCGAGTAAGGCGGCGGACAGTCTCGATGTTCTGCCCGATGACTTGGGGCGCGGCGTCGACGACTTTCCCTAGCGCGCGGACGTCGCCGCGAAAATCGGGGATCAACGCCTCGATGATCAACTCCGGGCACCGGCGCCGGGTCTCGCCGATGGTGTCGGCGAAGACGCCGGCGGCGCCGTCGTCCAGGTCGTCGCGGTC
>JAJDXX010000073.1 GCA_022823055.1 Candidatus Binatia bacterium | reverse complement strand
GAGTGTTGACACAGCCTGTTCCGTAGCTGTTCCGTAGGAATGACGCTATCAAACGGATGCGTAGTTCCCTGTTTGAGTGACGTTTCACAGCCTGTCCCGCGGGAATCACATGGTTTACCCAGGGCTCCAGCGGCCGTCATGGGGATATTCCCAGCACTGGAGATGCCACCCCTCGCCCTCCACGGCAAGGGCCGCCTTGTAACCATCGCCCGCGTCCAGCGCGCGCAGGGACCAGCGCGCTGCCTCCACGGGGTCATCGTCGAAACGCAGCAACGCCGCCGGCTCGCCCGGCCGCAACGTCACGTCGAATCGGCTCAGGCCCAGCGCGATGCCCTCGCCGTGAGCCTTGATGAACGCCTCCTTGCGGGTCCAGCAGTCGAAGAAGGCCTCACGCCGTTTCCCCGCCGGGAGGTTCGTCAAGGCGTCCACCTCCGCCGGCGAAAAGGAGTGCCGCGCCACGCCCATCACGTCGGTTTTCTGGCGGATGCGCTCTACGTCGACCCCGACCTCCCGGCCGAAGGCGAAGGCGTGCAGCGCCAGGCCGTAGGAATGGGACAGATTGAAACGCAGGTCGCGGCCCCCAGGGGTTTGTACCAGCGACGGCTTGCCATGAGTGCCGTAACGAAACACGAGGGACGCGGGATCCACGCCGAGGTAACGGCCGAGGAGGGTACGCAGCACGCCGCGGGCCACGGTGTAGCGCCGCCGGTCGTCCTCGTAGAGGAACCGGGCCGCGCGTGCATGTTCGTCAGGCGCCAGGACGGCGCGCAACGGGTCCAGACGGGCCGGAGAGACCTCGGTGGCCGTACGCCACACGTGGACCGTACCGGGCGTGAATTCCATGTTTCCTTTCGGAGATAGCCAGGAAGTCATGACCCGTTCCCGTGACCGTGAATTCCCAAAGCCAGCCACCAGACTACCCAAGCCTGTCGAAGAACGCGGACTCGCAGTTGCCTGGACGCATGGCGAAGCGACGTTGAAGCATCACCGCCCCCAGCCCCGGTAAAGCCTTAGCGGCGTGATCACCACCGCGGCCGCCAGCAGCAGGGCGCCGCACAGGTAGAACACCGAGCCCATGCCGTAGTGCTGGACCAGGTAGCCGCCGATCACCGGTCCGGGCAAGGTGAACATGCTGTTGGAAAGGAAAGTGATCCCGAGCGAGGTGGCCTGGATGCGCGAGCCGGCCACGTCCACGATGGCGGCGGCCGTGACGTTGGTGAGGGTGTAGAAGAACAGGCCGATGAGAGTCACGACGATTCCCAAGGGGATCCCCGGACTTGCCAGCGGCACCAGCGTATAGAGCACCGCCAGCATCAGGAACGCCGGCACCAGCACCCACTTCCGTCCCAAGCGGTCCGAGAGGTACCCGAGGAACGGCTGAGACACCGTGCCCATGGCGTGCAGCAGCGCGTAGTAGTTGCCCACTCCGGTGTACGAGTAACCCAGGGTTTCGATGACGTAGAGCGGGAAGAAGGTCATCACCAGCACACGGCCGGTGTTCATCAGGCCGTTGGCCAACGCCATGCCCAGAAACGCCGGGTTGCGCAGGAATTCTCCCAAGGCCGCCGCCTGCCCTCCCCCGCCGCCGGACACGGCAGCGTGCGTACGAAAGACCCCGCGCAAGCCCAGCCACAAAGGAACGCCCACCAGCACCGCCACAACGAGCTGCAGCGCCATGACGGGACGCCATGGGTACAATACGAACAGGAGCCCCACCACCGCCGGCGTCAGGGTGTCGCCGACGGTGGCCCCCATGCCGTGCACGGCGAAGGCCGTGGCTCGATGTTCCGGGAAGCGACTGGAGAGCGACGCCATGGCCGTGGGATGCCAGAGAGCGATGCCCGCTCCCACCAACCCGGCCGCGGCCAACGCGTACAGGTAGCCGGAGGCCATGCCGAAGATGAAATAGGCCAAGCCCATGGCGAGGAGAGCCGAGGACAGGATCGCGGTGCGGTGGCGCGCCAGCCGGTCTCCCAACAGCCCCGCGGGCAGGTTCACCAGCCCCGTGGTCAACTCACGCATGGTCGTGAGCGCCCCGACCTGGACGTAGCTCAGGCGCAGGGCCACCTTGAGTGGCTCCAGGATCAGCGGAAAGAGCTGGCCGAACCAGTGCACGGCGAAGTGGCCGCCGGTGACGTACCCGAGCAGCACCAACCGATCCCTGCCGATGGCGCGAAGTCCGCTGTTTCGTTCCATGAACCGATCACCCGTGTCCAGCGACGAAGCAACGGAACAAATCCTCCGCCACGGCCGCCGCGACTGCGGCGTATCTTAGCACGCCGGTCTCCGCCCGCATATTTCGACGACAGCGGCCGGCCTTCAACGGGCAGCCGCACGGTTTCGCGGAGCGGTCTCGCTCCCCGCCAGGGGCCCGTCGTTGCGGTGCCGAGCCCCCTTGGGCCGCCTTGAGTTCACCGCATGAAGGTGGTTAACTGACGCCGTACTCCGGGCTCATGGCCACATCCGAACAAAGCTACTTCGACCCCGCCGTGCTGGCGCGGCTATCGAACCTGCACCTCAAGGCGCGCTGGGTCGTGGAGGGCGTCATGGCAGGGCTTCACCGGAGCCGCGCCAAGGGGTTCAGCGTCGAGTTCGAGCAGCACCGCGAGTACTCCCCCGGCGACGAGATCCGGCGCATCGACTGGAAGGCGCTGGGCAAGCTTGACCGCTACTTCATCAAGGAATTCGAGGACGAGAGCAACCTCAAGACGCACCTGCTGCTGGACGTGAGCGGCTCCATGGACTATGCCTCCGGCGCCCTCACCAAGTTCCAGTACGGCTGCATCCTGGTGGCGTCGCTGGCCTATCTGATCCTGCGCCAGCAGGACGCCGCCGGCCTCACCACCTTCTCCGACCGCATCGACACGCAACTGCCGCCCAAGGCCACGCGCGGCTACATGGTGGAGTTGCTGCAGCGGCTCGAGGCCGAGACCACGAGGGGCGACACCGACGTGGGCAAGGTGCTGCTGGAAGTGGCCGGCGGCATCCGCCGGCGGGGTCTCGTGGTGCTGGTGTCGGACCTGCTGGACGACGCCGAGTCGGTGCTCCAGGGGCTGCGCCTGTTCCGCTTCAAGGGCAACGACGTGCTGGTCTTCCACGTGATGGACGAGACCGAGATGACGCTCCCGTTCTCCGGCAACACCCGGTTCGAGGACATCGAGGACCCGGGACTCCGGGTCACCGCCGATCCCAAGGCCATCCAGGCGGAGTACCGCCGGGTCGTGGCGAACCACATCGACACGTTGCGGTCGGGCTGTCACCAGTACGCCATCGACTACCAACTGGTGTCCACGGCCACGCCGCTGGACCAGGCTCTGGTGAGCTACCTGAGCTGGAGGAAGTAACCTGGCGTTCCTCTACCCGCTCTACCTCGTGGCCCTGGCGGCGGGCGTGATCCCGCTGGTGATCCACCTGCTCAACCGGCGGCAGCAGAAGCGCCTGCGCTTCCCCGCGGTGCGCTTCGTGCTCATCTCGCAACGGCGCGTGGCGCGCACCTATAACCTGCGCAACTGGCTCCTGCTGGCGGTGCGCACGCTGGCCGTCATTCTGCTCGCCCTGCTCCTGGCGCATCCCCTGTGGGAAACCGGGGTGGGGCTCGCCGCCCGCGGCGCGCCCCTCACCGCCGCCATCATCGTGGACAACTCGCTGAGCATGCAGGTGCGCGACGGCGGCGCCCCGTTCGACGAAGCCAAGAAAGCCGCCACCCGCATCCTCGATGCGTTGGACGAAGGGGACCGCGCGGCGGTCATCGCCACCAATCCCGTCGGCTCGACAGCGGCGGCGCTCAAGGCGCCCGAGGAAGCGACGCTCAAGGACCTGCGGCCTCTGGCCGTCACCGCCGGCACCGCGGACCTCACGGGCGCGTTGCGCACCGCCTACGGACTCTTGCGCGGGGCCGGCGGGCAGAAGTCGCTCTGGGTGGTCACGGATCTCCGCGTAGCGGGCTGGGACCGGCTGTCCTTGCCGGCCGTGGGCGAGTACGACCCCACGGTGCCCGTGAAGATCGTTACCGTGGGCGCCGTCGAAACCCCGCCGAGCGCGACCATCAAGGAACTGGAGGCGCGCGCCGCGCAGGTGGCTCCGGGACTCGACATCGAGCTCGCCGCCACGGTGGTGAACTTCGGCGCCGGCGAAATCCCGGACGTCACCGCGCGCCTCACCATCGACGACAAGGTGCGCGACGAGAAGCAGGTGACGCTTGCGGAGGGCGCGGAGGCCACGGTGGGTTTCCGTTTCAATCTGGAGCGGCCGGGGAGCCATTCCGGCTACGTCTCGCTCCACGGCGACGGATTTTCGGGGAATCGGCGCCACTACTTCACCATCCATACCCGTGACCGCCTGAACGTCCTGCTGGTGGACGGAGACCCCCAGCGTGCCCTGGTGGCGAGCGAGACCTTCTTCCTGAGCCGCGCCCTCAATCCCACGGGCGACCTGGCGAACTCCGTGCTGCTGCCGGAGGTGATCCTTTCCGGGGCGCTGGAGCAGGTGGACCCCGAAGGCTACCAGGTCGTGGTGCTGGCCAACGTGCCGCACATGACATTGGACCTGGCGAAACGGCTCGTGGCGTTCGTGGAGGGAGGCGGCGGCTTGCTGTTGGCCCTGGGCGACCGGGTGATTGCGCAGGAGTACAACACGCTCCTATCGCGCGGCCCCCTGGCAGTCCCGGGCGTCCCCCTGCCGGACCTGCGCGGTCTCGCGCCGCTCCTGCCCGGCATCCTGGGCGAACGGCGGCGGGTGCCCCTGGACCAGAACGTCGGCGTGGAACAAGTGGACACGTCCCATTCAGCGCTGGCGGCATTCGGCGACAGGCGTCTGCTGGATTCGCTGCGCTCGGCCAGGGTTTCCTCCTACTTCGAGTTGGTGACCCCGAATCTCGACAGCGAAGGTGTCCTCATGCGCCTCGGCAACGGGCAACCGCTGCTGGTCGAAAGGAAAGTGGGCAAGGGCCGGGTCCTGGTGCTCACCACGAGCGCCGACAGCGCCTGGAGCAACCTGCCGCTCAAGACCGCCTACGTGCCGCTGGTCCAGTCCCTGGTCTCGTACCTGGCGGGCGGCAGCCGTGGATCTGTGGACACGGGCATCACCGCGGGCGAGGCCAAGCAGTGGACCGTCGCACCCGTCCACGCGGGCATGGACCTCCGGGTCGTCGACCCCAGACGGTCGGAGAAGGCGGTGACGATCACGGCCGCCGACGGCAAGGCGGCCGGGGCCTTCGACGGTAATCACTTCGCGGGCATTTACCGGGTGGTGCCGCCGTCGGCCGACGTGGACGTGCCGGGGCTGTACGCGGTGAACCCGCCGGTGCTCGAATCGCGCCTCGAGCGCATGGGCGCCGAGGAACTGGAACGGAAGCTCGGACCGGTCAACCACGAGGTCATGGCGGCCGGCGCCCTGTCCGCGGGCGGCAGCCGCACCGATCTCGCGCTGGCCCTGGTGGTGTTGCTGATGGCGACCCTGCTGTTCGAGGGCTGGCTGGGGCAACGAAACTATGAATAGGCGACGGTTCCTGCAAGGTTTGCTGGGAACGGCGGCCGGCGCCGCCTGGGGCCTGCCGGAAAGACCCGTGGCCGCGCAATCTGCCGCGGCGGGGCAAGCCGGCCGCCGTATCCAGTTCGTCTTCGCGCAGGTACGCTACCGCGGCGGGGACTGGGACCCGCGCCCCCGCGCCACCACGCCCATGATGCAAGAGCTGATGCGCCGCACCAGCGTGGAGGCGGAGCGCGAGCGGCGGGTGGTCGGCCTCACGGACCCGGAGCTGTTCTCGTACCCGTTCCTCTACATGGCGGGGAAGTACGACTTCCAGCCGTTCTCCGAGGCAGAGGTGGGAAATCTGCGGCGCTTCCTCTCCTTCGGCGGCTTCCTGCTCGCTGACAACACCCTCGGACAACTGGGGTACGGCTTCGACCGGCGCTTCCGCGCGGAGATGAAACGCGTGTTCCCGGAGCAGGAGATCCGGAAGGTGCCCCTGACCCACGCGCTCTTGCGGAGCTACTACCTGATACGCAGGATCGGCGGCCGCGTCGCCACAAGCTCCTACCTGGAGGGGATCCACCTCGGAGAGACGACGCCGGTGGTGTATTGCCACAACGACCTGGGCGGCGCCTGGGAACGCGACGGGCTGGGGCGCTGGAGCCACCCCTGCGTCCCCAACGGCGAGGAGCAGCGGCGCGACGCGTTCCATCTCGGCGTCAACATCATCCTCTACTCCATGACCGGCAACTACAAGCAGGACCTGATCCACGTGCCGTTCATACGGCGGCGGTTGACGCAGTAGGACGGTATGGCGGGAATGTCGGACATCGTACTGGGCGGCGGAGTTCCGTGGTGGCTGACGGCCGTGCTGGCGCTGGCCGCGGCGGGCTTCCTGGTGCATCAGTTCCGGTTCCTGAACCGGAGCCTGGGGCTCGGCAGGACATCGCTGCTGACCCTCCTGCGGGGTCTGGTCTACGCGCTGCTGCTGCTGTTCCTCCTGGGGCCGGCGCGTACGGTGGAGGACCCCACCTCGCTGCGGCGCCCGCTGGTGGTGCTGCTGGATTCCTCAGAGAGCATGAAGCTCCCATCGGACGCGGGAGACGCCACCCGGCTGGACGCGGCCAAGGAGACTCTTGCGGCGTCGGGGCTCACTAGCGGGCTGGCCGGCAGCTACGACCTCAAGTTTTACGCGTATGACCGCGAGACGGCGCCCTTCGAGCCGGACGCCCTCGCCGAAGTGAGCGCCGCGGGCGGAGCCAGCCGCTTGTTTCACGCATTGGGGCAGGTGAGCGAAAACGAACCGGACGCGGCCGGGGTCGTGGTCGTATCCGACGGCATCGTCAACCCGCCCGACGCCCTCGACGGGTTCACCGGCCACCCCCGGCCCGTCATGGCCATCGGCGTGGGCGAGACCGACGGCTTCAGGGACCTGCGCATCACCGGCCTGTCCACGCCGGAGATGGCTTTCCGCGGGCGCGCCACCGCCATCGAGTTCACCATCCAGGCCTTCGGCATGGCCGGAATCCAGGTGCCCCTCTACTTCAACCTGGGCCGGAACCTGATCTCCACGCACCCCATCACCATCGACCGCGACGCCTACGAGAACCGCGTCACGCTGAACTACACGCCGCGGGAGCTGGGGACCCACGGCTTCACCCTGACGCTGCCCGAACAGGCGGACGAGAGCATCGCCCGCAACAACCGCAAGGCGTTCCGGATGGAGGTACGGCGGGACAAGCTCCGGGTGCTGACCCTGTCCGGATCGCCCTCGTGGAACTACCGATTCCTGCGCTTCGCGCTGAAGCAGGACCCGTTCCTGGAGTTGGTTTCGTTCGTCTTCCTGCGCACCCCCAGCGACGTGGTGGACGTGCGCGAGAACGAGATGAGCCTGATCCCCTTCCCCATAGACGAGATCTTCATCGAGGAATTGAAGAACTTCGACGTGCTGATTCTCGACGACTTCTCGCACCGCACCTACTTCAACCCGCTCTACTTCGAGAACATCCGCGACTTCGTGCGCGACGGCGGCGGCATCGCCATGCTCGGCGGCGCGCGCGCGTTCGACCGCGGCGGCTACCATCAGACGGCCCTCAGCACCGTGTTGCCGGTCAAGCTCGACGGGCGCGGCGCCTTCCGCACCGGCGTGGCCGCGCGTCCCGGCCTGACGCCTGCGGGCAGGGCGCACCCGCTCACGCGGGTCTTCGCCGACCCCGAGGCCAACGAAGAGGCATGGAGCACGCTGCCGCCGCTGACTACCCTCAACGAGGTGGCGCAGGCCGACGGCGAGGTGCTGCTCTCGGCGGAGGTTCGCGGACGGCACATGCCGCTGCTGACCGTGCGGCGCTACCACGACGGGCGTTCGCTGGCTTTCGCCAGCGACGATCTGTGGCGCTGGAACTTCGACGCGGTGGGACGCAACCAGAATCCCCAGCTCCACCTGAAGCTGATCCGCAACAGCGTCCGCTGGCTCGCCCGGGAACCCGCCTTCAACCAGGTGCAGATCCTCGCGGTGGGCGGCTCCCGGCAGCCCGGAGAAAAGCACGAGTTCCGCATCCGGGTGTTGCGCGACGACCACACCCCGGCCAAGGACCCGGTGCTGCAGGTGGTGGCGACCGGGCCGGAGGGCGAACAGTCGCCGCTGGAAGCGTCGCCCACCGATCAGCCCGGCGAGTACCGCGCCGAGTTCACGCCGCGCGTGGAAGGCTCCCACCGCATCGTCGCGCGGGCCGCGGCGGCGGGACAGCCCTTGGGAAGCGCCGCCCACAACTTCCTCGTGGCGCTGCCCTCGGAGGAGAACGACGACGGCCGGCCGCGGCCGGAGCTGCTGCAAACCGTGGCCGCGCGCAGCCAGGGGCTGTTCGTCCCCGCCGCCTCCCTCACCGACGCCCACTGGTCGGAGTTCGAGCGCTTGATGGAGCAGGCCGCGCCGTCCCGCATCGTGGCGCGCAGTCGCGTGGCCTTGTGGAACGAGCCGCTCCTGTTTGTGCTCGCGGTGCTGCTGCTGGGGGCGGAATGGTGGCTGCGGCGCACCTGGGGGCTCGTGTAGACATGGTGCCGACGCCTCGAATCGTCATTCCCGCGGGCGGGAAGGACGCACAGGCATAGGAGCCACCCGCGGTTATGACGACACACGTTTTTTCCGGCAATCCCCTGGACCGGGGCGACGTGCAGCGCCGGGACGAGGACTGGCTCAGGCAGGCGGCGCGCGACCCCCGTTCCCGCTTCCTGCCGCTGTGGCAGCTCGACATCCTGCTGCGCAACGGCGACAGCGCGGAACTCGGGTGGGTGAAGCCCGCTGACATCGAAAAACTGGGCGTTGACGTACCGCCCGTGTTCCTCGGCCTCATGGACGGTACCGCCCACTTCGCCGTGGACGTCTCCGAGGTCACGGAACCGCTCCGGGCGCTGAGCCTCGAGGAGCCCTGGGGCTTCGTCGAGGCGCGGGCCGCGGCCGCCCAGCTCAAGCCCGAGGACGTGGGCATGCTGGCTCAGAGCAAGGCGCAGGTGGACTGGCACCGCCGGCACCGCTTCTGCGGCGTGTGCGGCGGCCCCACCGAGCAGGGGCGCGGCGGACAGGTGCGCAAGTGCAACGCGTGCAACGCCGAGCACTTCCCGCGCACCGACCCAGTGGCCATCATGGTCGTCACCGACGGCGAGCGCGCCCTACTGGGACAGTCCCGCGGACGCTTGGCGCGGTCCGGCCGCTATTCCGCCCTGGCGGGCTTCATCGACCAGGCCGAGTGCATCGAGGAGGCCGTGCGGCGGGAAGTCAAGGAGGAAGCCGGCATCACCGTGGGCGAGGTGCGCTACCACTCCTCGCAACCCTGGCCTTTCCCCTCCTCGCTCATGATCGGCTGCCACGGCAAGGCCCTGACCACCGACATCGCCAAGGACGACGAGGAGATGACCGACGTGCGCTGGTTCACACGGGACGAGGTCCTGGCCGCCCTGGCCGGCGAGAACCCCAACCTGCGCGTGCCCGACCCCGTTGCCATCGCCCACCACCTGATCCGGGCGTGGGCGGAGGGGCGGGTCGTTTTCTGACGGAGGCTTTCCATGCCCAAGCCACGCATCGCGGTGTTCTCGGGACCGCGCGCCACCATCGCCAACACGCCCGCGCTGGTGACGAGCAACAAGGGGCGGGTGGCGGGCGACCGGCAACTGGAAGGACGGTTCGACCACCTCGTCCCGCAGCGCCTGCACGAGCCCGTGCGAGTGCGCATCGAGAAGTTCAGCGCGCACCCGTTGGAATCCGACGCGCCTGGTGTCTACCACGACGACGGCAAGCCGTACTACGAGGTGGAGCTGCGCCCGGAGGACGGCTCCTATCCCCTGCCCTACATGGCGCGCCGCGCCGACGGCTCCGGTGACGGAACGCCTTTCGAGGAGAGCGACCTGCGCGACGCGGCCACCGGTTACGGCGGGCGGCAAACGTTCTTCCCGGATGCGTCGCGGCTGTTCGAGGACATCGACCGCGGGCTGGGCGGGCGCGGCCACGACGGGGCGGCGAGCGAACTGGACCGGCTGGCGGAGTTCGACTTCGTGCGCGTACTCCCCCCGGCGGGCTACTTGCGGCAGGGAGAGGTGGCCGGGCGCGACTTCTTCCCCTACAGCCCGAGGCCCCTGGGCAAGTTCCTGCCCGGTTCGGCCATGGCCCGGGCGGTCAACGTGGTCCAGCGGACCATCGACACGGGGCGTTACGACGGCTTCATCTGGCTGGAAGGAAGCCCCCACGTCGAGGAAACCCTCTACTGGCTGAGCCTGGTGCTGGACACCACCCTGCCCTTCGTGGGCATCTCGTCACAGCGTCCCCACGGCTCGCTGGCCAACGATGGGGACCACAACATCGTGGACGCGACGCGCTATATCGCCTCGGGACTCGGCACGGGACTCGGCGCGGTGGGCATCGTGGACGAGCAGATATTCGCGGCGCGCAACTTCAAGAAGGGCGACGCGCGGCCGGGCGGCTACCGCGCCACGGGCGGACACGGCGGCGTCCTCGGGAGCGCGAGTCCGGAGGTGCGCGTGTGGTTCCGTCCCGTTTACCGCACCACGGGCACGTCCGGCCTTGCGGTGAGTGACCTGCCCGCCGAGGTCCGCTTCCAGGAATACGGCGACAGCCCGGAAACCGCGGGCATCCGTATCAAGGATGACGACGGCGCCCTGCGCGGCGATGTCATCGCACCCGTGCACATGGTGAAGTACGGCCATTACATGGCGGAGGAAGACACGGCGGACCCGGACGTGGAAGTGGACATCATGGCGCGCATCGAACGCGGCCTCGCGCAGCAAGCGTCCGCGGAACCGGGGGCGCCGCGGTTCCACGGCTTCGTGCTGGAGGGGGGAGCGGGCACGGGCTCGGCGCTCCACAGCCAGACCGCGGCCCTCGCCATCGCAACCTACCACGGCATGCCGGTGGTGCGGGTGAGCCGCGGCGACCCGGAGGGCGCTCTGCCCTCCAATCCCAACGATCTCACGATCGAAGGCAACAACCTCGACGCCACCAAGGCGCGCGTGCTGCTGCGCGCCGCCATGCTGCGCCTGGGACGCCTGCCCAAGGCACGCGACCCCCGCAACCCCACCGCGCGGGAACGCGAGGCGTCGGTGGCGGCGATGGCGCGTTATCAGAAGATCTTCGATACGCACTAGAATCGCACCAGGAGGCGCATCCACGGTTTCACGGCCTTGCCCGTGAACCTCCCGCGCCCTATAGTTCGCGTGGAGGAGGTGAACCATGACCGGCACACTCCGTTTCAAAGGCGCCATCCCGGCCAATCTGCTGCCCTTCAACGAGGACCTGTCCTTCGACGAGGTCAACTACCGGAGACATCTGTCCTGGCTGGCGGACGTGGACGGCGTCAACGCCATCGTCTGCAACGGCCACGCCGGCGAGGTGTCGTCGCTGGACCGTGAGGAGCGGCGCCGGGCGCTGGCCATCGCCGCCGACGCGGTAGGCGACCGGGTCGAGCTCATCTCGGGCATTTACACGGACAACACCCTGGAGGCCGCCGAGCTTGCCAGGGACGCCAAGGCGGAAGGCGCGGCCGGCCTCCTGGTCTTCCCGCCGACGCTGTTCATGTGGGGCGCCCGGCTCCGGCCCGAGATGGCCGTCGTCCACTTCGAGACCATCGCCGAGGCCACCGACCTGCCGCTCATCGTCTTCGAGTATCCGCCGGCCATCGGCATCGGCTACGATCCCGAGACCCTGGCGCGGCTGGCGGAGATCGACCGCGTGGTGGGAGTCAAGGACTGGAGCAACGACATGGTGGCCCTGGAGGCCAATCTGCGCGCGCTGCGCGGCACCGGCCGGCCCGTTGCCATGCTGAGCAGCTACACCATGTCGCTGTTCGCGAGCTACGTGCTGGGAGCGGACGGCTCCATTTCGGGAATGGGCAGCGTGACCGCCGATCTGCACGCCGATCTCTTTCGCGCGGTGCAGGCCGGGGACCTGGAAGCCGGCCGCCGCCTCAACGACCGCCTGGCTCCGCTGGTGGAGGTGTTCTACGCGCCGCCCTTCGTGGACATGCACAACCGCATGAAGGAAGCGCTGGCGCTGCTGGGACGCATCGACAAGGCCGTCGTCCGCCCGCCCCTCCGGCGCATCGGCGACGGCGAGCGCGAACGCATCCGCCAGGCGCTGCTGCGGTCCGGGCTCTTGTTGCCGTGACGGCGCCGACCTCGGCCCCTACGACCAGCTATCCTCGTACACCCAGCGATCCAGGTTGTCGAAGTACTGGCGCCGGAGCATGAGGCTCATCTCCACGGCGCGCGCCACGCGGTCCTGGATCTCGGGGGTGGTGGCGTACTTGACGAGCAGGTCGAAGGGGTAGTTGCCGTGCTCCTCCTCGTCGTCGTGGATCTTCTGGTAGGGGCCGGTGACCCACTCCGGCACGGTGCCCGCCTGCAGGCTCTTCCCGATGAGGTAGTCGGCCACGCCCTCGCCGGCGAACGGAAACGCGGCGATGCGCTCACAGGTGGTCGTCAAGGCCTCGAACCCGTTGAACATCGCCATCTGCGCGGGTACCGGCTTGTAGTCGTAGGGAACCGCACCCTTGCTCTTCAGGGCTTCCGAAAGGTACTCCGCGTGGACGAACTCCTCGTGGATGGCTTCCGCCAGAATGGCCTTCACCTCCAACTCGGGCGTGGTCTTGAGCCAGGTCCCGAAGACCTCGGCGGCGCGAACCTCGTTGAATAGGCGGCTCTGCATCACCTTGATGCGCATCTCGTCGGTGTTGAGCGGAATGTAGCTGTAGGCGGGCAGGTTGTCGTCCAGACCCTTGCAGAAGTCCTTGACGCGCTGCTGCACCTTCTTGGTGAATTCGTGACTGTCCATGAAAGCTCCCTGTCCGGAACGTTTCCGGGGCGGTTTGGATGCGGGAAGTGATAGCAACCCGCGTGGCGAGGGTCAAACCAACCGCCGCGAAACCGTACTGTCGAGACCGAGGGAACCGGCGTTCCGTGGAGCAACCGGTCCGGTCTTCTACTTCTTCAAACCAAGGAACTTCTTGTACTGCGCAACGATTCCCGGCGGAGCTTCGGTCATGTGCTGGATGATCCGGGAGACCTCCTTCCCCGAGCGCGGGGCGACCCTGACGCCCTGACGCTTGGCCTCGCTGATGAACTTGGGACTGGCGAGCGCCTTGAGAAAGCCTGCCTGCAAGAGTTCGAAGCGGTCGGCGGGCGTGCCCGGAGGCACCGCGTACAGCCGTAGAATGCTCCAGCTCCGGATCAGGAAATCGGCCATCTTCCGCTGGTCGGAGCTGAGCTTCAAGTCCTTCAAGGTCGCCACTCCCGGCGGCGCTTCCGCCCCGGGGGCTTCCCCTATGGCCAGCAACGGCCGGATGGTACCGTTTTCGATGAACCGGCCGTACCGGTCCTGGACGAAATGAAGGGAGAGGTTCATACCCTCCAGTTCCTTGCGCTCCAATGCCGCCAGGATGCCGGCGGAGCCCCTGTAGCCGAAGACGACCTTGACGGGGAGTCCGAGATAACGCTCGAACTCACCCATGATGGCGGCGGATTGGCCTACGCCCGTTGCCCCGACGGCGAGAGGTTCTTTCCTGGCTTTCAGGTCCGCGAGCGTGCGCACCGGCAGGTCACCCCGGACCCACAGCACTCTTGGCAGGGCCGGCAGCGATGGGTCGCCGAGGTACATGAACTTGAGAGGGTCGAACTTGGCCGCGGGATCTCCCAACAATGACTGCATCACGATCCCGGTGGCGAAGTTGACGATGGTCAGCCCGTCCCCGGGCTGTTCCGCGTAGACCCTGTTGGCAGCCACGAGGCTGCCCGCACCCGGCATGTTCTGTACGATGATCTTGGGCTTCCCCGGAAGATGGAGCGGGAGATGTCGGGCCAGAATCCGCGCGAACGTGTCGAACCCGCCTCCCGGACTGAGGCCGACGATGATCTTGACGGTCTTGCCCTCGTAGAACGAGGAGCCCGCCCCGTGGACCGCCGCCCCAGGGTAAAGCCCGACGCAAAGGACGACCGCAAGACCGAACAGGGCGACTCTGGTTCGTGTTCCGCTATTGCCGTTCATTAGACACCTCCTCATGTGCAGCGCGGGAGAAGCGAAATCCACTGAAAGGCCGGAAACTACGACGGGGCCGGAAACGTTGTCAACCGCGAAGCAGGCGGCGCCGTTGGTTCACGCACGGTTCGGGAAACGGCATGCGGCTCTGTTGACACGCCCGAGACGATCGCAGTAAGGGGGGACGGGAAGGTTGGTCACCATGGCAAACGAAGCATTCGTCGACTCCATTACCAAAGACATCATCGAGCCCGGCATCCGGCAATTGATGGAGAGCCGCTATTTCCGCGAACTGCGCGAAGGGAAGCTGTCGGTCCGAAGGCTTCAGGGATGGTCGTTGCAGCACTACCTCCACAACGTCGTGCTGCTCAAGGGCTTTGCCCTGTGCATGGTCAAGAACGCGCACGACACGCAACTGTTCGACCACTTCTCGTACCAGTTCGAGGAAGAACGGACCCATCCGGACCTGGCGAAGCGCTTCGGCCTCGCGCTGGGGCTCGGCGAAGAGGATTTCACCAATGCCACCCCGGTCTTCGGGTGCCTGGTGCACACCAGCCGAATGATCCACGGCATGCTGTTGGGTTCGCCCGCGGAGAACCGGGTCGGAGCTCTGGTGGACGAGAGCATGGTGCGCCGCTACTCGGAAGAGTTCAACACCCATGCGCGGAAGCACTACGGCCTTGGAGACGATGCGTGCGAGTTCTTTACCGTTCACATGGTGGCGGACGAGGAGCACACGGCGCAGGCCTCGGAGGTCATCGCCCGCATGGCCGTGACGCCGCGGGAACAGCAGTTGGTGCGCGAGGCCGCGCAGCACACGGTGCGCCTGAAACTGGGCAAGTTCGAAAGCATCTACGAGAGCTACGCCTAGCCCGGAACGGAGCCAATGAAAATATACAACTTCGACCTTCTCGCCTATCCGCACGTGCCCATGGACATTCCGGGCACGCCCTTGCCCAGCAACCTGTTCGATCCGATGGAGGGCTGTCGCAACTACGAAGAGCACTTCTACGAAATGGAGCACTGCGAACAACTCGGCTTCGAAGGCGTACTGTTCAACGAACACCACTACAGCGCCTACGGCACCATGCCCTCGCCCAACCTCGTTGCCGCGGCTCTAAGCCAGAGGACCAGCCGGATCAAGATCGGCGTGCTCGGGAACGTCCTGCCGTTGCGTCACCACCCGGTCCGTGTCGCGGAGGAGTACGCCATGGTCGACTGCATGTCGGGAGGCCGGCTGATCGCGGGCTTCGTGCGCGGCATCCCTCCGGAATACCTTTGGTACAACATCGACCCGAACGAATCGCGCGGGCGTTTCGAAGAGGCGTTCGAGCTGATCCTGCGGGCATGGAGCGAGCCTGTCTGGAGCTACCACGGCAAGTTCTTCCACCTCGAGAACTGCGCCACCTGGCCCCGCCCGGTCCAGCAGCCCCACCCGCCCATCTGGGTGGCCGCGCGCAGCGCCGAATCCATCGAATGGTGTGCACGACGCCGTATCCCCATCGCCCAAGTGTACCAGACCGCCAGCCAGATCGAGGACACGTTCAACTACTACCGCAAGGTGGCCCGTGACGACGGTTGGGAAGCCGACCCCGGGCAGTTCATTCTGTGCCGGCACATCTACGTGGCTGAAACGGACGAGAAGGCGCGCGAGATCGCCGAACCGGCATTGCGCTACTTCTTCACCCTCCTCAATCGCGGATTCAAGCAGACGGCCAGCGCCGAGGGCGCGCGGGTGAGACAGGCCCTCTACACCGACAAGTCGTTCAACTACTTTCGCGAAGAGAACCGCGAACGGCATGACTTCTCGAGGCTCGGTTGGGAAGATCTGTGCCGGGTAGGCTACATCTGCGCCGGCAGCCCGGACACCGTCGCCCGGCAACTCAACGCCCAAATGAGTACCGTCGGCGCCGAACACTTCATGGGCATGTTCCACATCGGCAACCTTCCTCACAGCAAGGTGCTCGCTTCCCTGGACCTCTTCCACAAGGAGGTGATGCCGCAGTTGGAGGAAAGCCGGTAGGCCGGATTCGGGAAAGTCTTGTGGCGGGCACCCAACGAATCACCGACCTGAAGACCCTGGACGATCTCCTCGAACGCGAGTCCATGAGGGGATTGTGGGTCGGCGAAGAGCGGTACTTCACCGAGCCTCGCCCGTTCGGCGGGCCCTATCTCTGGAGGTGGGCGAAGATTCAGGAGGGACTGGAGGCCGCGTCAAGAATTGTGCCAACGAATTTCAAGGGCTCCCGGCGAGCCATCACGCTCGTCCATCCGGACATCGCGGGAGGAACGAGCCACACGCTGGTCATGGCGGTGCAGTTGGTCAAGCCCGGGGAGGCCGTATACGCCCATCGGCACACGGCCGCGGCCATACGGTTCATTCTTGAAGGGGGAACGGATGCCTACACCGTCACCAACGGCGAGAAATCCGTCATGGAGCCGGGCGACCTCGTGGTTCAGCCGAACTGGAGCTGGCACAACCACATCAATGAATCCGGTGGGGACGCAGTCTGGATCGACGTTCTCGACGTGGGCCTCATGGCCATGCTGCGCACGATGTTTCAAGAGCCGCACCCCGCCGAGGAGCTGAAGCTCTTCAACAGCAACACCGACACCACGGTCCGAAATCCCGGCGGCCTCGCCCCTCCGGGAAGGAGCCTCAAACAACTGGTCTACAAGTGGCGCGAGACCTTGCCCGCTCTGACCGAGATGCTCGCCGAAGACAAGAGCGCTTACGACGGGCGCTGTCTCGAATACCGCGACGCGGTCACGGGGGGACCGACGTTTCCGACGTTTTCGTGCTGGATTCAGATGCTGGACCCGGGAGAGGACACCTTGCTTCACCGCCACACCGCCAACCACCTGTACCATGGTTTCCGCGGCTCCGGCGTTGTCGAAGTCGAAGACACGGAACTCGCCTGGGAAGAAGGGGATTTCATGGTCGTTCCCAACTGGAGTTGGCATCGACACAGGAACGTCTCCGACACGGAGCCCGCCATCCTCTTTTCCGCCACGGACCGCCCTCTCCTGGAACGGCTCGGGCTCTACCGCGAGGAAGACGGCAACGGCCAGCGGGCAAGCTGACTCATTCGAACGGCGTCCGCGCCACCGCCACGAAGATCTGCGACTGCGGGCGGATCTGAACGCTGGACACCAGCGAGAAGCCGGCTTCGGCCAGCAGCCACTTCCAGTCGTCCGCGGTGTACTTGTTGTGGAACGGGAACATGCGGAGCCAGCCGGCGCGCTGGCGCTCGGGCGGCTCGGTGCGGTCGCGGGGCCTGTCCTGGGTGTAACGGGCCAGGGGCATGCGCACCCAGTCGTCGAGCAGGAACAGGCCGCCGGGACGAAGCACCCGCTGGACTTCCGCCAGGACGGCAAAGGGGTCGTCCAGCACGTGGAGCACTCCGGTCATGGACACGAGGTCCATGCCGCCGGCGCCCAGCGGCAACGGCTCTCTTTCGACGTCGTGCACCACCAGGGTCGGAGGCGCGCCCCGGTAGCGCAATCCGCGGGCATGCTCGATCATGGCCGGGGTGACGTCGAAGCCATAGAGCCGGCCGTCTTGGTGGCGTTCGGAGACGTCGCGCAGGAACAAGCCCGGGCCACAGCCCAGATCGACGATGGCGGGCTCGGCGGGGAGATGTCGCCCCACGTTGGCCCTGAACACGGACCAGTACTGGTCGTTGAAGCGCCTGGGGTAGCGCTCCACCATGCGTTCGACGAACTCCGCGTCGGATACGCCGTGAATCTCCTGTTGGGTCGGCATGATGGTCAATGGGTCGGGAACGCCGCTTTTGCGGCGGTGATGATCATTGGATCGGGAATGCCGCGTTCGCGGCGGTGTGGCGAGGCACCGGCGCGGACCCCCTGGGTACCGCTCCGGCGCCTCTCTGTCTCAAGAGTCCAGCGTCGACTCCACGAACAGCTCCTCCACCGCCACGGCCCTGTCCATGAGCCCCTGGTCGTGGGAGTAGCCCATGAAGCGTTCCAGGTTGGCGCGGTTGCGCTTGAGGCCGTAGGGCCAGTAGTCCTCGCCCAAGGCGTCCCTCTCCTCTTCGTAAAGGTGCCGGGTCCACGCCAGGCTGGACCAGTTGGGGTCGGAGTAGTACTCGCGGCACGCCGTCTTGGCGTTCTCGAAGGCGTCCATGACGCTCTGCACGGCAAAGGGATACTTGTCCAGCACTTCGTTCTTGAAGGCGACCACGTGCATGATGGGGTAGAAGCCGTTCTTGCGGTAGTACTTGAGCTCCTCGGCGCGGGCGTCGCGGAACAGCCGGCGGATCTTGTCCGAGCCGTCCACCACCTCGTCCGGCGGATGGGGCATCATCAGGGCGTCGATCTCGCCCCGCTCCAGCATGGCGCCGATGCTCTCGCCCTTCTCCAGGTAGCGGATGCTCACGCCTTCGGCCTGGATGGGCAACGCCTCGGGACGGTCGATGACCCAGTTGATCTCGCGCCAGGGCACGTCGTACTCGCTCTGCAGGTCGCCCTTGGCCAGCACGGAGAGGGTCGTCTGGAAGGTGCTGAGGCCCACGGTCCGGCCGACGAGATCTCTGGGCGACTCGATGCCCGCGTCCACGTTGACCCACATCTGCGACAGGCTGAACAGGCGCCGCGGGAACACCGGGATGGCCTTGATGGGCATGTCGCGACTCTGGGAGATGAGGTACGACGACAGCGATAGCTCGGCGATGTCGAACTCGCCCTGGAGCATGCGCTCGTGGCGCCGGGAACCGTGCCTCAGCGGGTGGGACTGGCCTATCTCCAGCACTTCGAGGTCCAGGCCTTCGGCGTTGACGCTCCCGTCGAACAGCGGCACGTGCCTGTCGTAGTGGGACAGAGCCATGGTCAGTTTGGGATCCGGCATGTAATCGTCGCTCCTTCCATAAAAGGTTGCACCGCGAATTGAAACGAGACTATACACTACCCGTATCGGCACAGCCAAACCTGACCGGCGCCCGCGCCGCACGGAGGAGGGACGAACATGGCCAGAATACGCTACGTGGCCGCACTGAGCAGGGACCCCGACGCACTGGCGGGCTTCTACACCCAGTACCTCGGCATGAAGGAGCTGGGACGCTCGCCGGAAGGAGACGTCTCCCTCACCGAGGGCCTCTACAACCTCACCCTGTTCCGCAAGCGCCAATCGCTGGGCGAACTGTACACACGGCGGGGGCTGCACCACATCGGCCTTCAGGTGGAGAGTCTCGCCGAGGTACGCGCACGCTACCAGAAGTTCAACCCCCGGGGCATGGTGATCGCCGAGCCCGGCGGCCTGCACCACGGCACGATCCGCATTTTCGACCCGGAGTGCAATCCCGTGACCCTCTCGGAAGGGAGCTTCGGAGTGGAGGGGGAGCCCGAGTTGCCGCGCATCGCTCACGTCGCTTTCAACGCCCTCGACCCGGAGATGATCCTCCAATTCTACGTCCAGGTGCTGGGGCTCCGTGAGGTCGGGAACAGCTACGAGCGGCGGCGCAACGGCCTGCTCAACCGCTTCTGCGGCGACGGCTCCACCAACCTCGCCATCCACCCGTTCTTCACCTCCAGCGTCGGCCACGAGAAGCGCTTCGGCGTGAACCACATGGGTTTCCTGGTGAGCGACCTGGCGCAGAAGCTGGACGACCTGGGAAGCGTGGTAGCGGTGAAGCCGCGTCCGCCGGACCGGCCCTATGCCGAGTTCCGCTTCCGCGATCCCGAAGGCAACGCCCTGGACCTGTCCCAGAACAAGGGCTGGGAAGTGGACGTCGACAAGTGGGACCGCGCCGCGTGAGCGCGGGCGTCACGAGCACGGCGGCCTGGAGTCTGAACAGACACGGTTGAGTTTCTTTCTCGGAAGGGAGAACGATATGGCCATCGAAGTCATGGACCTGATGGACAAGGGACGCAAGGACCTGAAGCGAGAGGTCGTGCTCAACACCAAGCGCTTCCACACCTGGGTGCACGTCTATCCCGAGCCCGGTGACAGGGACGACATGCACTGCCACAACGCCGACCAGAGCTTCTACGTCATGGACGGCGAGTGCACCATGCACTTCCCGGACGGCGGCAAGGCGGTGCTGACGCCGGGCATGGTGGCGCTCATCCACGGCGGCGACTTCTACCAGCTCGAGAACTCCGGCACCGGCCCGATGATCCTCATGGGCAACCGCTCGGGTCCGTCCGAGGACATCAAGCACATCAACTACGAACTGCGCAGGGACATCAAGGAACTGCCGCGGGAGGACCGGGAACGCATCGGCAAGGGCGGCCCCGTGTACGTGACCGAGGCGAGCTAGTCGTGGCTCTGGACTATCTGCCCATCCTGGCGGAGCGCGCCGCCCCGAAGCCGCCGCGCAAGCTGCGACGCGCGCCGAGGATCGCGTGGCAGCCGCTGGCGAAGCCGCTGAACGAAATGCGCGTGAGCATCGTCACAAGCGCGGCCATCCGCCAGACCAACCAGCTCGCGTTCACCGCCGGGGGAGACACGAGCCATCGCCGTATCGCCGGGAATCCGGACGTCGAGGTCACCGTCGACCATCACTCTCCCGTGGGCGCCCACATACGCATGGACGCCGAAGTCGCCTTCCCCAGGCAGGCGCTGAAGGAGCTCGCGACCAAGGGCGTCGTCGGCAGCGTCGCCCAGGCGCACTTCTCCATCTACGGCGGGGTCTCGGACCACGAGGCCATCACCGGAACGCTCGCGCCGGAGCTGGCGCGCGGGCTCGCGTCCATGCGCGTGGACTTGGCGCTCATGGTCCCCTATTGACCCTACTGCCACGAGACCGTGAGTCTCGTCGCCAACGTCGTTGAGGCCTCGGGCATCCCGACGCTGCTCATCGGCACCGTGCGCGACATCGTGGAGCGGGTCAAGCCCCCGAGGGCCGTGTGCGTCGACAACCCCGTGGGCCGCACCTTCGGACGCCCAAGGGCGAGCCGCCGGCGCGAATCCCTGCTGGCCGAAGCCCTGGGCCTCGCCCATTCATTCAAGCGCAAGGGTCAGATCATCGACATGCCCGGCAACTGGACCGACCGCCTGGGCGCGTCCTGGCAGGACATGGTGCGGCGGGAGATTTTGCGGCTGCCGCGGCGCTGAGGATACGGCTACGTTACCGGTGCGCGGGCTTGGCCCCGCACCGTCATTGCCACCACCTCTTCCTCCGTCATTCCCGTGCAACAGGCTGTGCCAAACCCACTCGGTACCGACTGGCGCCCACGCCCCGAAACGTCATTCCCGCGGAACAGCCTGTATCGAAACTCATGTGGCAGAGACCCCCCCAACCGTCATTCCCGCGAAAGCGGGAATCCAGGAGGGGTGGGGCC
>JAJDXX010000002.1 GCA_022823055.1 Candidatus Binatia bacterium | reverse complement strand
AAGCAGAGTATTGACACAGCCTGTTCCGCGGGAATGACGACTCGGGGGTGGCTGGGACTCGGCCCTCACGCCCGCACCTTGCGCAGGCTCGGCAGGAACAGGATCACCACGGCGGCCAGCACGAGCACGAGGGCGCCCATGCCCAGCACGGTGTAGGGAGCGCCGACGAAGTGCGCGCTGATGCCGGCGAGCAAGGCTCCGGCCGGGGTGATGCCGCGGTCGAGCATGTAGATGCTCATGACCCTGCCGCGCAGTTGGTCCGGCACGGTCATGTGCAGCACCATGTTGGAGACGGACATGAACAGCACCTGGAATCCGCCGACGACGACCAGGGTCAGCAGCGCCAGCGGCAGCGTGCGCACCAGCGCGAACAGGGCGAGAAAGACCCCCTGCAGCACCAGCGCGGAGAGCATCAGGAGGCCGGGGCGACTCACCCGGCTGGCGAAATGGGCGACGCTCAGCATGGCCAGCATGGCGCCCAACCCTGGCGCCGCCATCATGAGGCCCAGGCCGTCCGCGCCCACCTGCAGCACGTCCTTCTGGAAGATGGGCATCAGCGCCTGGTAGGGCATGGCGAAGAGGCGCGGGATCATGGCGGTGGCCATGACCGCGAACACCACCGGGTCCGCCCACACGTAGCGGATTCCCTCGCGCAGGTTGCTCAACACCGACGAGCGCGCCGCCTCGCTGATCCGCTCGGGCACGTGCATCTGGTAGATCATCCACAGCACAAACAGGTAGGTGGCGCTCTGGATGTAGAAGTTGCCCGCCAGGCCGAACGCGACGATGAGCACTCCGCCCACGCTGGGGCCGATGATCTTGGTGAAGTTGAAGGCCGCGGAGTTGAGCGCCACGGCGTTCATCAGCTCCGCGCGCGGCACCACGTCGGGGATGAGCGCTTGGCGCACCGGCTCGCTGAAGGACCACACCACGCCGGTCACCAGGGTGAAGGCGAACAGGTGCCACACCTCCAGCAGGCCCAGGCTCACCACCACGCCCATGCCCAAGGCCGTGAGCAGCACACACCACTGGGTGGTCATCATGAGCCGGCGCCGGTCCGTGCGGTCCGCGGCCACCCCGGCCAGCGGGCTGAAGATGAGAAAGGGCACGAAGCGCAGGCCGTTGATCGCCCCCAGCAATATGGACGACCCCGTCATCTCGTACGTGGCCCAACCCAGGGTCACCTGCTGGATCCACAACCCGCCGCTCAGGAAACAGGTGCCGGCCCACAAGTACCGGAAGTCGCGGTTGCGCAGGGACGAGAAGGTGCTTCGAGATGTGCTGTTCAAAGCGGGCTCCCCGGCCCCGCCATCGCCGCCACCAGGCTGAGTTGGCGCCGGTCGAGGTTGGCGCTCTTGATGAGGGCGTAGACCTCCTGGCCGGGCGCAAGCGCCAGCTCGCGCACCGCCCCCCGGGTCACGAGCGCGGTGAGCGTGGTGTCGCCGATGCGCAGCCTGAGCTCCGTCACCGGGCCGGCGCCGCCCCCACCTATCTCCACCAGGGTCCCCTTGAGCACGTTGCGCAGGCTCAGTCCGCGCGGCCGCTCCGTGGCCACGCCCACATCCCGCGCGCGGATCCACACGCGCACCGCGACCCCTTCCGGGATGTCCGCCAGCGGCACCCGCAACTCGCCGCCGCGGAAATCGAGGTGCGTGATGCCGCCCTCGGCGTCGTGGCGCGCGACCCGCGTGGTCAGCATGGTGCCGGTCTCCGTTTCGTCCTCCGGGGACCACAACTCCAGCCGGTTCAGGATCTCGTCCACTTCGCCGGACGCCGTGACCCGGCCCGCGGACACCAGCACGAGGTTGCGCGCCAGCCGCGACACCTCGTCGAGGGAATGGCTCACGTAGAGGATGGGAATGCCCATCTCGTCGAGGCGCTCGATGTACGGCAGGATTTCCCGCTTCATGAGCACGTCGAGGGACGCCAGGGGCTCGTCCAACAAGAGCGCCCTCGGGCTGCTCAGGAGCGCTCGCCCCATGGCCACGCGCTGCTTCTCGCCGCCCGATAGCGAGGGCGGGCGGCGTCGCAGCAGGGCGCCCAGATCCAGGAGCGCGACCGCCTGTTCCATGGTCAGGTAGCGCTCGGCGGCGGGAGCGAAGCGCCAGCCGTAGAGCAGGTTGCGGCGCACGGTCAAGTGGGGGAACAGGCGCCCTTCCTGGAACACGTAGCCGATGCGCCGCTTCCACGGCGGCAGGTCGATGCCCGCGGCGCTGTCGAAGAGCACGTGGCCGTCCACCGCGATGCGCCCGCGGTCGGGCCTCAGGAGCCCGCTCACCATGTTCACGATGGACGTCTTGCCGGCGCCGGAGCGGCCGAACAGGGCCGTGACCCCACGGTCGCTGCGGAATCGGGCCTCGATGCGGAAGTCCCCGAGGCGGCGCTCGACATCTACTTCAAGCACTCGCGTACCCCCGGGTCCTGCGCGCGACGTAGCGCCCCAGCATCTCCGACGCCACCAGCGCCACGATGGTGACCACGACGATGATGACGGTGAGGCGCAGGGCGCCCGGCTCCCCGCCGGGCACCTGGAGCGCGGAATAGACCGCCAGGGACAGGGTCTGGGTCTCGCCGGGGATGTTCGACACGAACGTGACCGTGGCGCCGAACTCCCCGAGGCTCCGGGTGAAGCCGAGGATGGCGCCCACCAGCACGCCCGGGAGGCTCAGCGGCAGCGTCACCGTGAGCCAGGCCCAGAAACGGTTGGCTCCAAGAGTCATGGCGGCGGACTCCAGGCGCGGGTCGACGGCCTCCAGGCTGAGGCGGATGGGCCGGACCATCAAGGGGAAGGCCACCACCGCCGCGGCCACCACCGCGCCGGTCCAGCGAAAGGCGAACACCAGGCCGAAGGTCTGCTCGAGCCACGCGCCCACCAGGCCGCGGCGCCCCAGCAGCAGGAGCAGCAGGTAGCCGGTCACCACCGGCGGCAGCACCAACGGCATGTGCAGCAGGGCGTTCAGGACCTCTTTGCCCCAGAAGTCGCGGCGCGCCAGCACGTGGGCCGCCGCCACGGCCAGCGGAAGGCCCGCCGCCGTGCTCCAGGCGGCGATGCGCACGCTCAGGCCAAGCGCCTCGACTTCGGCTGGGCTCAGGGACCACATGAGGGCACTAGGGCTCCCGCACCGCGAAGCCGTGGGCCGCGAATGCCGCTCGAGCCTTGGGCGACCACAGGAAACCCAGGAGACGTTCCGCCTCGGGGTGGACGCTGGCGGCGGGGATGGCCGCCGAATAGTCGATGGACGGATGGGAGTGCTCGGGGAAGACCCCCACCACCGCGACTCTCGGGTCCGCCTGTGCGTCGGTGGCGTAGACGATGCCGTAGAGCGCCTCGCCCCGCGCCACCAGCGCCAGCGCCCGGCGCACGTCCGGGGTGCCGGCAAGCTGGCTCGCCACCGTCCGCCAGACGCCGAACGTCTTCAGCGCCGCCTTGGCGTAGACCCCAGCGGGGACGTAGGCCGGATCGCCCATGGCCAGCCTCCCGCCGTCGAGGAGACGCTCAAGGGGGAAGCCGGTATGGATCGTCACCGGAGCGGCGCGGTCCGCCGGCGCCACCAGCACCAGCCGGTTGCCGAGGAGGTTGCCGCGGGTCCCCGGGCGCAGCCAGCGCCCGCGCTCCAGCCGGTCCATCCACTTGGGACTGGCCGAGATGTAGACGTCCGCCGCGGCACCCTGCTCGATCTGCCGCGCCAGGACGGAACTCGCCGCATAGGACACCGCCACCCGCGCACCGCCCGCCCGCTCGTAGGCCCGCGCCACCTCGTCCACCGAACCCTGGAGGCTGCCCGCCGCAAACACGAGCAGGCGCTCCGCCGCCGCGGCCGGCGCGCCGCAGGCCACCGCCAGGATCCACACTCCGGCGAGCACCCGGACCTTACGAATCGTCGTTCGATTCGGGGCTTTGGTGCTTTCCATATTCATCATTTTTTCTTGGCATTTTGTTGTCTATAATGCCAAGGTTCGACGCGTTCCCGGGCAAAGTGAAGCACCGAGCCGTTCGCGGGCAAACTCCTCCGCTGCCCGGCAACCCTGAAAGGATCCCATGGCTGGACGCAAAGTTCCCTACGACCCCAAGACCGCCAACCTGTTGTGCTACGCTGCCGCGGTCCCTGCGTTTCTCGACGGCAGCGACACCCCGCGGGCGTATCTAGAGCGGTGCCTGGAAACCATCGACGCCCTGGAACCGGAAGTCAAAGCCTTCGTGCGCATGAACGTGGAGGGCGCGCGCAAGGCGGCGGACGCTGCCGCGGCGCGCTACAAGGACGGACGGACCCTGTCGGTGGTGGACGGCATGCCCATGGCCATCAAGGACGTGCACGAGACCGAGGACATGCCCATGGAGGTGGGCAGCCCGGTGCTCAAGGACTGGCACTCCGGCTGGGACGGGGCCGCGGTCCACGCCCTGCGCAAGGGCGGCGCGCTCATCCTGGGCAAGACCGTGACCACGGAGTTCGCCTTCGCCGCACCCGGTCCGACGCGCAACCCCTGGGACGTGACGCGCACCCCCGGCGGCTCCTCCAGCGGCAGTGCCGCCGCGGTAGGCGCGCGCATGGTGCCGGCGGCCACGGGCACGCAGGTGCGCGGCTCGGTGCTGCGCCCGGCGGCCTACTGCGGCGCCTACGCCATCAAGGCTTCCTACGGCGCCCTCAACACCCTGGGGGGATTTCCCTCCGCGCCGAGCCTGGCCCACCTGGGGATTCTCGCCGGCACTCTGGAGGACATGTGGGGCACGGCCTGGTACATCTCGCACACCGCGGGCGGCGACCCCGGCCATCCGAGCCTCAACGGCGAGCCCTCGCTGCCGGCCGCGAGCAAGCCCCGGCGCGTGGTCCGGCTCGAAACCGCCGGATGGGACGTGACCCTGGACGAGACCAAGGCGGTCTTCGAAGAATACATCGAAGAGCTGCGTTCCAAGGGCGTGGAAGTGGCGGGCCGCGCCGACGACCCTGAGGTGGAAGCAATCGAGCACAAGCTCCGGGAACTGCCCGAGGTCATCCTGCTGATGCTCACCTATGAAGGCCGCTACCCGCTGGCGGTGTATGCCGACCGCTGCCCGGAGCTCTTGAGCGAGCGGGTGCTGGAGCGGGTGGAGGTGGGCCGGGGACTGACCTCCGCGGACTACGCCGGAGCGCTGGACTGGTGCCGCGACTTCCGCCGCCAGTGGGAGGCCATGGCGGGCCGCGCCGACGCGTTCGTCACCCTCAATTCGGTGGACGCCGCACCGGTGGGAATGCCGGTGGGCAACTCGATCTACGGCGAACTCTCGTCGGTGGTGGGCGTTCCCACCCTGAACCTGCCGCTGCTGGCGCTCGACGCCATGCCGCTGGGGGTACAGTTGCTCGGCTACTACCGCAAGGACCGGGAGCTCGTGAGCATCGGGCGCTGGTTGGCGGAAGGCTGAAGCGCCTCCGCCTTCCTCGTGCGCGAGAGGAGTCCTGAAACACTTCGCGATCACAAGGTCTTGTCGTGAAAGTCCTGGTCAGCCTCATCTACTCCTTTCTGGAGGCACCGGAAACCCGGCGCAACCTGGGCCTGCTGTTCAAGTTTCTGGCGATACTCGTCGGCACCATCGCCCTCTACTCGGTTTCGTTCCACGTCATCATGGTCAACGTGGAAGGGCGGGACTACTCCTGGATTACCGGCTTCTACTGGACCCTGACGGTCATGAGCACCCTGGGGTTCGGCGACATCGTCTTCCAGAGCGACATCGGAAAGATCTTCAGCATCCTCGTACTCGTGTCGGGCATCGTCCTGCTGCTGATCCTGTTGCCCTTTACGCTGATCCGTTCGTTCTATGGCCCCTGGCTGGAAGCCCAGATACGCGGCCGCGCGCCGCGCCACGTGCCAGACGACCTGGCGGGGCACGTCATCATTTGCGGTTACGACGCTCTCGCCATCGGTCTCATCGAGCGGCTGGCGTTGTACGATATCGCCTACCGACTGATCGAGCCGGACCCCGCCGAAGCCGCGCGCAAGCATCGCGAGGGCCTGTCCGTCATCACCGGCGACGTGGACAGCCGGGAGACCTACACCAGCCTGCGAGCGTCACACGCGCGCCTCATTCTCGCCAACCTGGGCGACGCGGTGAACACCAACATCACCATCACAGCCCGTGACGTGGCCCCCCGCGTTCCCATCGTCGCCACCGCGGAGGCGGAGGACTCCATCGACGTGCTGGAACTGAGCGGCTGCAGCCACGTCCTGCCGCTGCACCAGCAGCTCGCGGAAAGGCTGGCCAACCGGGTCAACGCCGGCCATGCCGAGGTGCACGTCATCGGCGGCATCCGCAACCTGCGCATCGCCGAATTCGCCGTGCACAACACCCCATTCGCCGGCCGCACCATCCGCGAAACGCAGATCCGCGAGGCCACCGGCGTGGAGATCGTCAGCGTCTGGGAGCGCGGCAAGCTCCTGCCGGCGCGGCCCGACACGTACCTGTCCCATTCCAGCCTGCTGGTGGTGGCCGGCACCGAGCAGCAGATCCTGGAACTGAATCTGCTGCTGGTCATCTACGACATCAACTACCACCCGGTGCTGGTCATCGGCGGCGGCAAGGTCGGACGCGCCGCCTCCCGGGCCATACGGCGCAAGGACGTGGACGTGCACATCATCGAGCGCAACGAGGCCCTGCGGGCGCGCATCGGCGAGATTCCCAGCCGGCTCTTCATCGGCGACGCCGCCGACCGGGATCTGCTCATGGAGGCCGGTCTGAACGACACGCCAGCGGTAGTGCTGTCCAGCAACGACGACGCCACAAACATCTACCTGGCGGTCTTTTGCCGGCGCCTCAATCCCGAGGTCCTCATCCTCAGCCGCCTCACGCACCCGCGCAACCTCGAGGCCATATACCGTGCCGGCGCCGACTTCGCCCTGAGCTATACGTCCCAGGGCGTAGAGGACATCTTCGCCCAGCTCCACGGACGCGAGTTGCTGGTCATCGGCGAAGGCGTGGAGTTGTTCGTCGTGCCCGCGCCAGCCTCCCTCGTGGGCCGGGACCTGGGCAGCGCCGCCCTGGCCGAGCGCACCGGCCTCACCATCGTCGGCGTGCAGCAGAACGGCGGCGTCGTCACCAACCCGCCGCCCTCCACGTCCCTGCACAGGGGAAGCGAGCTGATCATGCTCGGGAACACCGAGCAGCGCCAGGCGTTCGCGCGGGATTTCGGGTGACGTACCAAGCCGGCGCAACGTCGGAAGTCCAGGAGGGACTTTCGGACGGCTGCGCCTCAGTTGCCGGTCAGGTCCTTGTGAAGGTCCTCAAGATCGACGACCACGCCCGGCGGTCAAGACTCTTTGATGTGACAGTTCATTGAACCCTAGAAATAACCAATATATCAACAAGTTATGAGTGTTTCCCGAGGTCGCTACACGGTCGGCGTGGACGTTGGCGGCACCTTCATAAACTGTAGGACGGTGGCGGAGTTGCGGGTGGGGCAGCTCGCGCCACACCTTCAGGAACGCTGAGAACTCCACCGCCGCAGCCTCGCCGACGGTGCCCGGGAGGATGGCGCGCTCGGTGGCGGGATCGATGCAGTTGGCCGCGCCGGGCGGCCCGAAGACGATGGTCGGCTGGCAGGCTTCGACCAGATCCATGACCTGCTGGCCGAAGAAAACCTCAGTTGCCCCAGTCGCAAGCCGCGTAAGCCTTATGGCTTGTCGGGCCATGCCTGTGCCGCCAGAGCGTGGACGGCGGGGAGGCGCGCTCAGTCGAACATCGCCAGCGCGCGAAATTCGATGCTCTGCCGCGGCGGTGCGTCGGGGGGGCTCTCGGGGTCTTCGAACGCACTGTGGGCCGAAAAGCGCGCCCGTCCGTCCTTCGCGGAATCGAAGCACTTGAACAGCATAACTTCTTCGACAGCCATTCGGGGGAAATAAAACCAGCGGTGACCGGGATTGTGCGCCAAATAGAAGACCTCGCCGCCCCGTTCCAGACTTTGCGCACGGGTGAATGCCTCGCCGGTGGCGTCCTGGTATATGATCTCGGTCGCGATGAAATCCTCCAGCCGGATGCCGCGCGCGTCGCAGACCGCGAGAGGAGCGGTTTCGACCCGATCCCGAATCGAGTGCCATGCGTTGATTAGGGCGAAGCGGCGCTGCAGGAGGCCATCGGCTTCGTCCGGAAAAAGATCGCGGACCCTTTGCGGTCCCGACCTCTCCGTATAGTCATTGTGAACCACGAACGCCGGAGCCCGGGCCTTCGCGCTGATTTCCTTCGAAGAGCGCCTCAAATGGTCGAAAACACAGACTCGCGCGGCTCCGGTCGCTTCCTTGACCAGGCCCTCGACCTCGGGATAGCGAACCCGTTCGACCTCCTCGTCATCGAAGTAGTCGGAGACGGAGGATTCTTTCCGGCGCAACTCGAAACCCCCGACATCGACGCTCAGTTCCCCCAAAAGGGGCCGGGCATCCCGAACCTGCATCTCCCGGATGTCCTCCGTATAGTCCCGTCGTGTCGGTCTCCCGGTCCGTTGGGCGGACAGGTAGATCTTGGGTTTGACCCCGGTGTTGACACTGTAGTGGAACGAGGCACGCAACGCCCGAAGCCCGGCGTCGATCCCGGAATCTGCCGCCACCAACGCAACTCCTTCCTTGTCCGCCCGTGCCGGCGATAGGCCGGTAGCGGGATCTGCATAGCGCACAGCCCATGGTCGGTCAAACAACGGCGACGACCGTGTTTGAAGTATGGCTACATGGTTTCGTGAGGGCTGTTCGGTCGGCGTAGCCTAACCCGAAGCCGGGTCGGAGACGACCGTTGCGTCCGCCGTGAACAGATACTGGTAGAACTCGAGCATGCGCTGTGCGTGACTCTGTTCCAAACGCGTTCGTGCCTCAGGGCCAAGAACGGCCGTCCGGCACGGTTCGACGGCAATCGTGGTCAAGGCTACCGGGCTCGTGTCAAACGCGCCACGGGGCTCGATCACGTCGCCGGGGGACAGTTGCGAGATCCGTGTGCCGTTGGAGTCGAACTGCGACGCCTGGCCTTCGCGGAGAATCTGCAGGCCGTCGCACGGCAGGCCGGCCGCCACCATGGTTTCGCCCGCGCCATATTCCCGCGACTCCATCCGCTCTCCAAGCTCTTCCAAGAATTCCTCGATGAAGGCCTGCCGTTCGAGATGGCGCGCGAAGTCGTCGGCCACCCGTTCCAGCAGCGTGTCGCGCAGGTGCTCTTCACTCTCCAACTGGGACCGCCATTTCGCAAGGACGATCTCCTCACACTGCTCCAGGGCGTAGTCCTCATCGTGCTCGTGCACGATCTCGGCCCAAACGGCGGGAGGAAGCTCCGTCTCGAGGGCTGTCTCCAACCGCTCCGACGCACTGGCGAGGACCACCCCCACCCCTTCCGCGTCCGCCGCCCGGAGGAACCGGACCAACGCATTGACAGCCGAAAGGTCCAAGCCCGAGACACCCTCGAAATTCAGCAGAATGCACGCGGGCGGGGGGTCCTCCTTCAGCGACAGCTTGAGTTGGTCCGCCAGCCGGTAGGCGCTGCCGAAGAACAGGTAGCCGCGAAGCCGGTAGGCCTGGACGCGTTCGCCTTCTCCGAAGAGGATGGCGCGTTCCGGAACCGGCCGAGTCTTCCTGCTCTGGCGATCGCGCATGGTGAAGCGGGAGTGGACCACGTCCAGGCGGCTCAGGCTGATCACGAAGATGGCCGAGGTGATCAGCATCCCGATTCCGACTCCCTCGAGAAAGCCGAACGCCACGATGGTTGCGAACATGATGAGGATGATCGAGTAGTCGGTCCAGGCCAGCCTCCGCCACGTCCCCACGAGCCAGCTATCCATCATGGTCAACCCGAGGAACAGTAGAACCCCGGCGACCAGCGGCACCGGGAAGAGGCTCGACAGCGCGTCGCCGGCGAGCAGGGCGGCGGTGAGGGCGAGGGCGGTGAACAGGCCGGTGAGGCGGGTCGTGGCGCCCAACAGGAAGTTTCGGATGCTGGCGGACGCGATCAGGCAGCCGGGCGGCGCGCCGCCGAGGCCTGTCACGAAATTGGCCAATCCGGTGACGCGGAACTCCCGGTTCCAATCCAGGTCGACGTTCGCCGCCACCTCAAGGCCGCCGAGATTCATCGCCACGCACACCAGGGTCACCGTGAACAGAATCAGCACGTTCGGGATCTGTCCGGCGAACTGGGTCCAGTCGATGTACTGCATGTCCGCCGGGCCGATGGGCGGCCACACGCCCCCGCCCGACGAGAAGGAGAAAAGCAGCCCCGCCGCCCGTGCCTCGTCTCCCGACATTCCGTACGCCGCCAGGCCGAGTTGAAACGCGACCGCGCCGATGAGGAAACTGGCCGGAAAGATCAGGAAGCTCTTCCAGAACTTCATCACGACGAACAACCCGAGCCCGTACGCCAACCCGATGGACAGCTTCAGGGCCGTGCCGGCATCGATCGTCGACAACCAGCCGTTCTCCTCCAGGGTAATGCCCAACAGACGGAACCCTACCAGGCATGCCAGGCCGCCCGTCCCGGCCACAAATCCTCCGGACACGGGGTAAGGGATGAAACGCAGGAACCTGGCCAACCGGAAGTGCCCGATGGCGAAGAAGCACGCACCCACCGCCATGGTTCCGATCAACGCCGTGGCGACGACGGTGGTGTACAGGGCTCTTCCTTCCAGGTCCACCGTGGTGGTGATGGCCACCAGCATCATCACCGAGGGCAGCGGGGCGCCCGCGACCGCGCCCCGGAATTCGCTCCCAAGCGCGGCGACGGAAACCATGGCGCAGTAGCCGAAGAGCAGCAGCCCCACGCCGGCGGACAGGTAGGGTGCCAGCGGGCCCGTGAAGATGCCCGCGGCCATCGAGACGCTGAAGACGAGAAGCTGGACTCCAAAGATCAGTCCCAACGAGAGCGCGGGAATGAGCTTGTTCGAGCCCAGATCCCGCCCCAGTTCGCCAAGCGTTGCCTTGATGACCTCAGCCATGATGCCGTGTCCCTTCGTTCAGACCGGTCGCCACGTATGCGACCGGATCAGCGCCGGCAGGTGGATGAACAACGGAATCGCGCAGAGGCCCGCGCCGAGCACCGGAATGATCCAATCGTCGAGCGGCGGCACCGCGAGCAGGGCGCCCCCCGAGACCAGGCCTGCCGCGGTTGCCGCTCCACCCGCGGTGAGACGGCCGCGGCCGGCGAGACCGAAAGACACCGCCCCGAGCCCGGCGAAAGTCAGCAACGACACCGCGAGGATCTCCAGGGCATCGCCGCGCATGAGGAGCTGGGGACGGAATATGAAGGCGAACGGAATGAGGTACTTCGGCATCCCGAGCGCGCACGCAAGCCACCCGGTCGTCCAGTAGTTGCTCTTCGCAATGGAGGCCGCGGCATAGGCGCCGAGCGCCACCGGCGGCGTGATCATGGCCGCCAGCGCCGCATAGAACACGAACAAGTGGGCGTCCAGGAGCGGGACGCCGAGCTTCACGATCGCGTGGCTGACCAGCAGCGCCACCAGCAGGTACGAGAGGGTGGAGGGGATGCCCAGCCCGAGCATCACGCAGGCGGTGAACGCGCATATGAGGAGAAACGGGAGATTGCCCGAAGACCATGCGATCATCAACCCCGGAAGCTTGGTCCCCAGCCCGGTCAACAGGACCGAGCCCGCGATGATTCCGAGAGCGAGGCAGGCGATGGCCACGTCGACCAGTTCGCGGCCGCTGTCATGCAGGGCCGTCACCAGCTTTCGCGGCGTCAGGCGGATCCTCCAGGGGAGGCTCACCACGATGCACGCCGCCATGGCCAGCATCACGGAGGTCTGCAGCGGGTTGCGATTCCCGAGCAGGTAGATGAGCGCGCCGAGGGTGCAGATGAACGTCAGCACGCCCGGATGCATCAACGCCTGCCGAACCGACGGCACTTCCTCTTCGAGCAGCTTCGGATCCGGCGCCTCGAAGACCTCGGTCCGGCGGATCCGCAGCCAGACCGCGAGTCCCAGCGTAAGGAAGTAGAGCAGCGCGGGGATCAGGGCGGCCAGTATGATATCGGCATACGCGACATCCAGGAGCACGATCATGAAGAAGACCGCAAAGCCCATGACCGGCGGCATGATCTGGCCGCCGCTCGAGGCCGCGGCCTCGATGGCGGCGGCCAGATCTCCGCGGATGCCGACGCGCTTCATCAGCGGAATCGTCATGCTGCCGGAGATGTACACGTTGCCCATGGTGCTTCCCGAGACCGTGCCCACCAGCGCGCTGGACATCACCGCCATCAGCGGCGGGCCGGTGCGGCCCAACCCGAACAGAGCCCGCGACAGCCCCATCACGAAGTCCATGGCGCCGACCTGCTGCAGCACCTTCCCCAGGATCAGGAACAGCGCCATGTACTTGAGGCACGCGCCCAGCGCGAAGCCCATAATGCCGGCGTCATTCAGGTAGAGGAATGAGATAATCCGCTCGAGGCTGAACCCCCGGTGCCCGGCGAGCCACACGGGAAGGTGTTGGCCGAGGAACAGGTGCAGGAGGAACAGGCCTGCGACCGCGGCGAGGCCCGTACCGAGGGTGCGACTGACCGCTACCAGGATCAGGTAGACGCCCGCGATGCCGATGATGATATCCGTCCGGTTGGGTATGCCCTCGCGATACGGCAACTGGTGCGCGTTCAGGATGATTTAACCGAACACGACGAGGCCGAGCGCGAGGTGAACGCAGTCGAGACCTCGTCCCAGCCGGGTGCGGGAAGGGGTTCCGAGGAAGAAGGTGGAAACCGCCAGCAGCGCGACGATTGCGCGCTCCGACAACGGGAATCCCGGTTGCCAGTAGTTGTAGAGCGCGTAGAGGGGCAGGGCCAGGAAAAATGACTGCTGGATCCGGTCCCGTAACCCTCCCACGTCAAACTCGATGGTCTTCGCCCTTCCTTGCGAGGAGGGTCAGCCGCCCCGGTTCCAGAGTCCGGCCTCCTTCCAGTATCGCACGGCTCCGGGATGGTACGGGAAGGGATCGGACGAGGAGGTGAAGACGGCGGGATTTTCCACCGCCGCACGGACTGCGGGCAGCAACACGACGATGTCCCCGATCTTCTCGTGCAGGGTCTTCACGATGGTGTAGGCGTCCTTCTCCGACAGGTCGTCCCGGGCGGTAAGAGCCGACATGGTCAGGCTCGGGCCGTAGTTCCGAAAATCGAGGTATGGGAGGGAACCGGGCTCGAATGGGAAGGCCGTGAGCCCCGCCTTCTCGAGCCCCGCCTTGTCTACCCGGACCCACACCGCTTCGTTGGCGCTCGTGTAATCCACGATGATCGCGGCGAGCTTGTCCCCTACCGTCCAGGCGAGGGCGGCGTCGATACGGCCCTCCGCCAGGAATCGGTAGCGGTCGCCGGAGGAGAGCGGGACCTCCTCCACATCGTCGACCCAGGCGACGCCCTGGCTTCTCCAGAACGGCTCGTGAAGCGCGGAGGTTCGCAAGCTGGAGCCGAGCCCGACCCGTTTGCCCTTGATGTCGGCGAAGGTCTCGATGCCGGCGCCCTTTCTCGCTATCAGGTGTCCGATAATGTGGACGAAGCCCATCAGGGTGCGGAGTTCGCGGTAGGGCTTTTCGCCCGGTTCCAGGTTCTTGCCGAGCCACGCATTGCGCATGGCCGCACCGGTAATACTGATGATGCCGAGATTGGCCTCTCCGCGCCGGATGAGACGGGAGTTCTCGATGCTTCCGCCGGTGACCGCAACCTCGAACCTTCCCTCGGGGAACGCCTTCGAGAAGACCTGTTGCATGGCCGTGCCCAGAATGTGCGGGGTGGAACCGGCCGAGGCCGTGCCGACAGTAAAACCTTCCAGCGCGTGCGCCGCCGGAAGCGCAACCAGCACGGACATCAAGAAGCACACCGCCCAGAACCCGGCAATGCCGGTACGGAAACGGATCTTTGCGGCGCCGGGCGCCGCCTCTTCCCCTACGTGATAAGTATTTCTGCTCGAGCTCATAAGATCCTCCCCCGGTCTACTTCCGATGCGATATCCCTCGTCGCAGTCCAAGGTTCCCCGTACTACCGTGCCGATCACGCGGCGGGTGCCCCCCGCATGCCACGAGTGTCTTTATCATGCCGCCGTCAATCGTGATGGTCTCGCCGGTAATGTAGCTGGCAGCGTCGGATGCGAGGAACACCACCAGCTTGCCTACGTCCGCCGGACAGCCGATGCGCTTGAGCGCCGTCCGCGCGGCCAGTTCGTCCGCAAGCTCGGGGCTGCTGTTCACACGCTCCTTCGTCATGTCGGTGAGGATCAGCCCCGGATTGACGCCATTCACACGAATACCCCGCGGTCCCCAGTCGGCAGCGAGCGCCCGTGTCATGGCGTCGATCGCTCCCTTGGTGGCGGAATAAGCGACCCGGCCCATTGGCCCCCGCAGGCTGGCGACTGATGACATGTTGATGATAGAGCCTCCGCCACGCTCGATCATCACGGGCCCGAGTCCTACGCAAAGCATGAGATGCGACCGGAAATTGACGGCGAGGATAAGGTCGAGGTCCGCCTCTGTCAGGGTCTCAGGAGCACCCCCTATGGCCATGCCAGCGTTGTTTACGAGCACGTCCACGCCGCCTGTTTCGGACAGCACGGCCTCGGCTAGCCGGATACCTGCCCCCGAGGGGCCGAGGTCGGCGGGAATGACCAGCGGATCGTTCCGAAGTTCGGCGGCGACCCGCTCCAGATCCCCGACCTCGAGACCGGTGAGGACCACCCTGGCCCCCGCGGCATCGAACTCGCGGGCGACCGCCTCGCCGATGCCGCGACTCGAACCGGTTATAAGCGCCGTCTTCGAGGCAAGGCTACACATGCCCCCTCGACCTTCGACAAATCACCTCGATCAACCGACCTTTCTCCAAGTCATCGTCTTTGGACAATTCACACCGCACCTAAGAAATAAACGTTAGTAATTGCGTCGCTATACCAAAGCAACCCCCAAACGACAAGGGAATTATATACAATAGTGGCCCCCATCATATACATCTTTCAATGCAACCAAACGCTGCATCACGGGATCAGGCTCTTGCCCAAACTTTCCACCCGTGCCGCCCTAAGACTGATCTTTGAATGACCACAAAGAAATCACTCCATCTCGATAAACTCGTTCTACTGATAAACTTGTTCTACGTTCGGTTAAAATCTTAAAACTATCATATAGAAACAATCCCAAATTTCTATTCTCCCGGATATTCCCCACTTTCAGTAAAAAATTTATTATAGAAAAAGCGAAGATTGTTCAGACAAGAAATCCAACCCTTGAATGAGTGCTCTGGTCATTGGTCACTATTATTCCCATTGACAAAGCCGGATTGATACTTTAGAATGCGGCTACAATTACGTGAAGGGAGGACATCATGAAGTTTCGTGTTGATTCATTGGAGGAAGCCCAACGAAGGACAGAACAAGCCCTGAGCCGGATAGATGACCTGGAAAACTCTTCGACAGAACCGGCAGCAAGAGCCGTTTCCGGAGAGACAGCGTTCTACTATGACAAGCAAGTCGGCAATTCAGTTTATGAGGTCTGTATCACAATATCGGCCAAGGGTGCGGCAAGCTGACCCGCAGTCTCCCCGACCACTAGTTCCCCCACCTGTGTAGTCTGCCCACATCGTTTCAACGAGACATGGGACGAACCGGCCAGTCGCTCCGCGGCAAGATGAACGCGCGAAGCGACTTCGGTCGGACAGCGACCGGACGTGGCTCGGTACTTTACTCCCGCTTTCGTGATCTGTTCCACGCTCAGATTCTCCTACGCTTCGGCTTCGGGCGGGAGAGTGGACCCCGCATCGCGGAGCAAGGCGTGGTGACCAATTGCGAGGCCATCTGCCACCGTTCCGGATCCCGTTCGATCCGGCGGGTGTGGTGCTCGAGGGCGCACGCCATCACGACCCGCGCCATGGCGGTCTTGATGAGGTGCGCGTCGGTTCCGCCACCCAGTCGGGCGAGTAGCGGATCTCCCGGCCGTCGCTCGTGAGCGTCCGGTGCGTGGGATCGGCGCGGAGCGAGAGCCCCGGCACAAGGCTCCCGAAGAAGGGCTGCTTCCGCAGCAGTTCCGTCACGCAGTCGCCATGCGGATCGCGGATTCACGGAACACACCGGCGGATATCACGTGGCGTCCTGCCCCGGGTGCACGGACTTCTCGAACTTCGGCCAGCGGGATAGGATCTCGAGAGCCTCATCGCGGCAAATATCCTCGGCGTGCTGTCTGAAGACGTGCGCCTCATGCCCATCTCCCAGGAACGTACCTTCCAAGCGGAGGCAGACATCTACGCGTTGGACGAAAGAGGAGACCTCTTCATTTTCGAACAGAAACGCGGTTCAGCCGGAGACGATGCACTCATCAGGTACTCCGGTACGCCCAACAGGCCGCCCAATGGAACTTTGCCCGGCTTGAGGCCAAGTATCGTCGGTACACCGATGACAAGACCGAACTTCTCTGCGCGCACCAGGAGGCGTTCTTTCTTGACAGGCCCGTGATAAACGCGACCGGCAGGAGCTTCGTCTGCACGAGAGCCATCAAGGTGCCATATCTCACAGCGGAGGAAGCTGAACGCCTCACCCGCGAACTCCGCCAATATCTTGAGGCAGACTCCTCCACTTGATCCGGCGTCTGCTGCCCACATATCCGCCAGACCTTCAGTGTCCGGCAGGCGCTGGCCAATGCCGGTTCTTTGGGCGAAACGCTGACAGGACACGGGATTCCGGGCTTCGTCGGTCGCGGGGCCGTACTGGCGGTGGACCGGCGCGCGAGACCGGCACCGATCCGGCCATGGCTGCGGCGGCCCTCCGAACTGGACCGGGTCATGGAGGAGATGCACGACCTGCCTCCCGACGACCTGAATCGGTTCATCAGGGCCGGCATCGAGCAGGAAGCGGACGTCCTCCGCACCGCACCGAAGGTCCTCCGGGACTTCTTCGACAAGGCAAGGCAGACTCCACGGTGCCTCCCTGGGTCGATTTCGAGTCGTTCAAGCCCGGCATGCGCGCCTTCCACGCGAACATGAGCAATATGCTGATCGCCTACGCGGTGGGAAGCGCCGTGGAAGGCTTTTCCACCCTGGTCAGCAAGTCCTTCTCGCTCACCGGACGCGTGACCGGGCTGGGGCCAGGGGGTGAACGGCGTCTGAGGCAGAACAACCGACACATGGTTGAAGTCTATTTTCCCGACGGCTGAGAAGGGACGGCGAGGGATGGAAAGTATCCACGCGCATCCGCTTCATTCATGCCCGGGTAAGGAAGCTGCTGGCGGATTCCGGCCTCTGGGATTCCGAAGCGTGGGGGATGCCGCTCAGCATGGCCCACGTGGGCGGGATTGTCCTGTACACGTTTTCCATCCGTCAATTCGAGCACGCGATTGCCATGGGCTCGTCGGTCACCCGGGAACAACAGGACAGCATCGTGCGCATTTGGCGCTATGCCGGCTATCTTCTCGGGGTGCCTGAAACCATCCTCTTCACCAACCAACAGGAGGCGAGGAGAATTTACCATATCGGCCACGTGTGCGAACCGCCGCCGGCCGATGATGCGATCGGCGTGGCCAATGCAGTGTTCAAGGCAATTCCGGCCATGGCGGGGCTGACCGAAGAGGCCGAGATCAGGAGCCTGCAGAAGGGCGCCTTGGCGATCAGCTTCGTCCTGCCGGAGAATCCCGAGGTGGCGTGGTTCCTGGTGATTCTTGCGACAACCGCCTTTCTTCCCCGTTCCCTGGTGGGTACCTGTGCGATTGCAGCCGTGCTCGTCTTCGTCCTGGCCCTCGACCGCGGGATTCGCGGGTTGGGTCCGCACAGTGCGCACCCCTGTCAGCGGGAGCATGCCAATCATCGTAATGACATTCGCGGTCGCCTACTCGATCCACATCGTCACGACGACCTTGTCGAATATGGCTGAGGGTCTGACAAGGAATGAGGCCGTTGCGAATTCCCTTTCCAGCAACATCTATCCCGTGTTTCTCACGATGTTCACCACGGCCATCGGCTTCCTCAGCCTGAACTCTTCAGAGTCGCCGTCCTTCCACGTTCTGGGAACTATGGTGGCGCAGGTCGGGAATCCGCCGCCGGAGCCGGGGGGCATTCTGGCTCCGGCCCCTCCGCAAAACACTACCTCGACCTGCACAATCAACATCCAAAGTCGTTTCGTTGGACCAAGTCCGCGGACGCCATCATTGAGTCGGTTCACAGCGTTCTTGAACGAATTAATCAGACACCGCACTAGTTACAGGTAGCATGGCAGCATCGTCGACTCCAACGTCAACTTCGCGTCGTTGAATCCGTTACTATCGATCATGTCGCGAAGCTCCGCATGGATGGCGTCGATCTGCGCGGAGGTGAGTCGAGCAGGCGACTTCCCGGAGTTGTCCGCTGCTCGTCGCCAGGGAGACGTTAGAACGGCAGGGGTGGCCGCGCCTGTCTGGCAGCGCCAGCAGGTTTTATGGCAGAATCGACACACGTCGCTTCTGAAGGCGATATGCCGGGACATCGGCATCGAAGGGGATGTTGTGAAGGAGATCGACGAGCTGGCGGCGATGGTCGAGCGGGTCGCCGCATCAGGTTACCCGCAGGGCCCCATTCCGGTGTCGCCCGAGACTCTGCGCAGGGTCGGCGAAGGGATCGCCGAGAAGGCCCGCGAGACATTGTCGGCGATGGACGTCCAGGACGTGACGACCCGAGTCGTGGACGGCGACCCGGCGGGCAACATCATCGCCGCGGCCGAGCATGAGAACGCGGAGCTGGTCGTCATGGGCCGCCGAGGGCTTGGCAACGTGGCCGGCCTCGTGATGGGAAGCGTCTCGCACAAGGTAGCGCACCTCGCCAGTGCGCGTGTCTCACGGTCAAGCGACGGGTGACGGAGGCGCGTCGGAGAGAACTCCCGACTCACGGGCGCCCGCCCGTATGGAGATCCGCGGATCGGGTCCCATATCGCTTACGCGAGCTTGAAGGCTCTCCGGATTCAGCAGGTTTGCCCGATCCCGTCTCGTTGACCGTTTGCCCTTACTCGTTCTCCGTCCTGCCTACATCTCCCGACGGCTCCCACGCTTCGCCGTTTCAGGCGGCGGCGGGAACCCGGTAACTCTCCCTCTTTGTCATCAGCGCCCAGACGATCCGCGCCATTCGGTTGGCCAGCGCCACTGCGATCAGCATCCTCGGTTTGCGCGCCAGCATCCTGGCGAGCCAGGGATCGGTCGTCACCCCACGCCGAACCGCCCCGCTGACGACGGTCATGGCGCCCGTGATCAACAGCCGCCTGAGGTCGCGCTGGCCCATCTTCGATGTCTTGCCCAGCCTCGGCTTGCCGCCGGTGGTGTGCTGGCGCGGCACCAAGCCGAGCCAAGCCGAGAAGTCGCGGCCGCGCTGGAAGCAGCTTCTCGCAGCTCAACTTCACCCGGAACGCCACCGACCCGTCAGTCCGCGCCCCGTGCACTTGAAAGCTTCGCTTCGCCAAGTCGATCCCGATCATGGTAACCTGTTCCATGGATGCCTCCTCCCTCGTCGTGGGGTTCATGTTACCGCCACCTTGGCACATTTCGATGCCGTCGGGAGGGGGCGTCCATTCCATCGCTTACAGTATGCTTACGGTCAGTGTCAAAACAAGCCGTTTTCTATAGTTTTAATCGTCTATAATCCTCCATAATATCAGACAGTTATGGGTGATTCTCAAGGTCAATACATGGTCGGCGTGGATGTCGGCGGTACCTTCATCGATTTCGCACTCTGCGACGCGGCCGGCGAAACGGTGGTGCACAAGGTTCCAGCCGAGCCGGTTGATCTTGCCGGCTCCATCATGCGCGGCATCGGGGATCTGGCGGCGCAGCATGGCATCGACGTGGCCGCTTTCCTGGCACGCACGGATCTGGTGGTCCACGGCACCACCGTGGCCACCAATGCTGTCCTCACCGGCACCGGCTGCCGCACCGGCCTGCTGACCACCAAGGGCACTCGCGACGCCCTCGAGATGCGCAGGGGGATCAAGGAGGAGCTTCTCGACAACAAGTACGAAGCTCCGCCCCCGCTGGTGCCGCGCTACTTGAGGTTGCCCGTCGACGAGCGGGTGGACTGGAACGGGGACATCCTCTCGGAGATGGACACCGGTTCACTGGAGGAAGCCGCCGGGACGCTGAAGGCGCACGGGGTCGAGGCCGTGGCCGTGTGTTTCATGCACGCCTACGCCAACGACGCGCACGAGCGGGCAGTCGCGGCGCGGTTGCGCGAAACGCTGCCGGGCGTGTACCTGACCGTCTCGTCGGAGTTGCTGCCTCGCTTGGGCTACTACAGCCGCGTAAGCACGGCGGTGCTGAACAGCTACGTGGGGCCGCTGTTGCAGTCGTACCTGCTGGCGCTCGCCGGGCGCCTCGCGGACGCGGGGTTCGCCGGGCAATTGCTCGTCATGAACTCCGCGGCCGGGCTCATGACGCCGGACGCGATCGTGCCGCGGGCCGCGGCCGCGCTCCTGTCCGGCCCGGCGGCGGCGCCCGTGGCCGCAAGGGTGTACGCCGGCGCCGCCGGAGCCTCCCACTGCGCGGTCATCGACATGGGCGGTACCAGTCTGGACATCTCGCTGGCGTCGGGCGGCGAGCCCCGGGAAGTGACCGAGGGGCGCGTGGGACGCTATGCCACGGCGCTGCCGATGATCGACATCCGCACCCTCGGCTCGGGCGGCGGAAGTATCGCCCGGGTGGACGCCGGGGGAGGACTCCAGGTGGGCCCCCGGAGCGCGGGGGCGGCACCCGGGCCGGCATGCTACGGCAAGGGCGGGACGCTGCCCACCTGCACGGACGTGGACCTGCTCCTGGGCTACCTCGACCCCGACTACTTTCTCGGCGGCCGCATGCGGCTCTCGCGGGAGCCTGCGGAGCGGGCCGTCCGGGAATACCTGGCGGAGCCTCTGGCCATATCCATGGAGGCGGCCGCGGTGGGCGCATTCGAAGTCGTCAACGCCGGCATGGCGGCCGGGATACGCGACATGATCGTGGACCACGGCCTCGATCCCAAGGCCATGCCCATGGTCGTGGGCGGCGGCGCCGGGCCGGTGCACGCGGCCGCGGTAGCCATGGAACTGGACGTTCGGGAGGTGATCGTGCCGCGTCAGTCCGGCGTCCTGTGCGCCGTGGGCATGCTGTTCGCCGACCTCAAGCACGACCTGGTGCGCAGCTACTTCGCGTCCGGTGAGCAACTGGACCCGGAACGCTGGCGGGCGCTGTTCGCCGCCATGGCGGAGGAGGGACGCCGCACGCTGGTGTCGGAAGGAGCGCGCCCGGAGGAGGTGGAAGTGCGGTACTCGGCCGACCTCCGTTACCTGCGCCAGATCCACGAGCTCAACCTGCCCGTGGACGCCGGCCTCGCCGGTTGTCTGCGGATCGACGAACTGCACGCGCGCTTTGACGCGCTGCACGATCGGCTGTTCGGCTACGCTCTTACGGATGAAGTGCTGGAGGTGGTCAACCTGCGCGTCCGCTGCATCGCCCGCAGATCTCCGCCGGATCTCCCACGAGTGCGGACGGCAGGGACCGCGATGCCTGCGCCCGCGGGTGCGCGGCGGGCCTACTGCCCGGGAAAGATGGACTTCCGGGAGTTTCCAGTGTACCGGGGAGACCTCATGGGCGGCGGTTGCCGGCTGGAGGGGCCGGCCATCGTAGAACTGGCGCAGACTACCCTCGTCGTGCCGTCGATGTTCGACGTACGCCTGGACGAAGTTGGGAGCTTCGTCCTGACCCGGCAGAAGAGACATTGACCATGGCCCTCAAGCTCGACCAGTCGGCCCGTACGGTGGTTTTCCAGCGGCGGGTCAAGTCCCTCACCCACGAGATGGCGCAGGCGCTGTACCGCAGCAGCCGCTCGCCGCTGATCAACAACGGCGACTTCGCGCTGGGTTTCCTGGATTCCCGGGGCCGGATGCTGGAGCAGGACGAGCACCTGCCGCTCATGGCCTTCTCGCTGTATCCGGGCTGCGGCTACCTGATGGACTTCTTCGGGGACGACATCCATGACGGCGATGTGTTCATCCACAACGACGTCTGGTGCGCCAACCTGCAGCACGCGGACGTGGGATTCTACAAGCCCGTGTTCGCGGACGGCGGGCTGGTGGCGTGGACGGCGTGCCGCGGCCACTGGGCGGACATCGGCGGGGCGGTCAAGGGGACCTGCAACCCCGAGGCGGTGGAGGTGCACCAGGAGGCCCTGCGCATCCCGCCGGTCAAGCTGTGGGAGAAGGGCCGGCTCCGGCGCGACGTGTGGGAGCTGATCTTCGCCAACGTCCGCCTGCGCGAGATCGTCGAGGCCGACGCCCGGGCGCAACTGGGGAGCTGCAACCTGGGGGAGAAACGCCTGCTCGCCCTGATGGAATCGGACGGGGCCGAAGCCTTTGCCGCCAATGTCGAGCGCCTCTACGACATGACCGAGCGCCGGGTACGGGCCGAGATCGCCGCCCTGCCAGACGGCGAGTACTTCGGCGAGAGCACCATCCACCAGGACGAGCCCGGCGGGCCCTCGACCTCCCGGATCGCCGTGAAGGTCACCATCCGGGAGGACGCCGTCGCCTTCGACTACTCGGGCACGGATACGCAGACCCCGACCTTCACCAACGCATCCCTGACCTCCACGACGGCGGCGACCCTGACCACGCTGCTCTACCTGCTGAGCCCCGAGGTGCTGCACAACCACGGGCTCGTGCGCGCCGTCGACATCCATGCCCCCGAGGGATCGATCCTCAATGCAAGCTATCCGGCGGCCACGTTCATGGGCAACAAGCTGTGCCAGCACACCGGCGAAGCCATCATGCTGGCGCTGCGCGAAGCCCTTCCCGAGCGCATAACCGCGCCATGGGGCCGGCGCCTGTCCTACCGTATGACCGGGAGGGATCCACGCAACGGACGCGGTTTCCATGACATCTTCTTCCTCACCTACGAGGGAGGCGGCGCCACCCACGGGGTGGACGGCTACAACCAGCCCGGCCTCATGGGCGGCGGCAACGTGCTGGCCCAGGACTACGAGGCGTTCGAAGTACAGAACCCGGTGCACCTGGTGGAACACGAGTACGTAACGGACTCGGCAGGCCCGGGGCGGTGGCGCGGCGGGCTGGGGACCCGCACACGGGTACGGTACTACGGCGAGGAGACCAGCGGCTCCACCCACGGCGACGGCACCATGGAATCGTCGCCGGGCGTGTTGGGGGGCGGCGGCGGAACGTTGAACCGGGTGGAGTTCCAGTTCCCCGATGGCGGGCGCCGCGGCGCACATGCCATGGAGATCATCCCCGACATCCCGCCGGGGACGGTGTCGGTCCACGAGGGCGGCGGCGGGGGCGGCTACGGCCCACCGGAGGAGCGAGACCTGGAACGGGTGGACGAGGACCTCCGCAACGGGTTCATCTCCGCGCGGGCGGCCGTCGAGGTCTACGGCGCGGTGCTGACGCCGGACGGCTCTTGCGTCGATTTGGAGGAATCGCGGAAACGGCGGAAGACACGCGAGCAGGATTGAACCGCCGAGGGATCACAGCGGCGGCGACCGGTGCCGGAAGTCCATGCTCCGGAGTTTCGTCAAGCCCCGGAATGCCTTGAAGGCGACCTGGGGACCGTGTAGAGTTTTCTTATCCTGTTGCCGAAGGCCGCCCACATGCACGAACGGTATCATCTGAGCGTTGTTGTCGCCCTTCTGGTCGCGCTGGCCCTGACCGGTTGTGCCTCGCCCACGGGCGAGCGCCCGAGAATCCCCAAGCTGACGGACCTCACCGGCGCGGTCGCGGACGTGTTTCGCTCCAAGCCGCGCTCGGAGAACACTCCCACGGCGGAAGCGCTCTACAAGGACGGCATCGACTACTTCGAGAGAGGCCGCTACGCGCGCTCCATCTCCTTCTTTCAGAAGCTCCGGGACGAATACCCCTTCAGCAAGGAAGCCGAGGACGCCGAACTGAAGATCGCCGAGGCCTACTACCGGAACGAGGAGTACGCGCTGGCCGAGGAAACTTACAGGAACTACCTGACCTTCCAGCCCACGGGGCAACACGCCCACTTCGTCAAGTATCAGCTCGGCCGGGTCAACCTGGAGCAGTTCACCGGAGTCGACCGGGATCTGGAGAAGGTCCGGGAAGCCAGACGGCACTTCGAATCGGTGATCCGGGATCACCCGGACTCGAGTCACGTTCCCGACGCGCGCGAGCAGTTGGCGCAAACTCGAATCCATCTCGCGGAACGCGAACTCTACATCGGACACTATTACCTGGAGGACGAACGCTACCAAGCGGCGCGCGAGCGCTTCGAGAAAGTGCTGCGGGATTATTCCGACACGCCTGCCGCCTCCACGGCACGGGCTTCTCTCGCCAACTTGCCGGAAACGGGACAGGACGGGACGGGGAGCCGTCCCTCGTCGGGCGGAGACACCACGACATCCGCGGCGAAGTCCTCGGAAACCACCCGCTTCATCACCAAGGAAGGCTACGACTACGAAGCCGCGACCCAAAGGAAATGGTACAGCTACCTGAACCCGTTCTCCTGGCGGAGGGGCGAGCAAGAGTCCCCTGACCCCGGCGCCCGGCAACCCGCCGGGAGCGCCGAGCAGCAGGCTTCCACCGGCAAGGAGCCGGCTGCCGGGGACCTCCCGCCGGCCGAAGAGGAGAAGAAGGGGTTTTTCAGCTTCCTCAATCCGTTCTCATCCTCCCGTGACAAGCCCAAACCGCCGGCGAAGGCAGGCGCGGCCGAGGCGGCCACCGCCACGGCGGTGGTCAAGAGCGTCGATGAGACGTTGGGGACCCGTGGGGGTTCGCCGGAAGACGCACCCAAGCCCCCGATCGCCAGCCTTCCGCCCGAGGAGAAGGACACCGGTCCGGAGCCCAGCGACCCGGCCGAGGTGCTGGGGGCTGTCGACCAGCGGCTAGGCGCGCCCGCGGCGCCGGGCGACGCGCCTCAAGCGCCGGCCGCCGACCCCGCTCTCTTCTCGGCCACGCCCAAGCCTGCGAAACAGGAGCGCGAGCCCGACAAGCCCCGCTCCGGGCTGCTGGAGGGAATCGACCGGCAACTCGGGGGCGAGGGAATCGACACCTCCAGTGAACTGCCGCCGCCGCCCGCATCACCGGATGTCCGGTAACTGTCGATGCAAGGGCGACCACGCTCGTCATGCCTTCCGGA
>JAJDXX010000107.1 GCA_022823055.1 Candidatus Binatia bacterium | reverse complement strand
ATCCAGGAGGGGTAGAGCGGGGAAACGCCGCTGTAGCGCCCTGCCACCACCCCTGGATTCCCGCTTTCGCGGGAATGACGGATTGGGGTTTGGTCGCCACGAAGCAGAGTATTGACACAGCCTGTTCCGCGGGAATGACGTAGCTGGTACGTCGTTGCCTCGTGAGCTTTGACACACCCTGTTTCGCGGGAATGACGTTTCGGCGGACACCGCCACCTACACCTGCGGTTCGAGGATCTCCAGTCCGTCGAGGCGGTCGATGAGGTACAGGAGCCCGTTCTCGTCCTGGAAGACGTCGTTGCTCTGGACCGTGTTCTGTCCCTTGCCGGGCTCGGGCACGTAGTAGCCTACCTCCTTGGGCTGGTAAGGGTTGGACACGTCCACCGCGCGCAGGCCGCCGCTGAACCAGGTGACGTAGAGCACGTTGCCGTGCACCTGCTCGTTGGGCTGGTGTGCGCCATAGCGGTCCGTGGGCTCGCCGTCGTGATCGGGCATGAAGGTCGAGATGGGCACGGGATGCGCCTCGTCGGAGATGTCCACCACCCACATGAAGGCGTAGGGCAGCGGCGCCGCCTTTTGTGCTTCCTCGTCGGTGACCACCAGGATGTCGCGGCCCATGAGCTTCTCGGGCATGGGCAGGGTGGTGTGGGTGGGCGACGGGTAGGGAGGGCTCCAGTCGAGCCGGCTCACGAACTTCGGCTGGCTCATGTCGGAGATGTCCAGGATCACGAAGCCGCCGTGCCAGTAGCTGACGTAGAGGCGGTCGCCCCGGCGAATGGGGTGATGGCAGCGATGCATGGTGCCGGGCCATGTGGGCTCCTCGCCCCCGGCGACCCATTGCCCCGGCATATGCCAGCGGCCCACCTCCTGGGGATTGGCGGGGTCGGCCAAGTCCAGGATCATGCAGATGTTGCCCACGTACCCTTCCATGACCGGAGAGAAGTAGGCGTAGCGGCCGTCGAAGGTGAAGCGGTGGACGCCCTTGGCGGCGGCCTGGAAGAACGCCACCTCGCGCGGGTTGGACGGGTCCGACACGTCGAACACCTTGAGGCCGCCCTGGGCGTCCTGGTTGTTCTCGTAGCGTTCGTAGTTGACGATCATGACGCCGTCGCTGACGGCGGCCTTGTGCGAGTGAATGCCCGGAGGGACGTCGAGACGCGCTACCAGCTTGGGATTCTTGGGGTCGCGGACATCGATGACGGAAGTGCCTTGCGGCGGGTCCATGTGGCCCACGTAGGCGAAACCCTTGTCCACCTCGACCTTGCCGCCCCCGGGAAGGTCCAAGCGCCCTACCAGCTTGATCCCGCTGGCCGTTCCGAATCCGTTGCCTGTCGCCATGTCGTCCTCTCCTTTCGCGCTCCCGTGTGCCGGGTCATGGCCTACATGCACTATTCGCGGGGTAATGGCAATGGCGCCTGAATGTTGTCATTCCCGTGGTACGGACTGTGAAAAAATCCGCTTGGATGATCATCGCCACAAACGCACCAAGTCGTCATTCCCGCGGAAGCGGGAATCCAGGCGGGGGGTGGCAGGGAAACCCGCCCTTTCAGCCCCTCCCCACCCCTGGATTCCCGCTTCCGCGGGAATGACGTTTCGGGTGGCGGTGCTACTTCCAGCTTGAGTGGAGTTTTGACGCGGCCTGTTCCGTGGGGATGTCGGTAGGACGACGGGAATGACGGTATGGGGGTGGGGGGCGAAGTGAAGCGAGCCGCGAGGCGCTCAGGCCCCGCGGCTCGCGGGTTTGGCATGGGGCGACCGAAGGTGCGCCCTTTGTGAGTATGTCGAGTCGAACCGGCAGTGCGGCGGTCGACCTAGCGGCGGCCGAAGTCGCGGCGCTGGGGCCGGGCCTCGTTCACCGTGATGGTGCGTCCGCCGAGATCGGTCTCGTTGAGAGCGTTGACCGCGGCCTCCGCCTCGTCCGGCGTCCCCATTTCCACAAAACCGAAGCCGCGCGAACGACCCGTGAACTTGTCGATGATCACCTGCGCGGATTCAACCGAGCCGTGTGCCGAGAAAATTTCCTCGAGCTGCATGTCCGTCGTCGAGTACGGCAACCCGCCGACGTAGAGTCTCCTGCCTTCCATATCGTGCTCCTCCTGGGTCAGTTATTGGCCATACACCCTGGGCTCTGACCTCGAAGGAGTCGAACAGGCAAGATTTTGTTCTGAACCACGATCTCGGTCGGTTCGCAAGGTGAGACTTACGATGGTGGTCCCCCATGGGACGCTTTCATCGTAGCCCTTCCGTCCGGGGCCGTCAAGCGTCAGATCTTGTAGAACCTGCGCGCGTTGTCGCCGAGGATCGCTTCCTTCTGCGCGTCGGTCAACTCGTCCCGCTCGAGGATCTCGTCGATCTCCTCCATGCAGTTGTCCATGGTGATCTCGTGCGGGAAGTCGGAGCAGAACATGAAGATCTCGTGTCCCACCCGGTTGACACAGTAGGACAGCACGTCCTCGTTGCCCTCGCAGCCGACGAAGACCCGATCGCCACGGAAGTAGTCGATGGGGTCCCGTTTGAGCTTGAGGCCGCCGTACTCCGCCTCGCGGTTGAGCCGGTCCAGCACCAGCGGGATCCACGCGGTACCCCCCTCCAGAAAGCCCACGCGCAATTCCGGGAAGCGGTCGAAGATGCCTTCCGACATCATCCCGGTCATGTGGATGGCGAGCGGGAAGGGCATGCCCAGCGCGCGCGTGGCCGGGAACACCTTGAACGAGTTGAAGCCGAGATCGCCGTAGCAGCCGCCGTGGACCGCAAGCGCGCAGTCGAGCTTCTCCGCCTCTTCGTAGAGCGGCCAGAACTGATCCGAGCCGAAGTGCCGGTCGAGACCGTTGGACGGGAGCATGGCGCACACCATGCCCAGGTCCTTGACCGCCCGGCGCAGCTCTTCCACCGCCGCCGGCACGTCCTGCACCGGGATGAGCGCCACCCCTTTGAAGCGGTCGCTGACCTTCAGGTACTTCTCCGACAGCCAGTCGTTGTAGGCGCGCGCATACGCCGCCGCCCACTCGGGAAAGTGCACCTGGCCGTAGGAAAGACCCGCCGTGGGATAGAGCACCGAGGCCTCGATCCCGGTCTTCTTGAGAAACTCGAGCCAGCGCTCGGGTCCCACGGAAGCGTCGAAGATCCCCTCCGGCTCGATGTGGCGGCTCCGCGGCGTGTGGAACTTGTCGAGGCTCGGCAGCATCTGGCGGAAGCTCAGGCTGCCCCGGCCGAGGTACTCGTTATTGATGTACTCGTTGATCTCGTTCTCACGCTCCATGATATGCCCGTCGGCATCGATGTATGCACCCATTGGCTGTCCCCCTTTCAGACTACCGGAATGATTTCTTCGTGACGCACCACACCAGATTATTCGTTCGTCATTTCTCTTGTCAACGGATATCGACGTCCCGGCGGCCGGCCAACCGCGTTGACGCCCCCAGCCGGGACACGTAGACTGCCGGCTTCATGTTCGGGTTCGGGTCTCTGCTCGGGTTGTCGCTCCTCGGCGGAACGCTCATCGCCGCTCCCTTCCTCTGGCCGGTCCTCTTTCCACTGACCTGGTTGGCCCCTGTCCCATTGCTGGCGGCGATCGAAGGGGCCCGTGACTGGCGACGGGCCCTGTGGGCCGGAGCGCTCGCGGGCGCGGTTGTCATCGCCCTGGGCTTCCACTGGCTCGTCTACACCATACACGTGTTCGGCGGGGTGAACTACGCCGTGGCCACGGCGGCGTTCGCTCTCTTCGTGGCCTACGGCGCCATCCCGTTCATCGCGTTCGCGGCCCTGGTGCGCGCGTGCGGGCTGGGGCCGCTGGGGTTCTTTCCCGCGGCGTTCTGGGTCGCGGTCGAGTTCTGGTACCCCAACCTCTTCCCCTGGTATCTCGCCACGAGCCAGAACCCGTTCACGCTGCTGGTGCAATCGGCGGACCTGACCGGACACTACGGCGTCACCTTCCTGTTGCTGTGGTGCGGCACCGCGCTCTACCGGTGGCTGCGCTCCCACCGCGAAGCCGGAAGCCCGCGCGCGGTGTGGTCCGGTTCTCCAACAGCCGCGATCGGCCGCAGGGACGGGAGCCCGAGGCGGGCGGGGTGGTCCGCGGCCGCGGCCGCCGCCACGCTGGTCGCCTCCCTGGCTTACGGACAGGTGCGGCTGGTCCAGGTCGACGGTGCGTCGAAGAAGGCCGGCACTCTCGACGTCGCGGTCGTGCAAGGCAACATCTCCATCGAGCGGAAGGGCAAGAACGCCTTCCTCAAGACCAACCAGGATACGTACAAGGCCCTGTCCCTGAAGAACGCGGACGCCGATGTGGTCATCTGGCCCGAGTCCGCCATGGAAACGTGGCTGCGCGAGAACGGGCGGCGCATCCCCCGCGCGCTCCTGCCCGCGCGCCATCCGCACATGATCGTCGGCGCCATCAGCTACCGGCGCCGGCCGGACAACCGCTTCAGCCGCTACAACAGCGCGGTGGCGGTGGACCCCGCCGGCACGGTGTCGGGCCGCTATCACAAGCAGGTGCTGCTGGCCTTCGGCGAGTACGTTCCGCTGGCGTGGCTCATCGACTGGGTCCCGGGAGTTCAGGCCATCGGCGACGGCTTCACCGCTGGCGAGATCGAGACCGCTCTCACCCTGCCCAAGGGCGCCCGGGCAGCGCCCCTCATCTGTTACGAGGACCTGATGCCCGCGCTCTCCCGCCGCTTCGTGAAGAACCAGCGCGCCAACCTGCTGGTCAACCTGACCAACGACGCCTGGTACGGGAACACCGTCGCGCCGTGGCAGCACGCCTGGCTGGCGCAATGGCGCTCCATCGAGACGCGCCGGTCCATGGTGCGGGCCACCAACACCGGCCTCACCGCGGTCATCGATCCAGCCGGGCGCATGTCCGAGCCGCTGCCGGTGTTCACCGAAGGGGTGCTGCGCGCCACCGTGCCGCTGCTGGAGATGGAAACCTTCTACGTGCGCTACGGCGATTGGTTCCCGTGGCTGATGACGGTGGTGACCGCGGGCGCGGCGGCGGCCGCTGGGATCGCCCGGAGGCCGGCCCCGCGCGGGGAAACGCGCGCACGGCGGCAGCGGAAGGCCGGCCGGGAACCCTAGTGTGGTGTCTGGCTGATTCGCGGCATCATCCGCGGAGGATTTTTCGTCGTCGGCAAGGCGTCGGTCAGGGCAGGCGGAACTCGCCGAGCGCCCGCACCATGCCCTCCACGGTGTCGGCGACGAGCAGCTTGTCGCGGTGTTTCCGCTTGAGGAATCCCTGGTCCACCGCATGGTCGAGGAAGCCGATGAGGTGGGCGTAATACCCGTTCACGTCGAGCAGACCGCAGGGCTTGGAGTGAAACCCGAGCTGCAGCCAGGTGATCATCTCGGCGATCTCCTCGAGCGTGCCGTAGCCTCCCGGCAGCGCGATGAACCCATCCGAAAGACTCTCCATCAAGGCCTTGCGCTCGTGCATGGAGTCCACCACCCTGAGGTCGGTGAGGTTCGAGTGCACCACCTCCTTGATCATCAGGGCCTCGGGGATGACGCCGATGACCTCGCCGCCCTCCTCCAGGGCCGCGTCGGCCACGCATCCCATGAGCCCGATGGAGGCGCCGCCGTAGACCACGCCGATGCCGCGGCGTGCCAGCTCGCGGCCCAGTGACGCGGCCGTGTGAGCGTACTCATCCAGCACGCCGGTGCTGGAGCCCGAAAAGACACAGATTCGATTCATTCAAGCCCCCGGTTCATGCCGCCCTTCCCGCCCGCGGCTCGTTGTTCGTCACCGGCGGTGTTTCCGAGACCAGCCGCAGCCCGACGATGCCCGCAATGATCAACGCGATGCACACCAGTCGCGGCGCGTCCCTCGACTCCCCGAAAAGGACCATGCCCAGGATCACCGTACCCACGGCGCCGATGCCGGTCCACACCGCGTAAGCCGTGCCCACGGGCAGGGTCTTCACCGCCTGCGACAGGAAATAGATGCTCACTCCCATAATCACAAGCGTCACCACGCTCGGCCAAGGGCGGGTGAACCCCGCCGTGTACTTGAGCCCGACGACCCAGGCCACTTCGAACACGCCCGCGATGCACAGGTAGGTCCAACCCATCATGTAACTCCAAATCCCCGGACTTCTCCGTCATTCCCGCGACCCTCGAATCGTCATTCCCGCGAAAGTTTACCCTCGACCCCGATCGGGGGCGGGAATCCAGGGGCCCTGGAGGGGTCCCTACGCGGCGTTTCCCCACTCCACCCCGCCTGGATTCCCGCTTCCGCGGGAATGACTCATTGGGGTGTAGCGGTATTCCATAACTACCCGAAATCATTGAATAATTGTTTATTTTCATATCAATGACGATTTCGGGAGCTGTTGTCTCTCTCGGATGGGGTTTTGACACAACCTGTTCTGCGGGAATGACGATTCGGGAAGTGGGGGACGGTGCCATTGCCCCGGGTCCGATGATGGCCAATAATACCGCCGTCATGCTCAACCCGACGCCTCATTCGGAGCACTGCCGCGCGTGCAAGATCCGGGTGCACGAGTTGCTCACCGCGCTCTACCCGGACGCGTGCCACCGGGACCATGCGTTTCCGTGGCCGAGTACGCCCGAGGCGTACCGCGGCACGCGGACCGGCGCGGTGTTGCAGCGGATCTTCGAGGCGCTGCGCGACCACCGGGGTTACGGGGATTTCATACGAACGGCGCAAATGCCGCCATGCGACTACCATGTGGACAATATAGCAAGCCCCGGATTCATTCTGGAATTCGACGAGCGCCAGCACTTCACCCGGCCCCGCGCCATCGCCCTGGGTCTCTATCCGCGGGACCTGCGCATGGGCTTCCCGGTCGGCGAATGGCTGCGGCTGTGCGCGGTGCTGGATGCGCGCGACCCGGAGCCGCCGGACCGGGACGAACGCCGCGCGTGGTACGACACGCTGAGGGACCTGCTCCCCACGGTCCACGGACTCCGTCCCACCGTACGCCTCTACGAGGGGGCGCTGCGCTGGTGCGAGATGCGCCCGGACGCGCCCGCCGACGTCGCCCGATTCAAGTCTTTTCTCGAAGGAGGCGCCATAGTATAGAGGGCGAAGGGTCGTCCCGCGCGACGGACGGGACGCCGCCCGGCAACAACGGAAGGAGCAACAGCGTGGCGGGAGACAACGACGCCGACAGGCTCAAGGCGCGGGACCTCATCCGCGAGATCAAACGGGCGGGCATCCGCTTCATCGTGGCCCTGCCCGACCGTACTACCAGCGAGCACCTGCTGAAGACCATGATCAAGGACCCCGACTTCCAGGTGGTGCAGGTGTGCAAGGAAGACGAGGGCGTGTCCATCTGCAGCGGCCTCTACGCCGCCGGGCACCGGTCGCTGCTGCTCATGCAGTACACGGGCCTCCTGGACTCCATCAACGCGGTCCGCGGCGTCGCCGTGCAGGGAAAGAACCCGGTGTGCATGATGGTGGGGATGCTCCAGAAGGAGCCCGGCGTTCCCCCCAGGCAGTCGAAGCGCTACGGCCTGCGCATCGTCGAACCGATCCTGGAGGCGATGGAGGTCGAGTACCACAACATCGAAGCCCCCGGCGAAGCGGACAAGGTCGTGCCCGCGGTGGAAGCGGCCTACTCGGAGTCGAGGCCGGTGGCCATGCTGATCGGACGGGAGCCCATCTGACCATGATGAAACGCGACGAAATGCTCAAGGTTCTGGCGCGCCACCGCACCGACGAGATCGTGGTGGCGGTCTACAAGGCGGCGCAGGATTGGATCCACATCGCGCCGTCCGACCTCAACTACACTTTCACCGGCGCCATGGGACAGGGCTCGTCCCACGCGTTGGGCTTGGCCCTCGGCCGGCCCGACAAACGCGTGGTGTTGCTGGACGGCGACGGCAGCCTGCTCATGAACCTGGGCACGCTCGTCACCATCGCCAACGCCGCGCCCAAGAACTTCGTGCACTGCGTGTGCGAGAACGGCACCTACGAGACCAACGGCGGCGTGCCCATCCCGCGCCACGACGGCTTCACCTTCACCGGCGTCGCCCGCGAGGCCGGCTACGTGAACACCTACACGATCGACGACCTGGAGGACTGGGACCGGAACCTCGACGCCATCCTCAAGGAGGACGGCCCCATCATGGTGGACCTCAAGGTGGAGCCGGGCGAAGACTACCCTGAAAACTTCCCCCGCCTCTACAACACCGAGTACCGCGACCGCTTCGCCAAGGCGCTGGCGGAGTCGTAAGGACCACCGCCACCCCGGATCGTCATTCCCGCGGAAGCGGGAATCCAGGGGTGGTGGTGTGTGGCGGCTCCATTGCCCCGGCCCCACTCCGCCTGGATTCCCGCTTTCGCGGGAATGACGATCCGGGGGGCGGCGACATTTCGCACCCCGTACCCAAACAAAGTTTTTGCACAGCCTGGGAAGCGGGAATCCAGGGGTGGTGGCGGGGTTCTACGCCTCCGGATTGATCACATTCACCGGCTTGCCCTCGGTGAACGCAACGACATTGGCAAATGCGCTCTGGTAGCGCTGGTACAGTATCCGGTCCACCGCGTAGCCGCGGTGGGAAGCCAGGATCACATTGTCGAAGCGCCGCAAGGGGTGTTCCGGAGGCAGCGGCTCCTCGTCGTAGACGTCCAGACCCACCCCGCCGGGGCGCCCCCGCCCGAGCGACTCGACCAGCGCTTCCTCCGAGATGATCGGCCCGCGGGCGGTGTTGATGAGCAGCGCGCGGGGCTTCATGCGCTCCAGCGCGCGGCGGCCGATGAGCCCGCGGGTCTCGGCGTTCAGCCGGCAGTTCACCGACACGACGTCCGACTCTTCCAGCAGTACGTCCAGGGACACCCGCCGCGCCCCCGCTTCCGCCGCACGCTCATCGGTCAGGGTCTTGCCCGTGGCCAGCACCTCCATGCTGAAGGCGCGCGCGATGCGCGCCACCTTGCTCCCGATGCGGCCCAGCCCGATGACGCCCATGGTCCGCCCCTCCAGCAGCAGGCCCACCGACGGCGGCCACCCGCCGTCGCGCATGCCCTGGCTCACCGAAGGGATATGCCGCGCCAGCGCCAGCAGCAGCGCGAAGGTCAGCTCCACCGTGGACGCACCCGAGTCGTTGGGCGTGCACGACACCGGGATGCCGCGGCGCGTGGCCTCGGCCAAGTCCAGGTGCGGGATGCCGCGGCCGATCTGCGAGATGAAGCGTAGCGACGGCGCCAGCGCGAACTCGCGCTCCCGGAACGGCGAGCGCTCGCGCATAAGCACCACCGCGTGCGCTTCGCCCACCGCGGCCGCCCATTCCTCGTCCGTGGTGAGCTTGCGCTCCACCACCCTGACATCGGCCACGGCCGAAGCCTCCTGGTAGGCCGGAACCGTCGTGGAGAACTTCTCGTAGTCGTCCAGCACCACCACGCGAAAGCGATCGTCCGACATGGAACCTCCCGTCCCGGAGTCCGCGTCTTGCGTCATGACCCCGGTCTCCATCTGCTTACCGGATTCTTCGTCGCGGCGGAAATGCCGAGTCGTGCAACCGTCATTTCCGGTCCCCCCTTACCGTCATTGATATGAAAATAAACAATTGTTCACTGATTTCGGGTGGTTATGGAATCCCGCTACACCCCAATGAGTCATTCCCGCGGAACAAGCTGTGTCAACACTCATCAGGCAGAGACCCCTCGAGTCGTCATTCCCGCGGAAGCGGGAATCCAGGGGTGGAGCGGGGCAAAAACGGCGTATTTCCCCGCCTTACCCCGCCTGGATTCCC
>JAJDXX010000210.1 GCA_022823055.1 Candidatus Binatia bacterium | reverse complement strand
TCGCCGGTAGTGCGGTCGATGACGCTCCTGTCGAAAAAGTCGAAGGCGATCCTGAAGGACGGGATTCCCTCGCGCAGGCGATTGAGGAAACCGTAGATCAGGTCCTCCGGCAGGTACATGGTGTTGCCCTCCCAGATGATCAGCATGGGCGCGTCGACGTCCAACCCCGCCTCCGCCAGCTTCGCGGGCAGATCCACCTCGAGATAATTGCACGGGATGCCCGCGCAAGGGGTCACGCCGTGGGCTTCCAGCACCCGGCTCTTGAACGCCAGCACCGCCGGCTGATCCACGTCGCAGAAACGCACGCCCTCGCCCTCGAACATGTGCGGCCGCATATCGAACCCGGAGCCCAGGATGACGACCTGCCGCATGCCGTTGCCGATCTCGTTACGGATGACCTCATCGAAAAGGGCGGAACGGTAGCGCACCAGCTCCAGCCCCGCCGGCAAGACCGCGAACACCTGGCGCACCTTCGTGCGGATGTCGTCGTTGACGAACCACTCCGCGTAAGGATCCCGGAACAGCGGATGCTCCCGATTCTGTTCCTGCTCCCGTATCCCCGCGATGAAGAACGCGGTGGCGCCGACCTCGTTGATATCCGACATCAGTCTCCTCCTTTGGGGGTGCATTGAGCGATTGCGAATCGGATGACCATGAAAAATTCTAGAATGTTCCGGCCCGCCACACAAACGTGCTTGGCACGCTCGCCTCACCGACACTCGATGAAGAACAACGCCCAGGGGCCCAAGCCGATCTCCTTGGCCGTGGCCGGGCGGTCGCCGGGGGGATCGAACACCAGCCAAAGGGGTCCCTGGTCGCCGATACCGAGGGGCCGCCCGCCGGCCCGCGTCGCCACCACCCACTCGCGCGCCTCGACCTCCTCCTTGGACAACCTGAAGCGGAACCCGTCGAGGGCCAGCATGTCCAGGGCCCTGCCGCGGCAACCCGCGGCGTTCAGGACGTCGACCAAGAGGGGACCGGACGCGGTCTTGGGACCGGTCCAGTCCGCGACGGCGCGGACCTCCCTGACGCCGAGGCGTTCCAGCATGGCCCGATCGAACACGAACGCCTTGTCGAACGTGCGCTTGTGATGCTTGAGGAACATGTCGCGCTGCTCGTCGTAGGCAGGCCGGTTTGCCGCTGCGATATCGCCCGCGACGGTCAACACCACCGGCCCGGCGGGCATTGCCGCGGCCCCGGAAACACACGCGGCGAACCACGCAAGCACCGCGACGGCCATGGCCAAGGGCGTCTTCATGAGAACCAGACGAGACCGGCGGCCGCAAAACCGCCGGTCTTCCATGAGCAACGGTGGCTGCTCGACTACGACAGGTGCTTCTTGAAGAAGGCGACCGTCCGCTCCCAGGCAAGCTTGGCGGCGGCCTCGTCGTAGCGCGGCGTCGAGTTGTTGTGGAAGCCGTGCCGCGTGCCGGGATAGACGTGCGCCTCGAATGGTACGCCGTTGGCCTTCAGGGCGGCCTCGTAGGCCGGAGCCTGCTTGTTGATGCGCGGGTCGTTCTCCGCGTAATGGATCAGCAGCGGCGCCTTGATCTTGGCGATGTCGTCAGCCGACTTCGGGGCGGAGCCATAGAACGGCACGCCGGCGCTCAGATCGCTCCCCATCTGCACCGCGAGGAAATTGACCACGCCGCCGCCGAAACAGAAGCCGGTGGCGCCCAGCTTCTTGTTGGACAGCTCGTGGGCCTTGAGATACCGGGCACTGTTGAGAAGGTCCGTGCGCAGCTTGCCGCGGTCGAGGCTCCGCTGCATCTTCTTGCCGTCGTCGTCATTGCCGGGATAGCCGCCGATGGGCGAAAGGCCGTCCGGAGCCAGGGCGAGAAACCCCGCCACCGCAGCACGCCGGGCGACATCCTCGATATGCGGGTTCAGGCCGCGGTTCTCGTGAACGACGAGAACGGCGGGGAACGGACCCGCGCCGGCGGGCTGGACCAGGTAGCCGCGCATCTTGCCGGAGTTGCCGCCGGGCGAATCGTACGTGACATAGCGCGCCTTGATGCGCTTGTCGGTAAAGGAGATCGTCTGCGCTCTCGCGTAGCGCGGCAGCATCGCCTGAGCCATCGCCAGTGCGGACCCGCCGACAACCACGAGGGCAGCCGCGCGCCTGAGGAACTCACGGCGTTCCATGTTGCTGTGGCAGTACTCGTCATACAGGTCGTAGACCTGTGGATCGATCTTGTGCTTGTCCATCGGGGGCCTCCTTGCCTTTGAGCCAATCCTGCACGGCCTGTGAGTGTTGCCGACGCTCTCGCGCGTGGTCAATATCTGGACACATTCTATGGCGAGAAATCAAAAACGCAATAGCGGCGGCGTGGCCGCAACCCTGTGCCTCACATCGGCGGCCTGCTGTTCTCGCCGTACCCCGTCAATTCCACGTATCCCTGTCCCATGGGGCGGCCGCTCTCGGTTTCGATCCGCACGGAGCCTTCCCAGTAGAACAGGTTCGGGATCAGGGCGCTGCGGTTCTCCTGTTCCGCCAGCTTGGGGCTGATGACCGCGCGGATGGCGGCGGAGGGGATATCGAGAGTCCAGCCGGCGGGATAAGGGGCGCCGGTGGCGGGGCTGGTCCATCGGCCTGTCGCGTTGAGCTTCCACTCGTCGGGTTGCAGGTAGCGGACGGCGCCCGCGGAGTCCACCAGGGTGGCGCCCGCGTGGTGGGTGGCGCCGTCACGGTCACGGAGGATGTAGAGCATGACCTCGCGGCCGTCGTCGATCTGCAGGCTGAACCAGTCCCACCCCTCCATGTCCTCGCCGAGTTGGTTGGAGCCGAACTCCTTGTCCATCCAACTCGTGCCGTCGACCTTCCACTCGTTACCATCCACGCGGACGGTGCCGGTGGCGGCCATGCGGGTGAAGCTGTAGTAGTGGCTGGCCTCGGTGGCGCCCTCCCCTTTCCGGCTCAGGCCGCCCGGGCCCTGGAACACAACCGGCTTGAGCGGGCGGGTGGACAGGCTGAAGCCGAAAGACTTCCCGGCGTCGGCCATGTTGAAGTCGAAGCCGTTGCCGTTCCAGCGGAGCTGCCACCCGTCCGGCGTCCCGGGAGGACCGACGCTCCAGGCGAGGCGCGGGTCCGGATGGCGGCCGAAGCCGCCCAGGAGCGGGGCCGCACGGACCACGAGCTCACTGAAGCGGTGGGTGCCGTTGTCCAGGTCCGTGAGCGCGGCATGCCCCATGATGACGTTGCCCGCCGCCCAGGCGGAGTCGCCGTCAGGGGTGTCCCGCGACACGCCGATCCTGAAGAAGGTGAACTGAAAGCCGAAGCGGCGGACGGGCTCGTCGGCGGAGCGCAGGTGGCCGGTGAAGTACCACCACTCGGTCTTGTAGCCGTCGCGAGCCCAGTGGTCGCGTGGAAACGACCAGACATAGCCGGGTTGGGCCGGGGTCCAGGCGTGGACTGCGGCGCCAGCCCAGATCACGATGCCGGCAACGAGAAGATACGTCGCCGCACCGGCGAGGCGCGGGTTATGCCTCGATGTCAACATCTTGAGGTGGTCCTGGTTTGTGGGACAGGATGGCGGCAGAGTTGAGGTGTATTCCAGTTGTTCGTGGAACAGGGTGATCACCCGGTCCTGGGTGGCGCGTTTCGGGTTGGCCCACGCTTGTCACTTCAGCACTTCCCAGTGGCCACCTTTACGGGGGCCGACACGGCGAAGACGCCCTTCATTGATCAGTTTGGCGCTTGCTCGCTCAACAGTCCGGACTGACTTGCCGATTTGAGCAGCTACTTCAACCAAGGTCAGGTGCGGGTGTTCCCGAAGCAATTTAACGATCCTGTCAGGCGTTTCTACCGACATTTCTACCGACATTTCTACCGACGATTTCTCTGAGTGTTCCCCTCCCTTTCACAGCGACCATGATCCCGAGGAGATCCCTTACTGAGATGATTTTGCTTTCCACTTTTCAGGTTGATTTCGCATAAAGAAAAGGAAACCCAAGTGTGGGGATGTTGCGATCCTTCGCCCGGCGCGGAAGACGCGCCCCTCGTTTCCCGGTTTGCACACCCTCGGAGTTCAGCATGACGGCCGCCAGCGTGAGAAGGCAGGCCGGCAGACCGGCACGGCACCCGCCCTTCCCCTCACGCATCCGCATGACACAGCTCGTTGGCCGGCGTGCGGCTGGCCCTGAAGGCCGGGTAGAGGCTCGCCAGCACCGCGGCGCAGACGATGGCGAGGGCCTCCCCGGCCAGCGGCAGCCAGGGCCAGGTCCACTCGATGCTCCAGCCGAAGTAGCTCTTCTGGATGACGAAGATCAGGATCGCGCCGAGGCCGATGCCGCCGGCGAAGCCCAGGGTCAGGCCCAGGAAGGCCATGGCGGTCCCCTTGCTCACGAACAGCAGGAACACCTGCCGACGGAAGGCGCCCAGGGTGCGGTAGAGGGCAATCTCGCTCGCTTTCTCCTGCGCCACCACCAGCAGCGTAAGGGTAATGGCGCAGGCGGCGATGATGAGGCTCATGACCTGGAGGATGCGGGTCACCGCGAAGGTCTGGTCGAAGACGTTGAAAATGTCCTCCTTCAGGCGCCGGTTGCTGCGGACCCGCAGGGAGTCCCGCGGGTACCGGCTTTCGATGCCCGCGGCCACCGCTTCCGGATCCGCGCCGGGCCGCAGGACAAGCGCGATGCTGGTGAGGGAGCCGCTCCCCAGGGTTTCCGCCATGAGGCCGAGGTCCATGGTGACCGAGCCGCCCTGCGTGTAGTCGCGGTAGACCCCCGACACCGGCAGACGCACCGGTCCCGCCGGGCCTTCGATCTCCACCGTATCTCCAACCGTGACGGACGCGCCCCGGGACAACGGCTCGCCGATGAGGACGCCGCGGTCCCGCACCGCGCGCCCCACGGCGTCCCCGCTCGAGAGAAGCGCCAGGCGGCGCCGCGCCGCCGGGCGGCCGAGATCCACTCCCACCACCGCCAGACGCCGGCCCTCCACGCGCAGGACCAAGCGGCGCAGAGGAGCGACGTCCTCCACGTCGGGCCCGCCGGCCAGCCGCTCCACGAGTCGCGGGCTCAGGGTAGCGTTGGGCCCCGGCCGCGCCCCGACCGTGGCGGTCACGAAGACGTCGGCGGTGAGCGAACGGTTCACCCAGCGCACCAGGGTCTCGCGGAAACTCTCCACCAGCAGCGTGATGCCCACCAGCAGGCACACGGCCATGGCCAGGGACGATACCGAGAACGAGGTGTTGGCCAGGGTCGCGCCGAGGCTCCGGACGCCGTAGCGGAACCCGAAGTCCGGCACCCGGACCCGCCCGGTCAGACGCTGCACCAGCCAGGGGGTCACCAGCGGCAGGCACAGCAACACGGCGGTGGAAAGGACGAATCCCGTGAGCCGCCAGCGCCAGCCGATGAACCAGTACCACCCCACCGCTCCGGCCACCAGCAGGAGGCCGAGACGGAAGAGCGTCCGGGTGACGGCGGTCCCCGCGGACCGCGCCGGCAGGGTGTCCAGCAGCGTCCGCGTATCCCTGCGCCACACGTCCAGGGCCGGCAGCAGGGTGCCGCTCAAGGCTCCCCCCAGGCCCGCGAGCACGGCCAGCGCCAGGGTGCCGCCGGAGACCTCCAGCGACTCGATCTCCCGGAGCATGTAGACGTTGGTCAGGGTGGAGCTCACCGCGTCCAGGTTCCAGACGGCGGTCCAGTAGCCCGCAAGGATGCCGATGACCACTCCCAAGACACCGAGCAGCGCGGCCTCGCCCAGGATGAGCGCCAGCACCTGGGCGGGGGTGGAGCCCAGGGAGCGCAGCACCCCGAACTCCCGGCGCTGCCGCACGAGACAGGCGCGCATGCTGCTGAACACCAGGAACGTGCCCACCACGAGGCTCACCAGGCTCAGGGCAGTGAGGTTCAACCGGAAGGCGCCGAGGAGCTGCCGTGCCTGGCCGGTGCGCTCGGATGGCGTCACCGCGTCCACGCGGCCGCCGAGCCGTTCTTCGATGCGCGCCGCCAAGGCCGGGACATCGGCGCCCTCGGCGGCGGTCACGCCGATGCGGTGCAGGGTCCCGGCGCCGCCGAACAGGGACTGGGCGCCGGCGATGTCCATCACCAGCGCCCGGCCGCCGCCGGAGGCCCCCCACCGCTCGAAGTCGATCAACGCCCCGAGCCGAAGCTCCCGCACCCCGGCGCCGTCGCGGACCTTGAACCGGTCTCCCGGCACCCATCCCATGGTCCTTGCCAACTCCGGGGTGGCCGCAGCCCAGCCGCGCCCGCCGACCGCCGCCGCTCCCGGCGCGAATGCCGAAAGCGCCTCCCATAGTTCCGGGGAAGGCGCAAGCAGGTCCACGCCCAAAAGCCGCGCGAATGTGCCGGGCCGCCCCTCCACCGTCACCGTGCTCTCGAACACGGGCCAAGCCGCGGCCACCCCCGGCGTGCCCCGGACAAGCGGGTAGAACGCGTCCGGCAGCGTTCCGGCCTTGCCGGTCACGACCACGTCGGCGGCGCCGCCGATGGTGCGCACGCCCGCGGCGAACGAAGCCACCGCGCTCTGGTTGAGGATGCGGATACTGATGACCGAGGCCACCCCCAAGGCCACGCCCAGAACGGTCAGCCCGTAGAGCACCGGGTTGGTGCGCCAGTGGGCGGAGACGGTCTTGCAGAAGTAGCGCAGCATCGTCCAGGACGCTATTCCGAGGCGTCGGATTCCGCCTCCAGGATGCCGCTGTGGAGCCGCAGGGTGCGGTCCGCCATGGCGGCCAGCTCGCGGCTGTGGGTGGCGTAGACCAGGGTGGCGCCCTCCTCCGCCACCATCTGGAGCATGAGGTCCATGACCACCTGGCCGCTGGCGTCGTCGAGGCTGCCGGTGGGCTCGTCCGCCAGGAGCAGGCGCGGCCGGCGCAACAGCGCCCGGCAGATGGCCACCCGCTGCATCTCGCCGCCGCTCAGCCCGGCCACCGGATCGCCGGCGCGGTCCGGCAGGCCGACCCGTTCCAGCAGCGCGGCCACGCGTTCGCGGTAGGTGCGTTCCCGCACCCCGGCGATGAGGTCCGGCAGAGCCACGTTGTCGCGCACGGTCAGGTGGGGCAGGAGGTGGAAAAGCTGGAAGACGAAGCCGATGTCGCGCCGGCGCAGCCGCGTGCGCTCGGTCTCGCCGAGACCGTTCAGCGCCGCGCCGTACACCGCCACCGACCCACGGGTGGGCACGTCGATGCCGGCGGCCAGGTGCAGCAGCGTGGACTTGCCGCTGCCGCTGCGGCCGACGATGGCCACGGTCTTGCCCGGGGCGATGTCGAACGTGACGTCGCGCAAGGCGTAGCGCTCCGCGGAGCCCGCCCCGTCGTACACCTTCGAGACGTCAGTGAAGTTGAGCGCGGACGCGTCCATCGTCACGCGCCGATCACGTGGCGCAAACCTTCTTCGAGCGAGCCGTGGCGGAACGCGTAGCCGGATTCCTGAAGCGCGGCAGGCCTGACCCGGGTGCTGGCCAGGAGGAGCGCGTCGGCCATCTCGCCGAAAACGAGCCGGGCGGCGAAACCGGGCAGAGGAAACAGCGTGGGACGGCGCAAGACGCGGCCCAGCGTCTTGGTGAATTCGTGGTTGGTCACCGCCGGCGGCGCCACCACGTTCACCGCTCCGGCGGCGGCATCCGCGGCCAGCAGGTGGACGAGAGCCCCCACGGTATCGCCCAGGGTGATCCAGCTCATGTACTGCCGGCCGTTGCCGATGATACCACCGGCCCCGAGCTTGAAGGGCGTGAGCATCTTGGCGAGGGCGCCGCCGTCCGTGCTCAGTACCACACCGAGCCGCGCATGGACGACCCGGATGCCCTTCCCTTGCGCCGCTTCGGTGGCCGACTCCCACTCGCGGCACACGTCGGCAAGGAAGCCGGCACCGGCCGGGCTGGCCTCGGTGAGATCCTCGTCGCCGCGGTCACCGTAGAAGCCGACGGCGGAGGCGGAAACCAGCACCCGGGGCGGGCGCTCCAGGCCGGCGAGGGTCTCGGCGAGCAAGCGCGTGCCGTTTACGCGGCTCTCCTTGATGCGGCGTTTCCTGGCCTCGGTCCAGCGCCCGGAGGCGATGTTCTCGCCGGCCAGGTGGACTACTCCGTCGAGACCCTCCAGCGCGCCCGCGTCAAGCACACCGCCTTCCGGATCCCAACGCACGTCCCCAGCCCCGGGCGCGGTCCGCCCCAGCCGCACCACGTGATGGCCGCCGCCGGTAAGCAACTGAACCAACGCGCCGCCCACCAGTCCCGTTGCCCCGGTCACCAGGATCTTCATCAGCGAACCTCCCTACGTTCACGGCGATGCCCTCGTCGCCAGCCCACCACCTTTAGCACCCACTCCCCTAATCGTCATTCCCGCGGAAGCGGGAATCCAGGCGGGGTGAGGCGGGGGAACAGGCCCATTTCAGCCCCTCCCCTACCCCTGGATTCCCGCTTCCGCGGGAATGACGGCTCGAGAGGTCTGATCTCTTCCCATGATAGCACCTGCCTCCATTTGCCAGGAACCCGCGCGCTGTTTGACTTAGCTGCCCTGTCTCCTTAAACCTTCGGAGGCGGGGTTTGAACGAGATCACCCCCGTCCGTCCTCGAATCATGCTGGAAAATCTGCTGAAGAACGTGGAGGAGCGCACCGGCTACTTCGGCGCCTACGGCGGCGCGTTCACGCCGGAGATCCTGCGCACGACGCTGGACGAGCTGATCGTGGCCTTCGATGACGCGCGCCGGGACCCGTCGTTCTGGGAGGAATTCCGCGCGGTGATGGGCAGCTACTCGTGCCGGCCGACGCCCGTCACCCACCTGAAGAACCTGAGCGACGCACTGGGCGGGCCGCAGATCTTTCTCAAGCGGGAAGACCTCAACCAGACGGGCTCGCACAAGATCAACAACGTCATGGGTCAGGGGCTGCTGGTGGCGCGCATGGGCAAGAAGCGCGTCATCGCCGAGACCGGCGCGGGGCAGCACGGCGTCGCCACCGCCACCATGGCCGCGCGGCTCGGGCTCGAGTGCACCATCTACATGGGCGCGGTGGACGTGGAGCGGCAGCGCCCCAACGTGTTCTGGATGGAGCGGCTCGGCGCCAAGGTGGTCGCGGTGGAGGACGGCTCGGCCACGCTCAAGGACGCCATCAACCAGTGCCTGCGGGACTGGGCGTTCTCCATGGACGACACCCACTACGTGCTCGGGACCGCGTGCGGGCCGCATCCGTTCCCGCAGATCGTCGCCTGGTTCCAGCAGATCATCGGCCAGGAGTGCCGCGAGCAAATGATGGCCGTCACCGGGCGCTTGCCGGACCGGGTGTACTGCTGCGTGGGCGGCGGCTCCAACGCCACCGGCACGTTCCTGGGCTTCCTGGACGACGCCGAGGTGGAGCTGGTGGGGATGGAAGCCGGCGGCGAGGGGTTGGACACCGGCCGCCACGCGGCCCGGCTGGCGGGCAACGGCGGCACTCCCGGGGTCGCCCAGGGATACAAGACCTACTTCCTCCAGGACGAGGAAGGACAGATGCGCCACACCCATTCGGTGGCCGCGGGCCTGGACTACATCGGCGTGAGCCCGATCCTGGCTTGTCTGCGGGAGAGCGGACGGGTGCGCTTCGAGGCGGCGACCGACAATGAGGTGCTGGAAGGGTTCCAGACCCTGCTGCAACGGGAAGGCATCATCGCGGCCCTGGAAAGCGCTCACGCGGTGGCCGGCGTCATCCGCGAGGCGCCGCGCATGCGCCGCGACCAGACCGTGCTGGCGACCCTGTCGGGTCGCGGCGACAAGGACATCTTCACCATCGCCGAGGCGTTGGACGACCCCGGCTGGCGGCGCTTCCTCGAACGGAAGGCCGGCCGGTGAACCTGCGCGCCTACATACAAGACCGGCTCGGGACACGGAAGATCCTGCTCATGACCCACGTGATCGTGGGCTATCCGTCCCTGGACGTGAACTGGCGCATGCTGGAAGCGATGGAACGCGCCGGCGTGGACCTCGTGGAACTTCAGATGCCCTTCAGCGAGCCCATCGCAGACGGACCGGTCTTCGCCCACGCCAACCAGGAAGCCCTCAAGCAGGGGCTGTCCACGGAACAGTACTTCGACTTCATGGCTCGAGCCACGCGGAAGTTCGGGTTCCCGCACCTGATGATGGGTTACTACAACACCGTGTTCCAGCTTACCCATCGAACCTTCTGCGAGCGGCTGAGCGGCGCCGGGGGGGCGGGGTTCATCGTCCCCGACCTTCCCATCGAGGAGTACCACGACCTCGCTCCGCTCAGCGAGGCAAGCAGCTTGACGCCCGTGGCGCTGTTCACTCCCACCAACACCGACGCACGCCTCGCCGAAATCGGCCGCCACGGCCGCGGCTTCATTTACGGCGTGGCGCGGCGCGGCGTCACCGGCCGGCGCACCGACCTCAAGGCCGGCATCGACGCGCTGGCGGCACGCTATCGCGCGGCCACGGACCTGCCCCTGGGTCTGGGCTTCGGCATCGCCGGCGGCGACGACGTGCGCCAGCTCCACGGAAGCTGCGAAATCGCCATCGTAGGCTCGGCGCTTTTGGAACGCTGGGAGAACGGCGGCAAGGCGGCATATTCGGACTTTCTCCAGGAGTTGCAGACGGCCCGCTACTGAGCGGTGGGCAGGTCTCCGCCGTGGAAGGCAAGGGAGAAGCCACCCCAGGTGGCCGCTCCGGACGAGCGGCATGAGTCACCCGCGTCGCGAACCGAGGACACGGACATGAAAGCCGTTTACATCCCTGAAACGGGCGGACCGGAGGTGCTGACCTACGGCGACGTTCCCGAGCCCGAGATCGGCGCCGCCGATCTGCTGGTACGGGTTGGCGCGGCAGCGCTCAACCGCCGGGACCTGTTCGCGCGCGAAGGCAGCCACGGCGTCAAGCCGCCGCTGCCGCACGTGCCGGGCATGGAGGTGGCGGGCGAGGTGGTGGAGGCCGGACCGGAGGCGGACGGCTTCAAGGCCGGCGACCGGGTGCTGGGACGCTGCCGGGGCGGCGGCTACGCGGAGCTGGCGCGGATGGAAGCCGCCGACGCCTACGTCTTCCCTGAGTGGATGTCGTTCGAGGAGGCCGCGTGCATCGCCGTGCCCTTCGGCACCGCTTGGCGCATGCTGGTGCGCCGCGCGCAGCTCCAGGCGGGCGAAGACCTCCTTGTGATGGCCGCGGGCAGCGGCATCGGCAGCGGTGCCATCCAGCTCGGGAAGCTCCTGGGAGCGCGGGTCCTCACCACCGCCGGCACCCAGTGGAAGCTCGACAAGGCCGCGGAGTTGGGCGCCGACGCGGGCATCAACTACAACGAATTCCCCGAGTTCAGCAAGAAGGTCCAGGAGTTGACCGGCGGCGAGGGCGTGCACGTGATCTTCGAGCACGTGGGCGCGCCGGTTTGGCGGGAATGTTTCGCCAGCCTGCGGACGGGCGGCCGCTTCGTCAACTCCGGGGTCACCGCCGGCCACCGGGTGGAGCTTCACCTGGGACAGCTCTGGACCCGGCAGTTGACCCTCATGGGCACCACCATGCGCCCGCGCGAGGACATGCCGGAGATCATGAAGCTGGTGTACGAGCGCAAGCTGCACGGCGTCCTGTCCGAAGCGCTGCCGCTGAACGAGGCCGCCCGCGCCCACGGGTTGATGGAGCGGAGCGAGTTCTTCGGCAAGATCGTGCTGGTGCCGTAGAATGGCAACCTGCCCCACCCCGCCTGGATTCCCGCTTCCGCGGGAATGACGATTCGGGGCGGCCGTGCCATTCCCTATTCGTGCGGGGTTTTGACACGGCCTGTTCCGCGGGAATGACGTAACCGGTACGTTGTTGCCTCGGGCATTCTTGACACAGCCTGGTTCCGCGGGGATGACGATTTGGGGCGTTCTGCGCCGTTTTCACATCGATTACAGTTTGGAGCACAAGAGGTCATGCGGTTCGGGATCATGGGGACAGGCGGCGTCGGTGGGTACTTCGGCGGGCTGCTCGCGCGGGCGGGCCTGCCCGTATGCTTCATTGCCCGAGGCAGCCACCTCCAGGCATTGAAGGAGCATGGTCTACACGTGGTTTCGATCGAGCCGGGCGGTTTCAATGTCCGGGACGCGGTGTTCACCGACGACGCGGCGGAGGCCGGGCCGTGCGACGTGATCCTGTACTGCGTGAAGACCCCGGCCAACGATTCGGCGATCCCGTTTATTCGACCGATGGTGGGCGACGACTCGGTCGTCATCTCGCTGCAGAACGGCGTCGACAACGGCGAGTTGCTGGCCGGGGAATACGGCGAGGAGCGGGTGATGGAGGGTGCCGCCTACGTCTTCAGCGCCATCGCGGGGTCGGGGCGGATCCACCAGACCGCCGGGCCGCGGCGGATTGTGTTCGGCGGCCTCGCCGGCAAGAGCAGCCCCAGGGGAGAGGCCATCGTGACCGCCATGCGCGAGGCTGGGGTTGACGCACACCTTTCCGCCGACATCCGCATCGAGCTGTGGAACAAGTTCATCCTGATCTGCGCGGTGAGCGGCATGACCGCGCTGACGCGGCGGCCGCTCGGGGAGATCCTCGGCTACGAGGGCACCGCGCGCATGGCCCGAGAGGTCATGCGGGAGGTCTACCGGCTGGGTCTGACCATGGGGATCCCGCTGGAGCCCGGGTCCGACGCCGCCAACTACCGCTTCATGGCGCAGCAGGATCCCTCCGGCAAGGGAAGCATGTGCCACGACGTGGAGGCCGGACGGCGTCTGGAGATCGATGCGCTGAACGGCTACGTCTCGCGCATAGGCCGCGCGCACGGCGTGGCCACGCCGCTCAACGACTACATCTACGACACGCTCAAGCTGGAGGACCTGCAGGCGGCGCGGCGCCTCGCCGAGGGAGCCTCATGACCAGCCTCCGTCAACGCACCGAGAAGGTCGCCGTGGAGCGCGGCATGGAGGTATCCGTGGTGGTGGCGGAGCCGGAGGATTACCGCACCGGCGAGGCCGACGTCGTCGTCCTCGCCCACGGCGCGGGCGCGGACATGCACCATCCGTTCATGACCTTCTTCCACGAGGCGCTGGCCCGGGCGGGCTGGCTCTCGGTGAAGTTTAACTTCCCCTACAAGGAGCTGGGCCGGAAGGCGCCCGACCCCGCCGCCCGGCTGGAAGACGCCTTCGAGCGTGTGCTGGAGCACGTGCGCGGGACCCTGCGGCCGCCGCCGGAACGGCTCTTCATCGGCGGCAAATCCATGGGCGGACGTATCGCGGCCAACGTCGCGGCCAAGGCGGCGGGCTCGGGGAAACAGAACCTCGCCGGGCTCGTCTTCCTCGGCTACCCGCTGCACGCGCCCAAACGCCACGACCGGCTCCGGGCCGACAACCTGATTAAGATCACCGCGCCCATGCTGTTCGTGGAAGGCACCAACGACCCTTTCTGCCGGCTGGACCTGCTGGCAGAGGTGCTGAAGCAGATCCGGGCGTCGGCCCGGACCCACATCATCGAAGGCGGCAACCACGACTTCCGCGTACCCAAACGGCTAGGCCGTGAGCCAGAGGCCGTCTGGCGGGAAGTCGTGGAAGCCATTTGCCGCTGGCGGGCGGAATGACCTACTTCGCCGCCTCCTTGCGCCGAGCCGTGTTGGTGACCACGGGCTCCATGGGCACGTCGCTGTGGGGCCCGCGGTTGCCGGTCTGCACGCCGGCGATCTTATCCACCACGTCCATACCCTCCACTACCTTGCCGAACACGGCGTAGCCGAAGTCGCGCGTGCCGTGGTCCAGGAAGTCGTTGTCCTTCAGGTTGATGAAGAACTGGGAGGTGGCGCTGTTGATGTCCGAGGTGCGCGCCATGGACAGCGTTCCCCGAAGATTCTTGACGCCGTTGTCGGCCTCGTTCTTGATGGGCGCGTTGGTCTGCTTCTGGTTCATGTCCGCGGTGAAGCCGCCGCCCTGGATCACGAAGCCGGGAATCACCCGATGAAAGATGGTGCCGTCAAAGAAACCGGCATCGACGTAATCGAGAAAGTTCTTCGCCGTGATCGGCGCTTCCTCGGACATGAGCTCGATCGTAATATCACCCATCGAAGTGGAAAAAATCACCACAGGCCTGTCTCCTCCCTCTGCTGTTGGGCCGAACGCCGTAGCGCCCAGAAACAAAACGAATGCGGCTACAAGGCACTTGAGTGCCGTCCAGTGCTGTCTCAAGGAATACCTCCTGGTGTAAAGTCCGCGGTCCAACCCTCTCCAATCAAGCTTTACCCGTGGGCCGTTCGTCCGTCGCGATAAGATCGAGTATCCAGTCCACGACACGGGGCTTGCCCAGTATGACGTCGAAACGCCGCTCGCGCGGATCGTTTCCCGTCCGCTCGGAGCACACGTAACGGCCGCCCGCCTCCTCCATCAGCACCTTGCTGGCCATGGTGTCCCAGACGCGCAGGTCATAATCCACCATGGCGCCGACGGAGCCGTCGAGGGCAAGTGCGTGGCCGAAACAGTCGGTGTAAGTCCGCACACCGGGATGCGCCCGCATCAAGGTATCGAACACTGACGGCAGGCCGGCGCTGACAAACTGCTGCCGGTCACCGATGCCGATGATTTCCCTGTCCAGCGCCTCGTCTCCGGAAAGGTCCTCCAGCGCCACCACCCGGCCGTTGCATCGGGCGCCGAGGCCCCTGGCCGCGCTGTAGGTCTTGTCCAGCCCCGGCAGGTCGATGATCCCGAGGACCGGATCGTCCCCCTGGAGCAGGGCCAGCAGCGTGCCGTAGAGCGGCACCCCGTGGCGGAAGCTCTTGGTGCCGTCGATGGGATCGATGACCCAGGTGAGGGCGTCGCCGCCCCCGGTTTCGGGCAGTTCCTCGCCGATGACGCGGTGCGCGGGATAGCGCGCGGCCAGCAGCGTACGGACCTTCTCCTCCACCGCGATGTCGACGTCGGTCACGAAGGTCCCGTCCGCCTTGGAACGGTGCGTGAACCCCTTATCCAGAGCATTCCGGATTAGCGCGCGGGTCTCCCTGACGATGCCGAGGGCATCGGACAGGACGACCTTCAGGTCGGCCGCCGCCGGTGCGCCGTTCACCCCGGAATCCTCCCCGCGCACCCCGGCATGGCCCCCTTGAACCCCATGGGCGGATTATACACGCTGCCCGGAATACAGGGAAATGAGCGAGGGTCGGGTGTCGGTGGACGGGCGGGGGTGGCGGCTGTTACGGTTGACGCAGGCAGTCACCGGGAGCGAGGAGGTTTCCCCATGGACCACGCGATCTATGCCATGTCAGTCGGCATCGCGGAGAACTGGCGCCGCTCGGGCATCATGCCGTGCATCCGCAGCGACGCGGAACGGGACGAGCCGGTGCCCTACATCATCTGGTGCATCGAGACCCCGGACGGCCCGGTGGTGGTGGACACGGCCTACCATCCGGACTACGTCCCCGTGGAGTGGGCGCAGGGGAACCAGTTCCGCGAGCCGGCGCAGCTTCTGGGTGAACTGGGAATCCGCCCGGAGGACGTGGCCACCGTCATCGTCACCCATTTCCACGTGGACCACTTCACCGGTTTCGACTTCTTTCCCAAGGCCAACTTCGTCATCCAGAAGGAAGAGTACGAGTTCTGGACCGGCCCCATGATGCGCTTCGACTACCTCAACAACCTGGTACGGCCCAAGGTCCGGCCGGCACTGCAACAACTCGTGGACGGCGGCCGCGTCACCCTGGTGGACGGGGACCACGAGCTGGCCCCCGGAGTGGAGTTGTTGAAGGCGGGCGGACACACTCCCGGCTCCCAGATGGTGGCGGTGGACACGGCCGGGGGCACGGCGGTGCTGTGCGGCGACATCGCCTACACCTACCGGAACCTGCGCGAACGCATTCCGGTGGGCTGGTACTTCAACCTGCCCGACTCGGTGCTTGCGCTGGACCGGGCGCTCCGGACCGCGTCGCGCCCGGAGCTGTCGTTTCCCAACCACGACCCCAAGCTGATGGACGGCAAGCGGGTGATCCGGGTGGCGTGAGCGGGGTGGCGCGACGAGGAGAACACGCCGGGCGTCGAGGTGAGAGCCAAGTGGCCGGCTACCGCAACCGTGCGGGCGAGGGCGAGGGGAACGCATGACCGGCGGAAGCCGCGTGGCGCGCCGCATCGGCGTCATCTCCGACACCCACGGCTTGGTGCGGCCCGAAGCGCTGGCGGCGTTGCGCGGCTCCGAGCTGATCATCCACGCGGGGGACGTGGGCGCGCCCGAGGTGCTGGAGCACCTCCGTGCGCTGGCCCCGGTGGCGGCGGTCCGGGGCAACGTCGACCGGGGCGCGTGGGCCGACGAGTTGCCGGAGGAACGCACCGTCGAAGTGGACGGCGCGCGCATCCACGTCATACACAACGTCAAGGCCATGACTGCGACACCGGAAGGCTGCCGCCTGGTGATCAGCGGCCACTCGCACAAACCGTCCATCCAGCGGTGCGACGGTGTCACCTACCTCAACCCGGGCAGCGCGGGGCTCCGGCGCTTCACCCTTCCGGTGGCCGTGGCCACCATCCGGCTGACCAGCCGCGGCGCGCGGCCCCGGCTGGTGGAGTTGACGGTTTGAACCGCCGGGCCCGCGCGAGACACCCCTCGGGTACAGACTCGCCGACGAGTCCGGCGGCATCACAACAAGGAAATCACACATGGACCTGGACCGCGCGCTGACGACGGCGCGGGAGGCGGCGCAAGAAGCCGGGGAGAAGCTCCTCTCCTACTATACTTCGGACTACGACATCCGCCACAAGAGCGGCGGCAACCCGGTCACTACCGCGGACATCGAAGCAAACCAAGTGCTGCACGAAGCCCTGCTGGGAGCGTTCCCGAACAGCGGCTGGCTGTCGGAGGAGTCCACCGACAGCCCCGAGCGGCTGGAGAAGGAGTGGGTCTGGATCGTGGACCCGCTCGACGGGACCATGGAATTCATCCGCGGGATCGACGAGTTCGCCGTTTCCGTGGCGCTGGTACAGGGCACGGCACCGGTGGTGGCAGTGGCGTACAACCCCGCAACCGACTGCATGACTCATTGTCGCCGCGGCTTCGGAACCTTTGCCAACGGACGACCGGTGCGCGTGTCCGACCGCGCCGGACTGGAGGGCGCCACCATGGTGGCCAGCCGCAGCGAGACCCGCCGGGGCCTTTTCGCGGAGTTCGAGGGGATCCTGAAGATCAAGCCCACAGGGAGCATCGCCCACAAGCTCGCTGAGTTCGCCGCCGGCCGCGGCGACCTTACGGTGAGCCTGCGGCCGAAGAATGAATGGGACGTGTGCGCCGGGGTGCTGCTGGCGGAAGAAGCCGGTGCCAAAGTGACCGACCTGGACGGCCGGCCGTTTGCATTCAACCAGGCCGACACGCTGCGCAACGGCGTCATCGCCGCCAACCCGTTGCTCTACCCCGAAGTGTACCGCCTCGTCGCCGGGCGCAGGCGCTAACTAACGGCCCGAATTTGCCGCTCCCTCCAATGAGTCATTCCCGCGAAAGCGTGCCCCCGACCCCGATCGGGGGCGGGAATCCAGGGGTGGGGGGTGTGGCTGCCTCATTGCTCGGCCCCACCCCGCCTGGATTCCC
>JAJDXX010000048.1 GCA_022823055.1 Candidatus Binatia bacterium | reverse complement strand
CCCGGACAGCATGCCGGCGACCTATCATGCCGTCTACGATCCGGCCACGGGCGTCCCGCGACCGGACGACGGCCGCCCGGTCTATGAAGGGCTGCGCCCGGACTTCGTTTGGCCCGAGGGGTCCTGAAGAGAAACCCGTTCCACGACGTTACAAACGACAAGACCCCGACGGGTTCCCCGTCGGGGTCTTGCGTCAACCGGAAAGAACGCCCGGTCCATCGGATCTGGTCTATCGGACCCTGGATTCAGCCGATGACCCGCTCCACCGGCACGCTCCGGACGTCCATCTCGAAAGCCAATCCTTCGACCGGCGGCAGGGCGTAGGTCCACGTGACGCCGTCGGGTGCGGCGCCCCGGCGGACGATCTCGTCGGCGACCAGCCCATGGAAATCATGTATCGCGTATACCTGGCTCGTGGTGGCGTCCGCCCACGTCAGGCCCAACGCCGCCATGCGCAGCTCCAGCGCTTCGAGGACGAATCGCGCCTTCTCTCGCATGGCATCGGGCGAAGTGTCTCCGAGACGGATGATCCGGTCCCGATACCCTCCCGATCCTTCGGGGGCTTCGCCGGAGCCCGCTATGACGAAGCTCTTCACTCCCGCCGCATGGCTCGCCTCGGCCGGCACCGTGTACGAGAACGCATGGAAGCTGGGTTCGTTCGGAGGATCGACCTCCGGACATACGTTGGACCGCGCAACGGGATTCTCCTCGTCCTTGAAGATGCCCCAGCGTTCGAGCGTTCCCACATAGACCCGGTTGAAGGCAACGAAGCCTTCCTCGGTGAACTGGCGGGGTGAACGCAGTTCACACGCGCAGAGCGCGGTGGACGGCCGTCCGAGAGCGTGCAGGTATGCCTCGATCCGGCGGAACCCCTGGTCAAGCGGCACGGGGCGCGCGAACCGAGCGCGTTCGATGACGAATCCCGGCTCCGCCGAGACCCCTCCCGAATACTGGAACCGCCCGCGCACGAACCGATACCCGCCGGGACCGAATACCGTTGTTTCCGCCATATATTTCACGCGAAATGAGGGCCGGGTTGGCGTTTGGAGTTGGCTCCCGGGGAGGGACTCGAACCCCCGACAAAGTGGTTAACAGCCACCTGCTCTACCGACTGAGCTACCCGGGAACGACTGGCTGAAACGTAGCACAGGGCCTGCTCAATTTCCAGGCGGCGCGAATCCCAGGCGCTTGAGCTCGTCCATCATATGCTGTTGATGAGTGGCGGGCCAGAAGACCCTCCGGCAGCCGGGGCACACCGAGAAGACTTCCTGGGTCTCGAAGACGTAAGGGGGCACGGTGTCCCGGACCTGGTCCTTGGTGATGGGTTGAAGCGGCTCGTTACACTCGACACACCGGGTCAGGAGCCCCGCGAAGGGGTCGAGGCCGCAGTCTTCCACCACCTGCTTCAACTGCGCCCGGAAGTGGTCGTCCCGGATGAAGACGGTGCGGTCCGGGTTGTGCCGGGATATCCTGCGGTCACGGGTCAGCATGACCCGGCGCTCCTGGGTAGCCGCGCGCACAAGCCCGCGGCCGGACAGGTGCTGGCCGTAGATGACGTCCTGCCCGATGATGCGCAGCCACTTGGCCAGCCGCCCGAGCATCTTGTCGGCGGCGAATTTCAGCTCTTGTTGCCCTGCATCAGCCATCGTCTCGGCTCATTGCGCGTGACGCCACCTCCCCACCCCTGGATTCCCGCTTCCGCGGGAATGACGGTACGGGGGTCGTCGCCGTTGTCTCGTTCACGATCGTCACGGCCACCTGTCTACCTCGGATCGATTACTTGGTCGAGGTGGATCCACAGTACTCGCGAGTAGCGGAACAGGAACGGGGAGGCCGCAGCCAGGAACAGGCATGAGACGAGATAGATGGAGGCGGCGGTGAAGCCGAGGAGCAGCATGGCGACGACGATGGGGAGGACGGCGGCGATCGCCAATGCGTAGCTGAAGTACATGGCGCCGACAAAGTAACCCTGCTCACGCTCGAACTCAAGGCCGCAGACGGGGCACCGGCGGTTCATCTTGAAGAGGCGCGCGAAGATGGCGCCCGTGGCGCAGCGGGGGCAGCGCTCACGGATGATGGCGAGTAGCTTGTTCACGGCCTCTCGCACAGCTCGTAGGAGCGGGTTGCGGCGCTGCCGGCAACATTGCCGCTGGTTCCGGCGGCGGCCGGTTCCGGCAACGCGTCGAACGGGTCTTCGGCGTCCGGAGCGGCGGCGCGCACGGCCTCGATGGCGCGGGGCAGGTCCTTGCCTTCCCGCTGGTAGAGTTCCTCGAACCGGGCCATGTCGGTGACGTAGAGCAGGCTCTGCAGGATCACGGCGTTGTTCAGCCTGGTCCGGCTGAATGAGGCATAGCGGTGTTGCGGTGTCCCCGTCACCGTTTCAGCCCACTGCCGCCGGCTTTGGGCGAACACCTGCTCGCGCCGGCTCAGTTTCTCGGCGTCGGGTACCGGCTCGGCGTACAGTGCCCGCAGGCAGCGTGTCAGCTCCATCATGGCGCCGGAGAACTCGATCTCTTCCCGCCACTCCCGGCGCGCGGCCCTGGCTTCGGGGCTCTCCGGCCCCTGGCGCCGCGTGAAGAACTCGATGGCGCCGCGTTTGCCGACGAAGTTGGCGAGGCTTTCGTTGAAGGCGACCGAGCCGGGCACGAACAGGGTGTTGTGCAGCAGCTCGTGCAGCACCACGTCCGCCAGACTCACCCGATCGAGCTTGAGCAGGCGTCCGAGCAGCGGGTCGTCGAACCAGCCCAGGGTGCTGAAGGCGCCGGCCGGGCGGATGTGGGTGTCGTATCCCTGGGCCGCCAGGGAGCCGGCCTCCTCGCGGGCGGCGTTCCCGTCGAAGAAGCCCTTGTAGGGCATGCGGCCCACGAACGGAAACCACCAGGTGTAGGGCTCGAACGAGGTCTTGGGCACGGCGGAGAGCACGTGCAGCAGCACCGGGCGGTCGACCTGGGAGTAGGATGCGTAGCTGCCGCCGACGTTCAACCGCAGGTCCGTCGCGGCGAAGTCCCGCAACTCCAGCACCATCTCGAGCTTGCGCCGCACCTCCGGCGTGACGCCATCCTCGGCCAGCACCGTAGCGATGGGTGTCCGGCGCCACAGGATGCGTCCCTCTTCATAGGCCGCGCGGATGTAGTATCCCGGCGAGCAGCCGCAGAGAAACAGCAGCAGGCAGGCCCCTACGAGCCGTGTGAAGGTAGCCGCCATGTCGTCACTCCTCGAATGCACCGCTCACAGTCCACCCGCATCGCCTGCGTCCTGGTGTCCGGTCCGCGCGCGTCGGCTCCCCTGCATTCGGCTGAAATCGGCCATGTGTCACGGGAACAAGAACCTTGGTGGCAGTCAGCGGTCCGCGGCCACACCCCGCGCCTCTCCTCCGCTCCCCTCCCCCTGAAACTGCAACTGGTGCAATCGGTAGTACACGCCGCCCTTTTCCATCAGTTCCGCGTGGGAGCCCATCTCGCGGATGACGCCGCGGTGGAAGACCAGGATGCGGTCGGCGTTGCGGATGGTGGACAGGCGGTGGGCGATGACCAGGCAGGTGCGGTTGGCCATGATCTTCTCGAAGGCGCCCTGCACCAGGAACTCGGTCTCGGTGTCGACGCTGGAGGTGGCTTCGTCCAGCACCAGGATCTCGGGGTCGAGGACGAACATGCGCACCAGCGCCAGGAGCTGGCGCTGGCCGGCCGAGAGGTTGTTGCCGCGCTCGCGCACGGCGGCGCGCAGGCCGCCGGGCATGCGCCGGATGAAGCCCTCGGCGTTGGCGCTGCGCACGGCCGCGCGGACGCGTTCCTCGGGAATCGACTCGTTGCCCAGCTTGAGGTTGGACAGGATGTCCCCCGAGAACAGGAACACGTCCTGCAGCACCGTTCCCATGTGACGGCGCAGGGCGTCCAGCTCCCACTCGCGCACGTCCCGGCCGCCCACCCGCACCGCCCCGCTGTCCACGTCGTAGAACCGGCCCATGAGCTTGATGGTGGTGGTCTTGCCGGAGCCGGTGGCGCCGATGACCGCCACCCGCTCGCCCGGTTCGATCCTGAAGGACACGCCCTTGAGCACCGGGTCGTTGGGACGGTAGCTGAACCACACGTTGTCGAACTCCACGGCGGCGCGGACGGCATCGGTGGTTTCGACGGAGGCGGGGGGCGCGGTGCCGGGGATCACCGTGGACGCGGCGTTGGCAGCGGCGGTGGACGCGGGGTTGGCGTCGGTGGGCGCACCGTCGGCGGCCTGTGTGGCGGGCGCACCGGTTGCCGGGGCGACGCCCGACTCCTGCGCGGAGGCGGACACAGCCGTCGGCACGGTGCCGGCCACCGGTTCGGCATCCCGCCCCGACTTCTCCGGCGCCGTGTCCAGCAGCTCGAAGATGCGCTCGGCCGCGGTCATGGCCGCCTGGATCACGGCGTACTTGTTGCTGAAGTCGCGCAACGGCACGAACAGCCGGCGGATGTACTCGCTGAAGGCCACGAACGTGCCGATGCCCACCACTCCCTGCAGCACCTCGCCGCCGCCGTACCACAGCAGCAGCGCGATGCTGAGGGAGCCCGCGGCCTCGACCATGGAGAACAGCGACGCCTCGTAGATGTTGGAGCGCTTGATGGCGTCTCGGTGCGCGCGGTTGAGGTCGTCGAACTCCTCGAAGCTCCGGGCCTGGCGGTTGAAGAGCTGGATCACGGCCATGCCGGGGATGGCCTCGCCCAGGTAGGCGTTGACCCGGGCGATGCGCGTGCGGATGAGGCGGTAGGTCTGCCGCGCCTTCAGGCGGAAGACGTTGATACCCAGCAGCAGGAACGGGATCAGCGCCAGCGACACCAGCGCCATCTCCACGTGCAGCGACATCATGATGGCGACGATGGCCGCGATCAGGACGAGGTCGGCCACCAGGTTCATGGCGCCGGCGGCGAACATCTCCTGCAGCACCTCCACGTCCGTGGTCATGCGGGTCATGAGCCGGCCCACCGGGTTGCGGTCGAAGTAGCTCATGGGCAGGCGCTGCACGTGGGAGAAGATCTCGACGCGCAGGTCGGCGAGGCAGCGCTGCGCCACCTTCATGGACAGGTAGTACTGGAAGAAGTAGGCCGCGGCCTCCGCCGCCAGCGCCCCCGCGAAAAGCAGGCCGGTGGTCATGAGCGTGAGGCCGTCGCCGACGCTGACCGCGTCGATGCCGATCTTGAGCAGCAGCGGCTGGGCCAGGTTGAAGCCCTGGTGCACCGGCAGGAGCAGCAGCGACAGGAAGAAGACCTTCCGGTGCGGGCGCAGGAACCGCCACAGACGCAAGGCCAGCTTCAGGTCGTAGGCCTTGCCGGAGATGCTTTCCTGCTCTTCCGGCGCGTTCATGGCCGCCCTGTTCCTGTAACCTCCACCGGCGCGCATGTTCCTACAGCTCCTCCAGCTCGTCCGACATCTGCTGGCGCCGGTACATCCGCGCGTACAGCCCGCCGGCGCGCAACAGCGACTCGTGGTCGCCGCGCTCGACGATGCGGCCGTCATCCAGCACCAGGATCTCGTCGGCCTGCTGGATGACCGCCATGCGGTGCGAGATGATGATGCAGGTCTTGCCCTTGAGCACGCTCTCGAAGCTGTCGAGGATGCGCTGCTCGGTGTGCGCGTCTACGCTGGACAGGCAGTCGTCCAGGATCAGGTAATCGGGATTGGCCAGGATGGCCCGGGCCAGGGTTGCCCGCTGCTTCTGGCCGCCGGACAGGGTGATGCCCCGCTCCCCCACCCGTGTGTCGAGCCCGTCGGGGAACACCTCCACCTCGCTCTCCAGATCGGCCACGTCCAGGACCCGGCGCACTTCCTGCTCGCTGGCATGGGCGTCGCCGAACTTGAGGTTGTCCTGGATGGAGGTGGAGAAGAGGAACGGGTCCTGGGGCGCGTAGCCGATGGCGCCGCGCAGATCTTCCAGGGAGAGCGACCGGACATCGACGCCGCCCATGCGGATGGTGCCGGAGGTGACGTCGTGGAGACGCGGAATCAGGTGCGTCAACGTGCTCTTGCCCGCGCCGGTGCGCCCGACGATGGCCACCTTGCGGCCCGGCGGCACCTCAAAGCTGACGTCCTTGAGCACCGCGTCGCCATTGTACCCGAACGACACGCGGTCGAACTCGATGCCCCGCTCCTTGTCCCGCAAAGGCACCGGATGCTCGGGGTCGGCGATGGCCGGCTCCACCTCGAAGATCTCTTCGAGCCGGTCCATGGCGGCGCGCCCGCGCTCCAACAGCGAGAGCATCCAGCCGAAGGCCGCCATGGGCCACGCCAGCACGTTCAGGTAGAGGATGAACGCCACCAAGTCGGCCACGCCGCTCTGCTCGCGCATGATGAGCCAGCCGCCGTACCATAGCACCACCAGCACGGTGAGGCCGTGCAGCGCCACCATCACGGGGTTGATCATGCCGCGGCAACGGGCGAGGTCTAGGCTGCGCACCTGGTACTCGTCGTTCATCCCGGTGAAGCCGGCGGTCTGGGGCTCCGCCTGCACGTACGCCTTGACCACGTGCATGCCGCTCAGGTTCTCCTGCACGTGGGCGCTCATGCGCGACATCTGCCGCTGCACCCGCAGCGACGCCCGCCGGATGCGCCCGCGGAACTGCTTGAACACGAGCGCCAGGAGCGTCAGGCACGCGCCCACCGCAAGCGTCAACTGCCAGTTCATGGCGAACATGAACACCGCCGCGTAGACCAGGTAGAGTGGCGTGTTCACCAGGTTGAGGAAGCCGGGGCCCAGCAGCATGCGCACGGCGTTGATGTCGTTGACTGCCCGGGACATGAGGTCGCCGGTCTTCTGGGCCTGGTAGTAGCCCAGGGGGAGCTTCTCCAGGTGCGCGAAGAGGTCGTTCCGCAGGTCGTACTCGACGTTCCGGCCCGCGTTGAAGATGATGGAGCGGGCGACCCCGCGCAGCAGCCCGCCGCCCGCCGCGGCCAGGGCGATCAGCAGCACGTAGCCGCCCAGTTCCGAGTCCGGGTCGCCGCGCTCGATGACGTCGATGGCCCCGCGCACCCACCACGGCACCACCATGAGCAGGCTGGTGGTGCCGATCAGGCACACCCCGCCCACCAGGTAACGGCGCCAGTAGCGCCACAGATAGTCGATCAACCGTCCGATGCCGGTCATGTGGAAAGAGGCAGACTCCCTGAAAATTCGGCTAGTTGCACGTCTTGCGGTAGGCGGGCCGCCGCAAAGGCGTTCGATTCAATTTAGCCAACGCGTCGACGGATTGCCAATCGCGTTCACGGTCGCGGGGGCGTCCTGGCTTGACGATTTCACGGGGAATTCTTGACAATATGACCGTGAATTGATATTCCAACTTCGAGCATGGCCGAGCTTGAAGCACCACACCAGAGTCGCCTGTACTCGGATCTTGCCCCGCTCTACGACAAGACGTTCGCGAAGTTCTTCTACGCGCGCGAACGGACGGTTATCAAGGACCTGGACATTCCCAAGGGGGCCGAGATCCTGGAAGTGGGCGTCGGCACCGGCGCCTCGTTCCCCGCCTACCCGCGCGGCTGCCACGTGGTCGGCATCGACCAGGCCCCGCTCATGCTCGCCCAGGCACGAGAGAAGATCGCCAAGAACGGCTGGCGCCATCTCGAAGTCATGGAGATGGACGCCCTGAACCTAGACTTCGCCGACAACGCCTTCGACTACGTGACGGCGTTCCACGTGGTCACGGTGGTGCCCGATCCGATCCGGATGATGGCCGAGATGCGCCGCGTCTGCCGGCCCGGCGGCACCATCTGCGTCGTCAACCACTTCACCACCGAATCCCGCTTCTGGGGTCCCATCACCAAGTCCCTCGACCCCATCACCCGCCGCCTCGGCTGGAGCACCGACCTCAAGCTCAAGCCGTTCCTCAAGGACACCGGCTTCACCGGGTGCAGAGCCTACCGCTTCTCGCGCTTCTCGCTGTACACGGTGGTGGTGGGGACAAACGAGAAGGAATAGCCCCTCGGCTCAATCGACGGCGGTGACTTCCTTGAAAATCGCGCACCCGGTGCGCAATCTTCAACGGGGGACACGAACCCTCACGGAAGAGGTGGGTTCACCAGAGCAGTCTCTCCCCGTGTATCTCCGTCCTCTCCCGTCACCCTCACCTTCCTGCCCTCGATGACGAGCCGGCCTTCGCTGTAAAGTTGGATGGCGCGCGGATAGATGCGGTGCTCCTGCGCGAGAATGCGCTGGGCTAGGGTTTCCTCGGTGTCGTCGGGGAGGACGGGGACCACGGCCTGGATGATGATGGGGCCTTCGTCGCAGCCTTCGCTGACGAAGTGGACGGTGCAGCCGGCGAAGCGCACGCCGTACTCGAAGGCCTGGCGCTGGCCGTGCAGGCCGGCGAAGGCGGGCGACAAGGCGGGGTGGATGTTCATGATGCGGTTGGGGAAGCTCTGCACGAAGTACGGCGACAGCAGGCGCATGAAACCGGCTAGGACGACAAGCTCCACGCCCTGACTTTGCAGATGCTCCACTACAACCTGGTCGTAGGCCTCCCGTGAGGCGTGACCGCGATGGTCGATGACCGTGGTGGGAATGTCGTGGTTGCGGGCGCGGGTAAGGCCGTATGCGCTTTCCCGGTTGCTGACTACCGTGCGTATCTCGGCATCCAGGCGGTCCTGCTCAATCGCGTCGATGATGGCCTGGAGATTGGTGCCGCCGCCGGAGAGCAGTACCCCTATGGGGACGTGTCGCTTCATGGGATGGCTCATCCTCTTGTTTCATTGACGACCGCGAAAAACGACTTGGGAACCCGGTCCCGCGGTCATGTGGGACGCGGCGGTTTCGACCCGGCTACTTGATGAACGACACGCCGCGCCGTCCCTTGCGGATCTCGCCGATGACGGCGTAGACCTCGCGCCGGCGGCGTAGCGCGCGCTCCACGCCGGGCGCGTCCTCCGCGCCCACCACCAAGGCCATGCCGATACCGTTGTTGAAGGTGCGGTCCATCTCGGCCTGCTCCACGTGGCCCAGCCGCGCGACGAGATCGAAGACCGCCGGCACGGGCCAGCTTCCCCGACGCAGCCACGCGCGCAGGCCCGTCGGCAGGACGCGCGGGAGGTTCTCCACCAGGCCGCCGCCGGTGATGTGCGCGATGCCCTTGATGCGGTGCCTCGCGCCAAGCGCGCGAATCAGCGACGCATAGATCCGGGTCGGCGTCAGCAACTCGTCCGCCAGGGATTTCCCCAGGTCCGCCACCCTCGACTTCAACTTGAGTCCGGCCGTGTCCAGCAGGACCTTGCGCGCCAGCGAGTAGCCGTTGCTGTGGAGCCCGCTGGACGGAAGGCCGATGACCACGTCGCCGGCGCGTATAGCACGCGGGTCGGGGATGCGGTCCTTCTCGACCACGCCAACGCTGAAGCCCGCCAGGTCGTATTCGCCGTCCGCGTAGAAGGACGGCATCTCCGCGGTCTCGCCGCCCAGAAGCGCACAGCCGGCCTGCCGGCAGCCTTCCGCCACCCCGCCCACCACCGCCCGGAAGGTGGCGGGCTCAACCTTGCCGGTGGCGAAGTAGTCGAGGAAGAACAGCGGCTCCGCGGCCTGGGTGAGGATGTCGTTGACGCCCATGGCCACGAGGTCGATGCCGACGGTGTCGTGACGGTCGGCCATGAAGGCGATCTTGAGCTTGGTGCCTACCCCGTCGGTGGAGGAGACCAGGACCGGACGCCGGACGCGCACGCGCGAGAGATCGAAGAGCCCGCCGAACCCGCCGATGCCGCCCATGAGCCCGGGCCGCGCGGTCTTGCGGGCCACGGACGCGATGGACCGCACCAGCCGGTTGGCTCCCTCGATGTCGACGCCGGCGTCCTTGTAGGTGAGTTTGGCCATGGGTGATGAACTAACCCCTCGAATCGTCATTCCCGCGGAAGCGGCTGTGTCAAAACTCCACTCAACAAGGAACGGCGCAGCCCTCTCGTACCGTCATTCCCGCGGAAGCGGGAATCCAGGGGTGGTGCGGCAGGGAATTACGGCCGTTTGGCCCCACCTCACCCCGCCTAGATTCCCGCTTCCGCGGGAATGACGATTCGGGTCGAGGCGCGGGTCGTCGCGCTACTGCTGCTGCCCTTGCAGCAGCATCTCCAGCGCCCGGCGCGCGGCTTCCTGCTCGGACTGCTTCTTGCTCCGGCCCTCCCCTTGGCCCACGAGGTGGCCGTCCACGCGGATCTCCGTCTCGAAGCACTTGTCGTGGCTCGGGCCGGTCTCACGCACCAGCCGGTAGGTGGGGGGGACGCGGTAGAGCCGCTGGCTGACTTCCTGGAGACGAGTCTTGTAGTCGTCCAGCCCCAGGCCGGTGTGGTCCAGGTCGGCGGCGAAATGGCGCTCCACCACGGGCTTCACCGCGTCGTAGCCGGCCTCCCGGTAGATGCCGCCCAGCAATGCCTCCAGCGAAGCCGACAGGATCGACTCCTTGCGCCGGCCGCCGGTGCGCTCCTCGCCCTTGCCCATCCGGAGCACGGCGCCGACGTCGACCGCGTGCGCCTTTTCCGCCAGCACCTTGCGGTTCACCAGAGACGCGCGCATGCGCGAGAGGTCGCCCTCGCTCTTGTCCGGGAACCGCTGCATGAGCATATCGCTGATCACCAACCCCAGGACGGCGTCACCCAGGAACTCCAGGGTCTCGTTGTGCGCTTCCATGCCGCCGCCGCACGAGACGTGGGTCAGGCAGCGGTTCAGCAGCAGGGGGTCCCGGAAACGGTAGCCTAGAGCGTCCTGGAAGCGCTCCAGGTCGGCGCGATCCTCCGTCAGCATCGGGCCTCTCCTCGCAACCGTCCGCGGGACCACTCCCGAAGCGTAACGGGGACCTCACGATGGAGCAGGTCGAGACCGCCGGGAAACAGTACCGGCAGGTAATTGCGGCTGTAGCCCTTGAGCCATCCCGGCTCGCCCGGCACCGGCTCTTCCGCCAGCACGGACACGTGCCTCCCCACCTGGCCGCGGTAGAACTCCTGCTTCTTGCGCGCCCCCAGCTCCCGCGCGCGGCGCGAGCGTTCCTTCTTCTCGGCGGCCGGCACCTGGTCCGGCATACCGGCCGCGGGGGTGCCCCGGCGGGACGAATAGGGAAACACGTGAAAGTAGGTCAGCGGCACGCCGGCGAGGAAATCCAGCGACCCGGAAAAGGCGTCTTCGCTCTCCCCCGGGAATCCCACGATAACGTCCGTGCCGAGGGCGGCCCGGGGCAGCTTGCCGCGCGCCCGCGCCATCAACCGGGCGAAGAAGGCGGTGTCGTAGTTGCGCCGCATGCGCTTGAGGATGCCGTCGTCGCCTGCCTGTACGCACACGTGCAGGTGCGGGCAGATCACTTCCGATTCCGCCATCACCGACAGCAGCTCGTCCGTGACCTCCCGTGGGTCCAGGGAGCTCAGGCGCAGCCGGGGGATCAACCCGCTGCCGGCGATGCGCCGCACCAGCTCGCTCAGCGAAACCCGCGGCGCCAAGTCGTAGCCGTAGCCGCCGAGATGAATCCCCGTGAGCACGATCTCCGCGAAACCGGCCTCCGCGAGACCGCGCACCTGTTCCAGCACGCGTTCCGGCGGCACGCTGCGGCTACGCCCGCGGGCGGTGGGGATGATGCAGTAGCTGCACGCGAAGTTGCATCCTTCCTGCACCTTGAGGAACGCCCGAGTGCGGCCCGAAAAACGCCGGGTGCCCAGGACGCCGACGGTGCGTTCGTCGCGGGGATTCCCGACGGAGACGGCGGGGCCGGCCACCGACTCGCCGGCGATGACGCAACGCACCAGCTCATCCATACGGTTGAGGCCCACCACGCGGTCCACGCCCGGGACTTGCGACACTTCATCGGGGCTCACCTGCGCATAGCATCCGGTGACCACCACCCGCGCCGCGGGGTTGCTCCGCTTGGCCTTGCGCACAAGCTGGCGCGCCTCCCAGTCGGCGCGGTCCGTGACCGTGCAGGTGTTCACGACGTACACGTCGGCCGGATCCTCGAACGGAACGACCGCGCACGACTCCCGCGCCAGCCGCTCCTGGATCACCGCGGTGTCGTATTGGTTGATCTTGCAACCCAGTGTCTTGATGGCTACGCGCATCGGCTGTCCACGAGAGTCCCGCGGGCATCCCGCGCTGCATCGATCCCGGCGCGGCCGGCCGCCTTGTCGATCCAGCCGCCGCCGAGCACCTGGTCGCCGCGATAGAAAACCGCGGCCTGACCGGGGCTGACGGAAGGAAGCGGGTCGGTCGGGCGGACCTCTACCGTATGATCGTCCAACGGCCGCAGCGTGCAAGGCACCGGCCGCGAACGGTAGCGGATCTGCACTTCCGCGGCCGTCTCCCCTTCCGGGGGCGGCGTGATCCAGTTGATCCGGCTCGCGGTGAAGACCTCCGTGCACAACTCTTCGCGTGGACCCACCACCACCCTCCGTGCGTCCGCGTCGATGCGCAACACGTACAACGGCAGCGGGGCGGCGATGCCGAGACCCCTTCGCTGGCCCACGGTGAAGCGATGAATGCCGTCGTGATGGCCGAGCACCCGGCCGCGGCTGTCCACGATTTCCCCGGCGCCGAGCTGCCCGGGCCCGGCCAGGGACGCCACCACCGCCCGGTGGTCCCCGAGGCAGATGTCCTGGCTCTCGGGGCGTTCGGCCACCGGCAGCCCCAGCTCACGCGCCTTGGCGCGCACGGCGTCCTTGTGAAGCATCCCCAACGGGAACGCGATGCGCTTGAGCTGACGCACCGAGAGCGCGAAGAGAAAGTACGACTGGTCCTTGTTCCGGTCCGCGCCGCGCATCAATTCCGCCCCGCCGCGGCCGTGCGCGACGCGGGCATAGTGTCCCGTGGCCACGCGGTCGATGCCGCGGGGCTCCGCCCACGCCAGCAGCCGCTCGATCTTGAACTCGCGGTTGCACGCGACGCAGGGATTGGGGGTGGCGCCTTCCAGGTAGCTTCGGGCAAAGGGCTTCACCACGGCCTCGCGGAAGTCGCCGCGCTGGTCCAGGACGGTGTGGGGAATCCCCAGCACCGAGGCCACCTCTTCCGCGCCCCGATGGTCCGAGCAGTTGCGCGGCCCAAGATCCCGCCCCTCCCACAGGCGCAACGACACCCCCACCACGCCGTACCCCTGCTCCAGCAGGAGAGCGGCCGCCACCGAGCTGTCCACGCCTCCGCTCATGGCCACCGCCACAGTCTTGTTCGCTGCTGCCGTCACCGTACCCTTCATATACCCTTGAACCGTCATTCCCGCCGACAGAACTTCCGTCTTCCAGGTGTGTCAATACGCTCCACGCGGAGACGTTACGAATACGTCATTCCCGCTTTCGCGGGAATCACCCATGTCGGCTTGCAGCCGACACAAGGGGGGATGAAAATGGGGCGCCCTCCCCCCAATGAGTCATTCCCGCGCAAGCGGGAATCCAGGGGGTGGGGGGGTGTGGCGGCCTCATTGCCCGGCCCCACCCCGCCTGGATTCCCGCTTCCGCGGGAATGACTCATTGGGGTGTAGCGGGATTCCATAACTAACTGAAATCATTGAACAATTGTTTATTTTCATATCAATGACGATTCGGGGGGCCGTGCCATTTCCTGTTCGAGTGGGGTTTGCCACAGCCTGTTCCGCGGGAATGACGACTCGAAGGCTCAGTTCTTGTACCGGCGGACCTCTTTGTCCTCTTCCCGCTGCCGCGCCTCCAGCCCGCCCTGCTTGACATCCAGCTCGTTCACCCGCTCCTCCAGCTTGCGGATGTGGTCGGCCAACTGGCCCAGGGACTTGGCCATGGGGTCGGGCAAGCGGTCGTGGTCCAGGGCGATCTGGTGCTCGACCGGATCCCGGTGCACGCCGTCCCCTTCCACGACCTTGCCCGGCACACCCACCACCGTGGAGTTGGGCGGCACGTCCCTCACCACCACCGAGCCCGAGCCGATCTTGCTGTTCCGTCCCACCACCACGGGGCCCAGTACGGTGGCGCCGGCGCCGATGATGACGCAGTCCCGCACCGTGGGGTGGCGCTTCTCCTTGCGCAGGCTGATGCCTCCCAGGGTCACGCCCTGGTACAGCGTCACGTCATCCCCGATCTCGGCGGTTTCGCCGATGACCACTCCCATGCCGTGATCGATGAAGAACCTCTTCCCGACAGTGGCGCCCGGATGGATCTCGATGCCGGTGAGGAATCGGCTCAGATGGCTCACGAAGCGCGCCAGATTCTTCCAGCCGCCGTGCCACAGCCCGTGGGCAACGCGGTGGAGCAGCAACGCGTGCACGCCCGGATAGCTGAGCAGGACCTCGCCGAGGTTCCGCGCCGCGGGGTCGCGCTCGAAGGCGACGCGCACGTCCTCTTTCAGAAGACTCCACATCGGCGGCTCCCGTGGAAGATCCGGGCGAGACGGACGCGGATCCTTCCGTTCAGGACGCGGGCGATGCCGCGGACTGGACTTTCCCGGCGCGGCCCTTGCCCGCGCGGCCCTTCTTCTTTTGGTCCTTGTAGAGCTTGTAGTCGATGCTGTCGACCAGCGCCTGCCAGCTCGCCTCGATGACGTTGTGGGAAACACCCACCGTGCCCCAGTGGCCGTGACCGTCACCCGACTCGATGAGCACCCGGATGGCGGCACTGGTGCCCTCCCCCGACGACAGCACCCGGACTTTGTAGTCCAGCAGTTCCACCTCCTCCAGGGACGGATAGAAGCTGGTGAGGGCCTTGCGCAGGGCCTGGTCCAGCGCGTGCACCGGACCGTTGCCAAGGGCGGCGGCGTGCTCCATCACGCCGTTCACCTCCACCTTGACCGTGGCCTCGGACAGCGGCGCCTCGCTCTCCACCCGCTTCTCGTCGATGACCCGGAACCCGTCGAGACGGAAGTTGCGTTTCTTCTTGCCCAGCGCCTCCTGTATCAGCAGCTCGAAGGAAGCCTCCGCGGCCTCGAACTCGTAGCCCTGGCTCTCCAGCTCCTTGATGCGATTGAGGATCTGGTGCACGGCCTGGTCCTGGCCGTTCAGGTCGATGTCGTATTCCCGCGCCTTGTAGACGATGTTGCTCCGGCCCGACAGGTCGGACACCAGCACGCGCTGGCGGCTCCCCACCAGCTCCGGCTCGATGTGCTCGTAGGTCTCGCGGTTCTTGATGATGCCCGCCACGTGAAGGCCGCCCTTGTGCGCGAACGCGCTGTCGCCCACGTAGGGCTGGCGCTTGTTGGGCACCACGTTGGCCAGCTCGTACAGCAGGTGCGAGATCTCCCGCAGGCGGCGCAACTGCGACGCCCGGATGATCTTGTGGCCCTGCTTCAACTGGAGGTTGGGCAGCACCGAACACAGGTTCAGGTTGCCGCAACGCTCGCCGAAGCCGTTGATGGTGCCCTGGATCTGACGCACGCCGTTTTCCACCGCCGTCATGGTGTTGGCCACCGCCAACTCGCCGTCGTTGTGACAATGGACACCCAGCGGCGTCCTCACCTCCTCCTTGACCCGCGCCACCGCCACACCGATGTCGGCGGGCAGGCCGCCGCCGTTGGTATCGCACAGGACGATCCAGTCGGCGCCGCCCTCCGCGGCCGCCTGCAGGCACTCCAGCGCGAACTTGGGATTGTTGCGGTAGCCGTCGAAGAAGTGCTCGGCGTCGAACATCACCTCGTCGACGTGCTTCTTCATGTAGGCGATGGAATCGGCGATCACCTCCAGGTTGGCCTTCTGACTGATGCGCAGGTCGTCGCGCACGTGCAGGTCCCAAGTCTTGCCCACCAGCGTCACCACCGGGGTCTTGGCCGCCAGCAAGAGCTTCAGGCTGGCGTCCTGGGAGGGTTTCACCGACGGCCGCCGAGTGGTGCCGAAGGCCGCGACCCGGGTCTTCCTGAGGTCCAGCTTCGGCACCTCCTTGAAGAACTCGGCGTCGCGCGGGTTGGAGCCGGGATAGCCCCCCTCGATGTAGTGAATGCCCAGCTCCGCCAGGCTCTCGGCGATGCGCAGCTTGTCCGTCAGGCTGAAGGAGACATCCTCGCTCTGGCACCCGTCGCGCAGGGTGGTATCGTACAACAACAAATTACTCATGCCCTCACCTGCCCTTCGATCAGCGAAGCGTGCAGCGAATCCACGGCCCTGTGGCTGTCCTCCTCGTTCACCACCACCGACACCTTGATCTCGGAGGTCGAGATCATCTCGATGTTGATGGACTGGTCGGCCAGCGCCTTGAACATCTTCGCGGCCACGCCCGCGTTCGTTCTCACCCCCACGCCCACCACCGACACCTTGGCCACGCGGGTGTCGGAGGCCACCCCCTTAGCTTGGATCAAGGGCGCGGTTTTTTCAATCAATTCCATGGCCTTGGGATGGTCTTTCCTGGGCACCGTGAAGGTCACGTCGGTGGTGCCGTCCTCGCCGGCGTTCTGGATGATCATGTCCACGACGATGTTGGCGTCCGCGATGGGGCCGAAGATCTGCGCCGCGAGGCCGGCGCGATCCGGCACCCCGCGAATGGTGATCTTGGCTTCGTCGCTGTCGCAGGTCACTGCCGAAACCAGAACCGAATCCATCTGTTCTTCCTCCTCGACCAGCCAGGTACCCTCGGCGTCGTTGAAGCTCGAACGCAGGTGCACCGGGACGCCGAACTTCTTCGCCAGCTCCACCGAGCGGATCTGCAGCACACGGGCACCCATGCTGGCCATCTCCAGCATTTCGTCGTAGGTAATGCGATCCAGTTTCCGGGCGCGCGGGCACACGAAGGGATCGGCCGTGTAGATGCCGTCCACGTCCGTGTAGATCTCGCACACCGCGGCGTTCAGGGCGGCGGCCATGGCCACGGCGCTCGTGTCCGAGCCCCCGCGTCCCAGGGTGGTGATGTTGTCGTCCTCATCCACCCCCTGAAAGCCCGCCACCACCACCACCTCCCGGCGCTCCAGCGCCTCCAGCACACGGGTGCCGTCGATGCTCTTGATGCGCGCCCGGCCGTACACGCTGTCGGTGGCGATACGCGCCTGGTGCCCGAGAAACGAGCGCGCCGGCTGTCCCAGGTCCTTGAGCGCCAGCGCCAGCAGCGCGCACGACACCTGCTCTCCCGACGCCAGGAGCACGTCGATCTCCCGGTCGTCCACGTGCGCCGAGACCTGGTTGGCCAGGTTCAGCAGGCGGTTGGTCTCGCCGGACATGGCCGACACCACCACCACCACGTCGTTCCCCGCTTCGCGCGTCGCCGCCACGCGCCTGGCGACGTTGCGGATGCGTTCCACCATGCCGACGGAGGTGCCGCCGTATTTCTGCACGATCAGCGCCATCCTTCGACTTCGCTCGCCTACGCCTCGCCACGCCCGTCCTGAGCCTTGTCGAAGGGCTCAGGACCGACGGGCTCGGTAGCGGCAATGTCTCTCGCCGCGCCATCGTCTTGCCGCAATGCGGCCACCAGTTCGTCGTACCGCGGGCCGTGGGCGGCGAAGCGCAGCTCCCGCCGGTCCTCGTCCACGTAGCGGAAGGCCACGGCGAGGAACTCGTCCACGCCCACCGCGTCCAAGCGTTCGAACCACTCGATGACGCAGACGCTGCCGGACGCGAAGTACTCCTCCAGGTGCAGGTCTTCCATCTCCGCGCCCTGGGCCACGCGGAAGAGGTCCACGTGGACCAGCGGCACCCGGCCGTCATACTCGTTTATGAGCGTGAAGGTGGGGCTCCGCACCCAACTGTTCCGGCCCACCTCAAGCCCCTCGGCGAGGCCGTGGACGAAGCAGGTCTTGCCGCTCCCGAGGTCGCCCGTGAGGCCCAGGATCTCGCCGCCCGCCAGGAGGCCGCCGAGGGTGCGCCCCAGCGCCCGGGTGGCCTCCTGCGAGCCCGTCGTGATCTGAAACGCGTTCGCCGTCATCCCTGCACCAGATCCCGAATCTGCATCAGCTCCTTGATGGTCGGCGGCAACTCGTCGACCAGGTCCGACGCGATCAGCCCCACCTCGCCGCGTTGGTCCGCAACGCGGTCGCCGGCGCGGCCGTGGAGGTAAACCCCAAGGCGCATGGCGTCCTCCGGGCGAAATCCCTGTGCGAGAAACCCGGCGATGATCCCCGCCAGGACGTCGCCCATGCCGCCGGTGGCCATGCCGGCATTGCCCGTAGGGTTGATGGAGACCCGGCCCTCGGGCGTGGCCATGACCGTGCGCGCCCCCTTGAGCACCAGGTAGCAGCGGTGCTCCGCGGCAAACGCTCGGGCGATGCCGATGCGGTCGGCGTTGACCTCCGCGGTCTCCACGCCGGCGAGGCGGCCCATCTCGCCGGGGTGCGGCGTCAGCATGGGCGGGACCCGCGCCTCCTTCAACCGGCTCGTGTCCGCCGCCAGGTTGTTGAGCCCGTCGGCGTCGATGAGCCACGGCAGGCCGCAATGCCCCAGCAGCGTCTCCAGCGTGCGTCCGGCATCTTCGTGGACGCCTACGCCCGGGCCGAACAGGACCGCGTTCCTGCGCTCCGCCAAACCCTCCCAGTCGCCCGCGCCCAGCGCCGGCCACTGCTCCGCGCCCGGCTCCCCCAAGGTCTCGGTCATGGGCTCCACCAGCGCGCCGGCGAGGATGTCGTTGAGCCCGCGCGGCGCGGCCAGGGTCACGAGCCCGGTGCCTACCCGCATGGCGCCGCGGCAACAGAGCACCGCCGCGCCGGTCTTGCCGCGGGAGCCGGCCATCACCAGCAGGTGGCCGTAGCTGCCCTTGTGCGAGTCTTCCAACCGACGCGGCAAGAGCCACACCAACTCGGCGGAATCCAGCAGCTCCGCCGCCGGCGCCACCTCGGCCACGGCCTGGTCCCAGAGGCCGATGTCGGCCACCACCAGATCGCCGCAGTAGGTGACCCCGGGATAGACCACCTGGCCGGTCTTGGGATACCCAAGGGCCACCGTCACGTCGGCCTGAATGGTCGAGCCCAACGGGCCGCCCTTGTCGGCATCCAGCCCCGACGGGGTGTCCACCGCGATGATGGGCAGCCCCGAGGCGTTCATGAGCTCCACCACGTCGGCCAGGAACCCCTTCACCGGCGCGCGCAGGCCGGTGCCCAGGAGGGCGTCCACCAAGAGACCCTTGTCCCCGAAACGGTCGCGGAGTGCGTCGAGGTCGCCGTCGGGAATCTCCGTGAACCGGCCCCCCGCGGTACGGTAGCGCTGGAGATTGGTGGCCGCGTCCGGCGACAGCTCGTCCGCCCGCGCCACGCACGCCACTTCGCACGGGAACTCCCGCTGGTGCAGCAGCCGCGCCACCACGAGCCCGTCGCCGCCGTTGTTGCCCTTGCCCGCCACCACCAGCGCGCCGCGCTTGGCCAGTTGCGTCCAGCGCTGGAGGATCACGTCCACCACGCCCTGGCCGGCGCGCTCCATGAGCCGCAGGCTGGGGACGCCGTGAGCCTGAATGGTGAGCTGGTCCATGCGGCGCATCTCCGCCGCGGTCACCACGTGCATGAGTCAGTCACCCGCCGTTTCCGCCCTCGCGATGAGGGCCTTCATCTCCCGCACCGCCTCGACCATGCCCACCATGACGGCCCGGGCGACGATGCTGTGTCCGATGTTGAGCTCCACGATCTCCGCGATGGCGGCGATGGGCGCCACGTTCCCGGCATTGAGGCCGTGCCCGCCGTGCACCTCCAGGCCCAGGTCCGCGGCCACGGTCGCGGCGCGGCGCACCGCCTCGAGCTCGCGCTCCACCCGGTCCGCAGCGGCGTCGCAGTAGGTGCCCGTGTGGAGCTCCACGGCGTCGGCGCCCAGATCCCGGCTGGCTTCGAGCTGTCGCGCATCGGGGTCCACGAAAAGACTCACCCGGATGCCGGCGCCGCGCAGGCGCGCCACCACCTCGCGGAGCGGGTCCGCGTGGGAGACCACGTCGAGGCCGCCCTCGGTGGTCAGCTCCTCGCGCCGTTCCGGCACCAGGCAGGCGTCGTCCGGCCGGAAGGCGAGCGCGTGCCGAACCATCTCCCCGGTCCCGGCCATCTCCAGGTTGAGGCCCGCGCTCAGCCGCTCCCGCAGCCGGGCCACGTCGTGCTCCTGGATGTGCCGGCGGTCTTCGCGCAGGTGCACGGTGATCAGGTCGGCGCCACCCCGCTCGGCCAGGAGCGCCGCCTCCACCGGGTCCGGGATGTCGATCATCCGCGCCTGGCGCACGGTGGCCACGTGATCGACGTTGACTCCGAGACGAATCATGCCGGAACCCCTATCCTTCGGAGCCGCTGCCGGAGTGGATTGCGTCGGCGATGCCCTGCGCCAGCCGCCTGATCTCGTCCTCCGACTCGCCCTCGATCATCACCCGGGCCAGCGGCTCGGTGCCGGAGTAGCGCACCAGCACGCGGCCGCGGCCGTCGAGCAGGCTCTCGCTCTCGCTGATGCGTGCCTGCACCTGGTCCATCTCGGAGAGCGGGCGCTTCTCGCGCACCGGCACGTTGACGATCACCTGCGGCAGCTTGCCCATGATCCGGCGCAGCTCGCTCAGGGGCTTCTCCTGCTCCACCATGAGGGCCAGCACCTGGAGCGCGGTCAGGCAGCCGTCGCCGGTGGTGTTGTGGTCCAGGAACACCAGGTGGCCCGACTGCTCGCCGCCCAGGTTGTGGCCGCCGCGGCGCATTTCCTCCACCACGTAGCGGTCGCCGATGGCGGTGCGCAGGACCTCGATGCCGTGCCCGCGCAGGGAGACGTCGAGCCCCATGTTGCTCATCACCGTGGCCACCACCGCACCCGTGGGCAGCCGCCCGGCCTCCCGCAGCGCGATGGCGCACATGGCCAGCACCTCGTCGCCGTCCACCAGCGCGCCCTTGTCGTCGATGAACAGCGCCCTGTCCGCGTCGCCGTCGAGGCACATGGCCAGATCCGCGCCGTGCTCCAGCAGCGCCGCCCGGGCAGTCCCCGGGTACACCGAGCCGCACTCCCGGTTGATGTTGGTGCCGTCCGGGTCCACCGCCACCGGAATCACCTCGGCGCCCAGTTCCGTCAGCACCTCCGGCCCCACCCGGTAGGCGGCGCCGTTGGCGCAGTCCACGACGATCTTGAGGCCTTCGAGGGTCAACCGGCCCGGAAACGCGCCCTTGAGGAAGTCCACGGTCCTGCCGACGGCGTCATCGACGCGGGCCGCCTTGCCTACGTCCGTGGCCGCGGGACGGTTCGCGCCGTACTCACCCTCCCAGACCAGCGCCTCCATGCGCCGCTCCCAGGCGTCCGGCAGCTTGAAGCCGTCCCGTGAGAAGAACTTGATGCCGTTGTCCTGGTAAGGGTTGTGCGACGCCGAGATCACCACCCCGGCGTCCGCGCGCATGCTCCGGGTGAGGAAGGCCACGGCCGGCGTCGGCAGCGGCCCCACCAGGAGAACGTCCGCCCCCATGGAGCAAATGCCTGAGGCCAGGGCGGTCTCGAACATGTAGCCCGACAAACGCGTATCCTTGCCGATGAGGATGCGCCGCCGGCGCGTACGCTTCCGCCCCAGGGCGCCGCGCGCCTCCGTCCCGCCGCCGTGACCGCCGACCACGTGGGCGATGGCCCGACCCAGCCTCAGGGCCGTCTCCGAGGTCATGGGCTCCTGGTTGGCGATGCCGCGGATGCCGTCGGTGCCGAACAGGCGGCGCCGGCCCGCCACTCCCTGTGGTCTGTCCGAGGTCATAGGCTCCCTTCCGGAAAATCGGCGTCCGGACTCACCCGCGCGAACCCGCCGGCGCGCCCGCGCGGATGGCCTCCGCCACGCGCACGGCCCGGCATGTTGCCGCCACGTCGTGGGCGCGGACCATGCGGGCGCCGGCCAGCACCGCCGCGACCGCCCCCGCCAGGCTGCCCTCGAGGCGCGCGTCCGGCGTCCCCTCGTCCAGCAGGCGGCCGAGAAACGCCTTGCGGGAAAGCCCCACGAGCACCGGCTGTCCCAGGGACACCAAGGCGTCCAGGCGCCGCAGCAACTCCAGGTTGTGGCCCGTGTCCTTGCCGAAGCCGATGCCAGGGTCCACCACGATGCGGTGGGCGGCCACTCCGCGCTCCACGGCAAAGGCCACGCGCTCCCGGAGGAAGGCGGCCACCTCCCGCACGACGTCGACGTAGTGCGGCGCGCGCTGCATGGTGCGCGGCCGTCCCTGCATGTGCATGAGTACCACCGGAACGTCTTCCGTCGCCACCAGGCCCGCCATGGCGGGATCGAACCGGAGGGCGCTGATGTCGTTGACCATGTCCGCACCGGCCTCCAGCGCGCGCCGGGCCACCGCCTCCTTGTACGTATCGATGCTGATGGGCACGGCGACCCGCGCACGCAACCCGCGAATCACCGGGATCACCCGCTCCAGCTCTTCCTCCAGCGGGACCGCGCCCGCGCCCGGACGCGTCGATTCCCCACCCACGTCCACGATGCACGCGCCCTCGCGCTCCATCTCAACGCCGTGGGCCAGCGCGGCGTCGACGTCCGTGTAGCGGCCGCCGTCGGAAAAGGAGTCCGGGGTCACGTTCAGGACCCCCATCACCGCCGTGCGCCGGCGCATGTCCACCACGCCGTGGCGCGTTTCCAGTACCGGAACCATTTGCGCGGGCAGGTCCTCGGACACCGGCGCCTCGGCGATGACGTTTGCGGGCGTCACTGGCATTTCGTATCCGGGCGGAAGTTTGACACGCACCCTTCCGTGAATATCACACGGAGTTGGACTGTGTCGGGGATGCCGGTCCGGTCAGTCGCCGGCGGGAACGGATGTCGTGGGCTGGTCGGGACCGCTGTCTCCCATGTATTCCTTGACGATGGCGTCGATCTCCGCACCGTCCAGCACTTCCTTCTCCAGCAACTCCTTGGCGACCTCGTGCAGCAGACCGATATTCGTGGTCAGAAGGTCCTTCGCCCGGCCGTAGCAGTCCTGGATGATGCGCCGGACCTCCATGTCGATCTCCACCGCGGTGCTCTCGGAGTAGTCCTGCTGTTGGGTGAAGTCGCGCCCGAGAAAGATCTGCTCTTCCTTCTTGCCGAAGGTCATGGGTCCCAGCTTCTCGCTCATGCCCCACTCGCACACCATGCGGTGGGCCAGCTCGGTGGCGCGCTCGATGTCGTTGCCGGCGCCGGTGGTCATGTGGTCGAGCACCAGCTCCTCGGCCACGCGTCCGCCGAAGAGGATGGTCATGCTGTTGAGGAGGTGCTCCTTGTCCTGGCTGTGGCGCTCGTCCATGGGGAGCTGCTGGGTCAGGCCCAGGGCCATGCCACGCGGGATGATGGTCACCTTGTGCACCGGGTCGGCGCCCGGCAGGAGCTTCGCCACCAGCGCGTGGCCGGACTCGTGATAGGCCGTGTTGCGCTTCTCCTCGTCGCTGATGATCATGCTCTTGCGCTCGGTCCCCATCATGACTTTGTCCTTGGCCAGCTCAAAGTCATTCATGTTGACCTTTTCCTTGTCGTGTCGCGCCGCCAGCAGCGCCGCCTCGTTGACAAGGTTCTCGAGATCCGCGCCGGCGAAGCCCGGAGTCCCGCGCGCCAGCACCCGGATGTCCACGTCGCTTTCCAGCGGCACCCGGCCCGCGTGCACCGCGAGGATGCCCTCGCGCCCCTTGACGTCGGGCGGCGGCACCACCACCCGGCGGTCGAACCGTCCGGGCCGCAGCAACGCGGGATCGAGCACGTCCGGCCGGTTGGTGGCGGCGATGAGGATGACGCCGTCATTGGCCTCGAAACCGTCCATCTCCACCAGCAACTGGTTGAGGGTCTGCTCGCGCTCGTCGTGGCCGCCGCCGAGGCCGGCGCCGCGCTGGCGTCCGACCGCGTCGATCTCATCCACGAAGACGATGCACGGCGCCTGCTTCTTGGCCTGGACGAACAGGTCGCGCACCCGCGACGCGCCCACGCCCACGAACATCTCGACGAAGTCCGATCCGCTGATGCTGAAGAAGGGCACGCCCGCCTCACCGGCGATGGCCCGCGCCAGGAGCGTCTTGCCCGTGCCCGGAGGCCCCACCAGCAGGCAGCCCTTGGGGATGCGCCCGCCCAGGCGCGTGAACTTCTTCGGGTCCTTCAGGAACGCGATGACTTCCTGCAGCTCGTCCTTGGCCTCGTCCACCCCGGCCACGTCGCTGAACGTCACCCGCGCCTGGTTTTCGTTCAACAGGCGCGCGCGGCTCTTGCCGAAGGACATGGCCTTGCCGCCCCCGACCTGCATCTGCCGCATGAAGAAGATCCACACCCCCACCAGCAGCAGCATCGGGAACCAGTTCACCAGCAGCACGAAGTACCAGGGGGAATCTTCCTCTGGCTTGGCGGCGATGCGGATGTTCTTTTCCCGCAGCGTCGTCACCAACCCCGGATCATTCGGCGAGAAGGTCCGGAACCGCTCGCCGCTCTGGTACTTGCCGTGGACGTAGCGGCCCTGAATCGTCACTTCCTGCACATCGCCGCGCTCCACCGCCGACCAGAAGTCGCTGTAGATGATCTCCGGGTCCCGGCCCTGCTGCCGCGTGAAGACGTTGAAGAGCAGCAGGAACATCAGCCCGAGCACGAGCCACAGAGCAAGGTTTTTTGTCGCTTGGTTCAAAGAGGGTCTCTCCAGCCTTTTCCGCCCCTATCGCACCAGGAAAACGTTAACATACGGGTACCTCTTCTTCAATAAGAACGGGGAGCGGCCAAGTCAACCGCGCACCCCGCCCGCGGCGAAGGGACCGACCTTGACCCGCCACGCCGCGCGGCTGTCCGCCTCCAGCCTGGCAAAGTCGCCGCGCGCGCATCCGGGGACCCACACGATCTCCTCCTCCGCCAGGACCAGCGGCAGCGTGCGGCGACGGGAGCGCGGCAGCTTCTTCTCGATGAACAGGTCCTTGAGCTTCTTGTGCCCGGCCATGCCCAGAGGCTGGAAACGGTCGCCCGGGCGAAAGTTCCGCACTTGCAGGGCACCCTCGACCCGCTCCACGGCGCGGAGGTCGAAGGCGGCCTCGTGGGGGCTTGCCGGCAGGTCCAGGCTGTCCGAGCGCCAAGCGGTGATCTTTAACCCGGCCTCGGGCAGGAAGAGCTCGCCTTCGAGCGGGAGCGGGTAGGAATACTCCCCGTCGACCTGTCCGCCGACGCGTTCTTCGCCCGCAATCCCGGGAGTCCTTGCGCCCCTCGGCGAAGGAACCGTTTCCGCAGGGGCGTTCGCCGATGCCGCTTCGACGGAGGAAACCAGCCGGATGGACTCGTACTCCCGCGCCACGGTCCATGCGCCGGGGAGGGATACGCGGGCGTGAGGGCGGCTTCCGGCGATGAGATCGAGGACGGCATCCACGTGGGCGTAGTCGAAGCGCCGGAGCGTCCCGGTGACCCGGGCCAGCCAGAATCGCACCATCCGGGGACGAAGCTCGGGCTCGAGTCCCAGGAAGGCGGCCCGGTCCAGCACGTCCCCGCGGATGATCCGCCGGCAGGCCTCGGCCAGCCGCCGCTCCAGCAGCGCATTGTCGGAGCGCAGCATGCCGCCCAGCCGGGCAAGGCGGTGCTCCAGCCCGGCGTCCGTCCGTTCCCGCAAACGCGGCAGCAGGGTCTGGCGGATCCAGTTCCGCAGGTAACGGGTGTCGCGGTTGGTGTGGTCGTCCCGGTACTCCAGATTCCGGCTCGCCAGGTATTCCAGGATCTCTTCGCGGGATACATCCAGCAACGGGCGGACCAGCATCGGACCCGAGGCGCCGGCCGCGGCCCGGTCCAGAGGCCGCGCCGCCGGCATGCCCGCGAGCCCTTCGGGACCGCAGCCGCGGAGCAGCCACATGAGCATGGTCTCCACCTGGTCGCCGCGGTTGTGTCCCACCGCGACCTTGCCGAGGCGCCGCTCCGCCGCCACCCGCGCGAAGAACCGGTAGCGTTCCGTGCGCGCGCGGGCTTCCAGGTTCCCGGCACGGCCGGATGCGGCGTCGTGCAAGTCCAGTCGGGCGAGATGGAACGGCAGCGACAGGCCTTCGGCCAGGCGCCGGACGAACTCCGCGTCCTCCCGGCTCCGGGCTCCGCGAATTCCGTGTTCCACGTGGGCCACTTCCAGCGCCAGTGAGAGGGGCGGCGCGACCTCGGTCAGAAGGTGGAGCAGCGCCACGGAATCCGGACCGCCGGACACGCCTGCGAGCACCGCGTCGCCGGTAGCCACGAGGCCGTCCCTGATCAAGGTTTCCGCGAGTTTTTGGTGGAGTTCCATTCAAGCGGGGCGGGAGCGTGTTGGAGGGGGCGGGCCGTTGCTCCTGATTGTGTTGATGGCGCGGTACACGGTTGTTATAGCGTACCGTGACAAGCTACTTGGCAGAATACACCGCACCCGGCACTGCTCACAACCGAGCCGTTCCCCAACAACCCACAGGAGCACGCGCATGGCCTCACCACTCAATCCGCCCAAGAGAATCCTCCTCGGACCCGGCCCCAGCAACCCCCACCCGACGGTGCTGGAGGCGCTGTCGGCCCCGGTGGTGGGCCACCTGGACCCGGAGTTCTTCAAGATCATGGAAGAGAACAAGGCCATGCTGCGCTGGCTGTTCCACACCGGGAACGAACTGACCTTTCCGGTGTCGGGCACCGGCAGCGCGGGCATGGAGGCCTGCCTCGTGAACCTCATCGAGGAGGGGGACACGGTGCTCGTGTGCGTCAACGGCGTGTTCGGCACCCGCATGGCGGACATCGTCGAGCGCCTGGGCGGGAACCTCGTCAAGGTGGAGGCTCCGTGGGGCGAGATCATCCGGCCCGAGCAGGTGGAGCAGGCCCTGAAGGAGCACAAGGTCGACATTGTCACCCTGGTGCACGCCGAGACCTCCACCGGCGTGCTGCAGCCGGTGGAAGAGATCTCCCGGCTCGCCCACGACGCCGGCGCCCTGCTGGTGCTGGACACCGTGACCTCGCTTGGGGGATGCCCCGTGACCCTCGACGCCTGGAACGTCGACACCGCCTACAGCGGCACGCAGAAATGCCTGAGCTGTCCTCCCGGGCTGTCGCCGGTGTCCTTCGGTCAAGCCGCGCGCGACAAGCTGGCGCGGCGCAAGAGCAAGGTCAAGAGCTGGTACCTCGACTTCACCATGATCGAGCGCTACTGGGGCGAGGAGCGCGTCTATCACCACACCGCCCCCATCTCCATGAACTACGGCCTCCACGCCGCCCTGAGCGAGATCGAGCGCGAAGGCCTGGAAGCCCGCTTCGCGCGCCACGAGCTGAACCACCGCGCCCTCGTCGCCGGCCTGGAGGCCCTCGGCATCCCCCTCGCCTCCCAGGAAGGCCACCGCCTGTGGATGCTCAACAGCGTCAGGATCCCCGAGGGCGCCAACGACGGCGCCATCCGCAAGCGCCTGCTCCTCGACTTCAACATCGAGATCGGCGGCGGCCTCGGCGCCCTCGCCGGCAAGACCTGGCGCATCGGCCTCATGGGCGAGTCGAGCCGGAAAGAGAACGTCGTCGCCCTGGTCGAGGCGCTTGGGCAGATCCTGCGGGAAGAGGGAGCGGACGTGGCGGTGGAGGAGGCGCTCGCTGCGATCGAGGGAACATACGGCGCCGGATGAGCCAAAGCCCGGACAGCGCTCAGCATGCAACGTCGCGTTCGTCACGCTTGTGCAAGCAGACCGGAACGGCCTCGCCGCGGCGACGTCATCGTGATCCGGATTCGGACGAGTTCCGCGCCCATCCCCACCAGCGCTTGAGGCAGTCGTTGGCGACGCGGTCCGGCAGTCGGGCGGCGACGGGGGTGGTGCGGGCGCGCAGCACCAGTTCGGACCCGGTGAGGACGGGGCGTTCGTCGAGGTAGCCGGTGTCGGCCAGGTAACGCCGCAGCCGTTCGACGCTCGTCTGGCGGAAACCGCGCAACCGCGGGTCCCGGGTTTCGTCGAGGGCGGCGAGGAGCCTCACGGGATCGCCGTCCAGCTCCCGCGCGATGTCCACCACGTCCTCCAGGTAGCGGTCGGTCAGGACGCCGCTCTCTTCCAGCGCGTCACGGTCGACGGGCCGGTTCCTTCCCTGCGTCCACAACTCGCAAAAGACCTCGAGCAGCTCCAGCCGCGAGGTGATCTCCGCGGGAGTGATGGAACGGGACCCCAGACTCTCGGCGAGGGGCGTGCCGTGAACCGTCTGCCACTGTCCCGCCCGCTCGATGCCGTTCGACAAGAAATCGTGCAGCAGGTTCAAGTCGTCCCACAGCACATAGTAGAAATGTTGACCCGTGCAGCCGCGTTCCGGACGGAACTCCGGCACGGCGAGCGCCGCGCCGTACTCCTCGAGGGAAAGCTGATCGGGCGCCGGAACCGCCGGTCCCGGATCGACGCGGAGCGCATCCGCTCCGCTCACGCTCGCGGTCTTCGTTCGTATCCGGCCCAGGTCGATGGCCGAGGCAATGCAACAATCCTCCTTGCCAAGGGCGTCCCGGATGCGGTCGACGTCCAGAGGGTCGCTGGTGAGATAGAAGATCTGACGGTCCTGTTCCCTGGCCACGCGCCCGAGACCGCGCACGATGGCCTCGAACCGCTGGGGGTCGCTCTGGTCCAGCGCCTCATCGAGAAACAGCGGCAGGACCTTTCCCTGCTCCACCTCCTCGGCGTACGCGATGCGCGCCGCCAACAGCAATTGGGCGCGCGTGCCGTCCGACAGCTCATCCAGTTCCCGCACTTCCCCGCTGCGCGATTCGCGCGCGAACAGCCGGGGAGTCTCGCCGCCCTTATCCAGCTCCAGTTGGAAATTGTAGTGAGTGAATTCGGAGAAGTGGTTGCGGGCGCGTTCGAAGACGCGCGGCAACCGGTTGTGCTCATACTCCGCTTCGACCGCGTGGATGAAGAATCTCCCCGCCTTCGCGTACAGCGCCCGGTCGCGGAGGTCCCGCAACCCGGCGCGGGCGGCTTCACGGGCGGCGAGAAGTTCGCGCATCCCGTTGCCGCGCCTGGCCGCGTTCATCTCGGCGGTGATCTCGGCGATTTCGGTCCTCAACTCGCTCGCGCCGGACTCCTGGTCCGATAGTTCCTCCTTGATCTCATCAAGGGTCGGCTCGTCGCATTCGGCCAAGGCGGATTCCCCGGCCTTGTCGAGCTCCGCGCGGTCGAGGCCGATCTGGCCCTCAAGGCGAGTCCTCTCCCCCACCAAGTCGTGATAACGCTGCAGCGAGCCGAGAAGCGTCAGGAGGCCGTCGAAATCACCTTCGTTCAAGGAGGCCTCGGAGTAGATTCGCCGGATGACGGCGAGGGCTGCTTCCAGGTTGGCGGCATTCTCGTCGAGTTGAACGGCCACGTTGCGTTCCTCGGAGATCGCGTTCTCCAACCACGTGTTGCGGTCCGCGAGGTCGTGGATACGCGCTTCGGCCGTGGCGGCGTCTCCGGGCGCCGGCTCCCCTTGCTGCTCCAGGACCGCGGCCAGTTCCGCCAGGAGGCCCGCGTGCTGTTGTTCAAGGCCTCCCACCTTGCCCGCCGCGGCTTCGTCCCTGGCGCGGGCCTGGCGGAGCTGGTCCAGGGCGCGGGCAAAGTCCACGAGTTCCGCGTCGTGTGGAAACGCATCCATGCCCAGTCCGACCTGCAGTTCTTCCCGGCGGGCCGCGAGGGCGGCCTCCTGTCCGGACAAACCCTCCAGCTCGGTTTCGAGGGCCTGGCGTTCCACGTCGCGGTCACGCGCCCGCTGCAACCAGGACTCGGCCGCCGCGGTCTGGCGCTCCAGTTGACGCGCGAGCGCCGCCACCGACGAAAGCTCCCACTTGTCGGGGCCGTCGACGGTCGATCTTTCGAATGCCTCCCGCGCGGCCTTTCTGGCGGCCTTGGAACGCGGCTGATCGCCCATCAAGAGCACGGACACTGCCACTCCGCCGCCGAGCCCCAGAAGCAGCGCGGGAAGGGAAACGGACCCGGAGGGCAGGCGCCGGGCGAGATCGCCGACGACAGAGCCGGTGAAGTCGGCGCCCGGATCGGCCAGGGCGGCCAGTCCGACGCCGGCCAGCACCAGCGTGAGAGCAAGCAGGAACCAGGGCCAACGGTTGCGAACCCGGCGGACAAAACCATCCGGCTCGGGCACGCGCAGCCACGAATGCAGGGCCTCCATTGCCTCCCGGTACGTCGCGAGTCGTTGCTCGGCGCCTTCCGGTACATCGATACGCTCGATGAGACGCAGCCGTTCCCGAATGGCGCCCGCGCGGGTGCCGTGAGCCTGGCTGGAACGCAGGAAGTCGAACAGCTCCCGGTGTTCGGACAGCGTGAACGATGCCTTGTCGACGTCCGCGCCGCCGATGGCCGACAAGGCCGAAACAAGCTCTCTCCGGGTGGCCCCGCGTTCGCCGCGCGCCGCATCGAGATCCTGTTCGACACGGCGCAGCTCCTCCGCCTTCCGGCGCAACACCGCAAGCTCGGCCCGTTCGATGGGACCGTCGAGCGCGGTCTCCCGCCGGGTCTCGCGCGCCCGATGCAAGCCCTGTTCCAGGGAACGCACCCGCTCGGTGAACGTGTCCGCCTGGTCCTGGTACCGCCGGACCTCGTCGGCCTCCTTGCCGGTGAGCCTGGCCAGCGGCGCGGGCAGAGCCGCGATCTGCTCCATGACACGGGCCAGTTCCTTCCGGCGGCGCGTGAGCCCGACGGCGCGTTCCACGAAAGCGCGCCGGCGGGCGGCGGCTTCCGATTCCGCGAGGAGGGTCTTCAACCTTCCGAGCTGATCCGCGCGCCGCTGGAGGTCGGCCTGCCGTACCAAGGCCTTCTCCACCTCTTCCGAGGCCCTGTTGAAGCTGTCGCGTTGGCGCCGGCCGCGGTTCGCGGCGGGGAAGAGGCCGGAGGAAATCTCGTCCAGGTCGAATCCGCCGGACATCTGGCGCCGTATCTCCAACGCGATGTCGGCGGCGCCGTCCCGGGACGGTTCGATCAGGTCCCGCAGGCGCAGGAAGAAGCAACGCTCATGGTGCGACGAGGGAAGACTCGGAGAAACACTGCCCGTGCCGTTGCGTTGCCAGGTGACGCGCGTTCCGTCGCGGTGTCCCCACCACGATTCACCGTCCCATTCGAACTCCCCGGTTACCGACGTGAGCGGCGAAGGATGGCGGTCTTCCCAGTACAACCCTTCCACGGCGCGACAGATGCTCGACTTGCCGATCCCGTTGGGTCCGAATACGACGTGGAAGCCCGCCCCGGCCGCTTCGATCTCGAAGGGCTGGCTGATGCCCCGGAGCCGATTGATGGCCAGCCGCTTCAGCTTCACGTCGAATCGCCTTGCTCGCGGCCGGCGATCATGGCGCTGAGAACCGCCCTTCCCGCCCGCAGGAGCACGTCGCGCAGGGCACCGTCCGACAGGGGGTCCGCGGCATGGCGGTGTTCCTGAACGGGCTGCCAGAGAAGCTCGCCAGCGGTTCCGTTCAACTCCGCGCGAGCCTCGGCGAGGAGTATCCTCGACCGGTCATCGCCGCGCTCGAGCATCAGGAGCCGTTGCGCCACCAGCGCGGCGGGATCGTCTCCCGAGGCAATGGCCTCCAGGTCCAAAGGCGGGGCCATGGCGTCGACGACTTCGCAGAAAAACACGCCGGTGCCGTCGACCACCCGGCCCATGGAGCGCCACGCTTCGCCCTCGATCCAGCGCCGCAGTCCGTCGTAACAGCCGGCCGTCCCGGTGAGGTGCACACGCAAACCGATGGCCCGGGGGAGGAAGCCCACTTCCCCGAGCCGGCGCACGAGGCTCTCGGCCTCGCTCATCAAACGGTCGTGCACGTCGTCGACATGCTCGAGCCCGTCCACCCGCACCGTCACGCGCTCCCATCGCAGGGGCGCCAGGGGAATCTGTCTGCATGCGATGTCGCCCTCGCGGGACACCTCGACGAGCCACGGGCCATGAGGACCCGTCTCCGAGAAGTCGAGGCCCACGAGCGAACCGAGGTAACCGCACGGGCGGGTCCCGGTCGCGGACAGCCCCTCGATCGAGGGCTTGTGGATGTGCCCCAGAAGCCAGGCGCCGTAGCCGGTATCGTCCAGCTCCGCCTGCCGGACGGGTGCGTAGTATCCGCCGGACGCGTCCAGGTCCGCGTGCAGCAGACCGATCCTGGGAACCGGCGGCGAGGGCGGCGCCGGCGGCTGTTTCAGAAGTTCCGCCGCCGGGCTGTGGCGCACGCGCTCTTCACCGAAGGACCAGCCCACCACCTGAACAACGGGGGATTGGTCCTTCGGTATCGTCCGCGCCTCCCACCGGCCGCCGGCGCCCAGCAAGGTGAAACCGTCGATCAAGGCCGCAAGGCGCGGCAAGGCCTCGACGTCGTGGTTGCCGGCAACCGCGATGACCTCGATCCCACCATCGACCAGCCGGCGAACGCTTTCCTCGAGCGGCACCATGGCCTCGAATCTGGCGTTGGTGCTCTCCACGACGTCGCCGGCGAAGAGCACGGCGTCGACACGCTCCGCCACCGCCAGGTCCACGCAGCGGGCAAGGGCGGCCTCGGGCGTCAACTCACGCGGGTCGACGCCGCGGTCCGCCATCCCCTCGGGCACTCCCGAACAGGCTGCGCCCAGGTGCACGTCACCGATCGCGAGAATGGAAACGCGTTCCGTCATTCAATCAATTCCAGCCTGGTCGATTCGCCAACGCACGTTCGCGGCGCGTCCGTCCTTGATCCGTCCGGCAAACTTCCTGTATTTTCGGGGAGAAGCGTGTCGTTGGGCCATGACGGACAGCGTTCGAGGCAGTTTACTGCAATTCGCGGACTTGTGCACCGAGACGGCACCCACCCGGCGAAGCAAGGCAATGATGCGGTATGAACGGACAAGCGATGGGATGAACCGTGGGACGGGAAACGGCGGGTTCCGCCACTTGGTGGATGACCGGGTCGACGAGGGAGTCTACCGCGTCGACCGGGCAGTCTATACCGACGAGGCGGTCTTCGAGGCGGAAATCGAGCGCATCTTCGAGGGCGGCTGGGTCTTTCTCTGCCACGAAAGCCAGGTGGAGAGGCCGGGCGACTACTGGTCGACCGAAATCGGCCGGCAGCCGGTCTATGTGATGCGCCAGACGGACGGGTCGCTTGGCTGCTTCATCAACGTCTGCTCCCATCGGGGCGCGGTGCTGACGCCGCTTAAGCGGGGAAACGCCAATGTTCTGACTTGCCGTTTCCACGGCTGGGTGTACGACCGCGGCGGCCGCTGCATCAAGATCAAGAACGAGGAGGCGGGCTACCCGGTGACCGAAGGCGCGCGCGAGCGCTTCAACCTCCAGCGGATCGGCGCCCTCGACTCCTACAAGGGGTTCGTGTTCGGGAGCCTGAGAAGCGACGTGCCCGCGCTCCGGGACCATCTGGGGGCGGCGGCACGCTGGATCGACCTGTTGGCCGATCAGGGACGGGACGGGCTGGAGGTGGTGCCCGGGTGCTCCACCTACGTAGTCCACGGCAACTGGAAGCTGCAGGCCGAGAACAGCGTCGACGGCTACCACGTGACCACCCTCCACAGCGTGTTCGCCTCCACCGTGGCCCAGCGCGACGCCCGTGACGCCACGGCCGGCATGCGCCGGACCGAGTTCGGGCGCATCAAGGGCAAGGTGCCCAGCGGCACCTACGACCTGGGCAACGGGCACATGGGGCTTTGGGCGCTGCACACCACGCCGCATGTCCGCCCGATCTACGAGGCGCGGGCGTGGCTCGAAAAGAACCTCAAGCCGGCGGAGGTGGACTGGATACTCAACCGCGGCCGAAACCTCTACCTGTTTCCCAACGTGATGCTGATGGACAACCCGTCGACGCAGATCCGGTTGGTGAAGCCGGTCTCGACCCGATTGACCGAGGTCACGGTCTACTGCATCGCACCGAAAGGAGAGAGCCGCACGGCGCGGGCCGCGCGGCTCAGGAAGTTCGAGGATTTCTACCTGACGGCCGGGATGGCGACGTCGGACGACGCCGCCGCGCTGGAAGCCATCCAGGATGGCGCTCTGGGACCGCCGAGCCAGTGGAACGACATGACCCGCGGCATGGACGTCATGGTCCCCGGCCCCGACCAGGACGCCCGTGAACTGGGCTTCAAGGCGGTGGCGTCCTGCCCGGACTGGGAGCACGAGGGAATGTTTCACGGCTTCTACCGCGCCTGGCTGAATCGGCTGGAGAACGGAGCGGAGCGCGAATTGACCGGACAGGACACCTTGACCGGACAGGACACTAGATGAGCGCCAACGGCATCGACGCCGGCCTGGAGCGCGAGGTGACCGCGCTCATCAACCGCGAGGCCATGCTGCTGGACCGGCGCCGCTGGAACGAGTGGCTCGACCTCTATGCCGAGGATGCCGTGTACTGGGCTCCGGCCTGGGCCAGCGAGGAAGAGACCACCACCGACCCCGAGACACAACTCAACCTGCTCTATCTCAAGGACCGCGGCCGGCTCGAAGACCGCGTGTTCCGCATCGAGTCGCGCCAGTCCTGGGCCTCGCTTCCCCTCGACCGCACGGTGCACGTCATCGGCAACGTGCTGGTGGAGCGCGCGGAAGGAGACGCGGTCGAGGCCACCGCCAACTGCATCGTGCACGTCTACGGCAAGAAAGGGGCTCAGACCCGCGGCAGCCGCTACGACTTCGCGTTCAAGCGGATCGACGGCGCGCTCAAGATCGCGCGCAAGAAGATCACCTTCATCGACGACCGGCTCGAAGGGCCGGTGGACATCTACCACCTGTAAAGACCTGTAGAGAGCCCCTTGCTGAGCCTTCAGAAGATCGCTCCCGAGGTGGGAGGCATCGCGGTTCGCGAGATGGAGCCGCGCGATCCCGGTCCCGGCGAGATACTGATCCGGGTCGGCGCCGCGGGGATCTGCGGCACCGACATGCAGATCTACAACTGGGCGCCGCGCATGGCGCGCCGGATGGTCCTGCCGCGGGTCCTGGGGCATGAGGTCTCGGGCACGGTCGAGACCGCCGGGCTTGGGGTCGAGGGGCTCGCGGCCGGCGACCGGGTCAGCCTCGAAAGCCACATATTCTGTGGGAGTTGCCGCTCCTGCCGGCTCGGGCGTGCCCATCTTTGCGAGAACACCCGCTACCCCGGCATCGATATCGACGGCGCCTTCGCCGAGTACCTGACGGTGCCCGCTTCCATCGCATGGGTGAACCCGCCCGGCGTTCCGCACGAGGCCGCGGCCATGCTCGAGCCCTTCGGCATCGCCGTCCACGCCTGTCTCGCGGGCACGGGCGTTTCGGGGCTGTCCGTGCTGGTGAACGGTTGCGGCCCCATCGGACTCATGGCGGTGGCGGCGGCGCGCGCCCTGGGCGCCGCCAGGGTCATCGCCTGCGACATCAACCCGCTTCGGCTCCGGGCGGCCGAAACCATGGGCGCCGACCAGGCGGTGGACGCCGGCAAGGAGGGGCTGGCGAGCGTGGTGGGCGACATGACCGGCGGCACCGGTGCCGATGTGGGCGTGGAGCTCTCGGGCACCGAGGCCGGTTTCAACGCCGTCTTCGCCGCTCTCGCCAAGGGCGGCGACTTCCGGCTGGTGGGCGCACCGCCGTCGGCCATCCCCGTGGACTTCACCTACTGGCTGCTCAAATGCCCGGTGATGCACAACATCCACGGACGGCTGATCTGGCAGACCTGGCAGCGGGCCACCGAGCTGCTGGCGGCAGGCGCCGTCGATCTGGCCCCGGTCCGCAGCCACGTACTGCCGCTGTCCGAAGCAACCCGCGGATTTCAGCTCATCCGGGACGGGGAGGCTCTCAAGCCGGTGCTCGTGCCTGACTCCTAGCCGGCACATTCGTTGAAGGCGCTGTCGAACGGCTGCGGAGAAAGAAGCTGATTATCTCCGCAGCATTCACTTTGCGCCCGCCCAGATCGGCGTGCCCTGAGCTGGGAAGGAAATCCAATCGGCTCAACAAACGGTCATGATACAGGTCCGATACTCACTGGTTAGCAATATAACTTTTTGTTATTGTTACGTTATAGATGATATGGAAAGGGACATGAAAACGGTCATATCGGCGGCCTCACGCAAAGCAGGGGACCGAGGGGAAACCATAGCCCTGATGGAACCTCTGCTAATCGCGGAGGGCTCAAGGCATCGCACCGGGTTAACCGACTTCGCCGTTGAACTGGCGGCGCGATCCGCAGGCTTCACTCGCAGCCTGCCACCAGGTGTACAATCCGCGCTTGGGACGATGGTCCGCGCGATGAACTGCTACTATAGCAACCTGATCGAGGGACACGACACTCACCCTGTCGATATCGAGCGCGCGCTAAAGGGCGACTACAGCACCGAACCGGAAAAGCGCAGTCTCCAACTTGAGGCCGAGGCTCACATGGCGGTCCAGGAATGGATCGACGGTGGCGGAATAGAGGGCCGCGCGGCTACCGCCGACGGTCTGATGGAAATACACCGCCGATTCTGTGAACGGCTCCCCGAAGAGCTGCTGTGGGTCGAAGAACCGGACACAGGAGAGCGCCTTCGAGTCGACGCCGGCGCGCTTCGCGAACGACATGTGCGGGTTGGACGACACATCCCGGTGAGTCCGGGCGCGGTACCACGTTTCCTGGACCGTTTCGAAGCCGTCTACAGCAATCTTGGCACGGCCGATACGATCCTGGCTTCCGCTGCCGCCCATCACCGTTTGCTGTGGATTCACCCGTTCCTGGACGGCAACGGGCGTGTGGCTCGCCTGATGTCCTACGCCATGCTGCGGGACGCCCTGACTACCGGCGGCGTCTGGTCCATCGCCCGGGGTCTCGCGCGCAACGTCGATAACTACAAGATGTTGCTCGCTGCTTGCGACGCGACTCGCCGCAACGACCTCGATGGGCGGGGCGATTTGAGCGAAGAGGCGATGGCGGAATTCACTCGGTTCTTTCTAGGCGTGTGCATCGATCAGGTGAAATTCATGGAGCGCTTGATGGTCCCCGACCGGCTGCGGACCCGGATCCTGATCTGGGTCGAAGAAGAAGTGCGCGTCGGCGCCTTGCCGCCAAGGTCTGGCGCCGTACTGGAAGCGGTTCTATTCAGGGGGGAACTGCCGCGTGGCGATGTCGCTGCACTCCTGGGAACCGGAGAACGACAGGCACGCCGAGTGACCGCCGCACTGATGGAGGGCGAGATCTTGGTATCGGAAAGTTCGCGTGCACCTCTTCGGTTGGCCTTCCCGGCAAGGCATGCCTCTCGTTGGATGCCCGGTTTGTTTCCTGAAAACCCTGAGTGACCAAGTAACGAAGACTTCCGTTTCCGCGGGGATTGACATTTCAGATAAAACTATTAATCTAGTTATATGGATATAATAACCCATCCCAAGACCCTGACAGTTCCCACGCCGGCACTCGAGGAAGCGGCGAAGGCGTTTGCCGCGTGCGGCTCCGAGCCGAGGCTCGCGGTGCTTCGCCTGCTCGTGCGCGCCGGCAGCAAGGGGCTCACGGTAGGCGAGGTCCAGGAGCGCTCGGGCTTGCCGGCTTCGACGCTCGCCCATCATCTCGGCTTCCTTGCGGCGGGCGGGCTGGTCGAGCAGGAGCGCCGGGGCCGCGCCGTGATCAACCGTGCCGCCTACGGCCGTCTCGAGGCGCTTGCCGCGTTTCTGCTCGAAGAGTGTTGCGCCGATGCCCGCCCATCGCTGCAGGCCCGTGCGGCGCGGGCGGCGCTCACGACGGAGCCGTCATGACGGAACTGGCCCTGAACGGATTCAACGGGCTGCGCATGGGAGTCCGGGGCATGGCGTCGGTCTGGGGCCTCATGCTTGCGATCCCGCTCGCCGTGGCGACGCTCGACGCCGCCCGGTTGCCGGACATCCTGGAGATCGCCTTGGCGGCGTTTGCGGGAACGGTGCCCTTCATCGCCGCGGCGGTGCTGCTCATCGCGTATCTCAAGGCGACGGGAACCACGGCCCTCGTGGCGCGTACCTTCGAGGGGCGCGAGACGCGCATGATCTTCCTGGCGGCGCTTGTCGGCGGCCTCGCCCCCTTCTGCTCCTGCGAGGTCATCCCCTTCATCGCGGCGCTGCTGGCGATCGGCGCGCCCCTCTCCGCCATCATGGCCTTCTGGCTGTCCTCCCCCGTCATCGACCCTCCCGCCGCGCTCATCACCGCCGCCGCCCTCGGCTGGGACTTCGCGTTCGGGAAGGCGGCAGCAGCCGTCGCCATCGGCCTCTTCGGCGGGTTCGGCGTGCGCCTTCTCGTCCGGCGCCATGCGTTCGCCGCCCCTCTGCGCGAAGACGTGGCCGGCGGTTGCGGCGCCTGCGGCAGCACCCTCGAGACGGGCGAAATCGTCTGGCGATTCTGGCGCGAGCCGTTGCGGGCGGCCACCTTCCGTTCCGAAGCGCTGGAGAACGCGCGGTTCCTGGTCAAGTGGCTGGCGTTCGCCTACCTGATCCAGGCCCTGCTCGTTACCTACGTGCCGGCCGCGTTGATCGCGGGCCTGGTCGGCGGACCCGGGGCCGGCCCCATCGTGATCGGCGCCCTGGTGGGTACGCCCGCCTACCTCAACGGCTATGCCGCGCCCGCCCTCGTCGCCGGTCTCATGGAACAAGGCATGAGCGCCGGCGCCGCCCTGGCCTTCATGGTTTCCGGCGCCGTGACCTGCGTCCCGTCCATGGTCGCCGTGTGGTCGCTGGTACGCTGGCAGGTGTTCGCCGCCTACGTGGGATTCGGCGTCACGGGCGCGATCTTGAGCGGGGTGGGGTTCGGGGCGTTGATGGGATGAACGCTATGGGACAGCAACTCAGCCACGCGGAACAAGGGCGCTCACCGGCTCCGCCATCCAATGCGGCATGATAGCCCGCGCCGCGGCAAGCTCGTCGATATCTTCGCGAGAAAGGCTTGGCAGAACAGCTTGTAGCACGTCTTGGATCTCGTCCGGGCCGATCCAGGCCAGGGCACGGATGACATCGCCTGCCTTACGGTGCGGAGCCGTGAGTTGCCAGCGCGGTGCATGGCGCAACTCGACTTCCAGGTTGCCGAACCGCAAGCGGCGATCAGGACCGGATGTGAGATAGACCGACCGTATGGGGACCTGGGTCGTGAGGCCCAGAGCATGCGCTGCGGCACCGCCGGAGGGGGCGATTGTCTCGCCCCACAAGGTCGCCAGTGCCTGAATCGCCTTGCCGATGCTGGGCGCACAACGCCCGAACCGGGTTTCGACGGGTTTCATGTAGATCCCTCGGCAGATCCGCATCAGCCTCCCGGAGCGCGCGAGGCGCGAGAGCGCCTGATCGACCGCTGCGCGGCTCCCGAGATGAAGCAGCGCGCCGGCACAGATGGGAGTGCCCTCGGGGAGTGAGCTAGCGTGCTCTACTATTCGGTTGGATAGGCTGGCCATGTGTCAGAAATATAGTGAAAGAACTGACCGTTCAATGATCCAGTCCCAATCGACCACAGAAGCTGTCCTCAGGAGGCCATCAGAGCATGGCCGCCAACAACCCGGCACAGATGCGGGACGGATGCGGAGAATGGACTCTTTATCTCCGCAGACTAAGCGGAGATAAACTTGCTCATGCGGAGAATGGATGTTATATTCACCGCATGTTGTACGGAGAATATTCTGGAGAATATCCTGCATACATTTGGCAACGCCCGGAATGGCCGCAGTTCCAGCAGGATACGGCCCGGCTCGCCAAGCATCTCGCGCATACACGCCACATCCAGGGAAAGTTGCTCGGCCGCATGGCGGCCCTTGGTTTCGAGATGCGCAGCGAGGCCATCTTGCGGACACTCACCGAGGATGTCGTGAAGACAAGCGAGATCGAGGGGGAGTTCCTCGCTCCCGACCAAGTGCGTTCGTCGGTTGCAAACCGCCTCGGTCTTGATATCGGCGGCCTGCCGGCGGCGGATCGAAACGTGGACGGTGCCGTCGAGATGGTCCTCGACGCCACGCGGAACTACACCGCGCCCCTGACGGAAGAACGGCTGTTTTCGTGGCACGCCGCCCTTTTCCCGACCGGCCGTAGCGGCATGCGCCGGATTCGCGTCGGCCAATGGCGCGATGACGCGGACGGGCCAATGGAAGTCGTATCAGGCCCGATCGGGCGCCAACGCGTCCACTATACCGCTCCTCCAGCGGAGCGCCTTGGGGCCGAGATCTCCCGGTTCCTGGAATGGTTCGAAGACACGCAGTCGATGGAGCCCGTGCTCGCCGCCGGCGTCGCCCATCTCTGGTTCGTCACCATTCATCCCTTCGAGGACGGCAACGGCCGTATCGCGCGGACAATCGCGGACATGGCGTTGGCCCGGTCGGAGGAGAGCCCCGAGCGCTTCTACAGCATGTCCGCTCAGATCCGCCTGGAGCGCAGGGCCTACTACGACATGCTCGAACGAACTCAACAGGGTGGCCTGGATATCACCGATTGGCAGACCTGGTTTCTCGAATGTCTCGCGCACACCATCGAAAACGCTCGGAATACCCTGGCTACCGTCCTGACCAAGACCCGCTTCTGGCAAGCGCACTCCTCCAGGACGCTGAACCAGCGCCAAGTCAAGATCCTGACCCGGCTCCTGGACGGTTTCGAAGGGAAGCTCACCTCGTCGAAGTGGGCCACGATGAACCGTTGCTCGCAGGACACGGCCAATCGGGACATCCGCGATCTGATGGATCGTGGCATCCTGGTGCGGAGCCAGGCCGGCGGCCGCAGCACCAGTTACGAGCTTGTTACCGAAGAACAGGGCTGATTGAACTCGGGAGGGGCTCGAATAGAATTAAAGACATGAGAGACTTCATCGAAGGCGTGCCTAAAGCTGAGTTCACGTCCACGTGGAGGAGACGCTGGAGCCGGAGCTGAAATTCCAACTTGCCGAGCGGAACACAGTCGATTTACGTACCGGTCGGTGGAGGAGACCTTGACTCGCATGACCGCTTTCCACGCCCTTCTCGTGCCGCTCGTCCTCCTGTTCCTGTGCGCCACGGCGCAGGCCGAGCCGTACAAGGGCTTCCCGCGCGGGCATGCCCTGGTTACCGCTACCGAGCTCAAATCGATGCTGGACGGACCCGGCTCGAAACCGATCGTGCTGGCCGCGGTCCGGCGGGCCTCCTGGCTGCTCGGGCATATTCCCGGCGCCCTCCATGCCTCGCACCGCGCCTACACCGGCCAAGCCGGCGTGGCAGTGAGCCGCGAGCGCTTCCAGGAATTCGCACGCGGGCTCGGTATCGACCGCGACTCCACAATCGTCGTTTACGACGAAGCTTACGCCGCCGCGCGGCTCTGGTGGCTCTTCCGCCTGTACGGAAAATCCGATGTCAGGATGCTGGACGGCGGCCTGACCGCGTGGAAAGAGGCAGGGCACGACGTTGAGCGCGGTCGCGGACGTTCGGCTCCGAAAACCGGAAATTTCGTCGCAACTCCCGCCGTCGCCGGCTGGACGGCCAATATGGCCGACGTGGCCCAAGGGCGCTCGCATCCGGGAACTCGCGTCTGGGACGCTCGCGATGCGAGGGAATGGAACGGGTCGGTGCGGGTCGGTGGTCTGCCGGCCGGACGCATCGCCTGGGCTCGCTACATCGGTTGGCGGGCTTTCCGCAGAGTGGACCAAGGCCGGCCGTCGGAATTCCGGACCGCCGCCGAGGTCGACGCCCTGCTACGGCAGGCCGGGTTCGAACCCGGACACGATCACATTTTCTATTGCCACTCCGGTGTGCGTGCCGCCACGCCGCTCTTCACGCTCTACCTGATGGGGTTCCCGGTTGAGAGATTGCACCTTTATGATGGCTCTTGGATGGAATGGAGCCGGCGGGTGGGGGCGGATTAGAGTTTTCTATATAATTCCCCAAACTTTACCTTGAGGTGGTCCCGGTTCGTAGGACAGTTTGGCGGCAGAAATAAGGTGTATTCCGAAGTCATCGATCATGCCGCCAGGGTCCTGTTTAACATGTTCTGCTGTTCCGGTAGAGCCGGCAGAGAGGCGGGTGAGCTGCGGCGCTGGGCCGGCCTGTGTGTCAGCATTCCCTTTTCATAGGCCTCGGCCGGGGTGGAGCCCCCCAAGGCGGAGTGCGGGC
>JAJDXX010000083.1 GCA_022823055.1 Candidatus Binatia bacterium | reverse complement strand
GGAAGGTCTGAACAAGCGGCATTTCCGCTGGTTTCAGCCTTCACATGTTCTTGTTTCGACCGGGAAGGCGTCCGGCAATGGCCTGATCGCCGGGTAGCCGCCCCGTTCCGCCGCCAGGCGGCGGGCTGAGGGCGCACTCCTCCCTCGGTCAATCCGTGGCGTAACGACCCGCGATCAGCAGATTCGCAAAGCCCAGCAGAACCGCGATCCGCTGCGTGTTCTTCGCCAGCCCCCGGTAGCGCACCTTGGCGTATCCGAAGTGACGCTTGATGTACAGGAACGGGTGCTCCACCTTGGCCCGAACCTCAGCCTTGCGCTTTTCCTCCTTCGCCTCCGGGCCGTCCCGCTCCAGCTTCCTCCGCTTGCCCGGCTTCATCGCCACCCGCCACTCCACCTTCACGTCCCTGTTCTCCTCGCGCTTCCCCACCCCCTGGTAGCCCGCGTCGCCGTGCACCTGTTCCTCATCGCCGTGCAGCAACCCGTTCGCCATCGTCACGTCCGCCGTGTTCGCCGGCGTCGTCTTCAGGCTGTGCGCCAGTCCCGTCTCCGAATCCACCCCGATGTGAGCCTTCATCCCGAAGTACCACTGGTTCCCCTTCTTCGTCTGGTGCATCTCCGGGTCCCGCTCCCGCTTGCGGTTCTTCGTCGACGACGGCGCTGAGATGATGCTCGCATCCACGATCGTCCCACGACGCAGCCGGCGCCCCTGTGACGCCAGGTGCGCGTTGATCTCCTCGAACAGTCCCGTCCCCAGTCCTTGCCCCTCCAACAGGCGCCGGAAGTTCAGGATCGTCGTCTCGTCTGGCAACGGACCCGACAACCGCAGCCCCGCAAAACGCCGCACCGACTCCGCCTCGTACAACAGATCCTCCATCCCCGGGTCGCTCAGGTTGTAGAACAACTGCACGCAGTGCACCCGCAGCATCACCCCCAACGGATACGGTTGCCGGCCACGGCCCGCCTTCGGGTAATGAGGCTCGATCCTCGCTTCCAGAGCCTCCCACGGGATCAGCCCCTCCATCTTCTCGAGAAACACCTCCCGTCGCGTCCGCCGCTTCTTCCGGTCGTGCTCATGCTCCGCAAACGTCCCTTGTCCCATGCCTCGTTCACCCCCCGGTCCGTGATCGTTCATCCCATCATAGCATGCCGGGCTTGTTCAGAGATTCCTTAGCCAAGTTTCCGGACAAGAGCGACGACTACGGTGTCGTCTTGTGGGAAGGAGTCGCACTGTCGTTGGCGTCCAGGGCGGGCGTCGCGGTTCCACATTGGCGCATCGAAGACGTGGCCGGCAAGCCCGTGGCGCTCATTCGCCGATTTGACAGGGTAGACGGGCAGCGTATCCCGTTCCTGTCAGCCATGAGCATGTTGGGGGCACACGACAATGAGGTCCGGTCCTACCTTGAAATAGCCGACGCCCTGCGCCAGTACAGCGCAGCGGCGAAGGAGGACTTGGCGCAGCTCTGGCGGCGTGTCGTGTTCAACGTGATGGTCTCCAACACCGACGATCACTTGCGGAACCACGGCTTTTTGCTTGACGGGGACAATAGCGGGTGGCGTCTCTCCCCGGCCTACGATCTGAATCCCACGCCCTCGGATGTGCGGCCACGCGTGCTATCCACGGCGATCGAGATCGACGACGCGACCGCGTCGCTCGATCTTGTACTTGAGACCGCGCAGTACTATGGCATCAATGTATCGGACGCGAGAAGGATCGCCATCGAGGTTGCGAAGGTGGTGTCCGACTGGCGCACCGCGGCGGCTCGATTGAACATCCATTCCCGAGAGATCGAGCGCATGGCATCGGCTTTCGTTCATCAGGATATCGAGAAGGCGCTGGCGCTATGATCCAACCCCGGGGTTGCTTGAGGACACGAACATACACGATCACGTGGACGAGAGAAGGGCGCGCTACATCCGCATGGACCAGGGCACGGTTGAGGACTACGCCCTCGTGGAGGAGTTGCGGAAGCCGTTCGAGAGCGCTGTTGTCGAGCGCGTGCTGGCGCACCTGGAACTCCTGCGACACAGCTATCCGAGCAACCGGATAGACCGCTACCAACACTCGCTTCAGACGGCTACGCGCGCCGAGAACGCGAGGGAGTACGACGAGATAGTGGTGGCCGGGCTGCTGCACGATATCGGCGATACCATCTCGCTCTTCAACCACGAGGAGATTGGCGCGCAGGTGCTGCGCCCCTACGTGAGCGAATACACCTGCTGGATGCTCAGGCATCACGGCATCTTCCAGGGCTACTACTACTTCGACAAGATCGGTCGGGACAAGGATGCGCGAGCAGTTTCGAGGTCATCCGGCCTTCGAGATGACGGAGCGCTTCTGCCGCGACTACGACCAGGTGTCCTTCGACCCGGACTACGAGACCCGCCCCGTCGAGCACTTCATGCCCAGGATACGGGCGATCTTCGGCCGCGAGCCTTGCGGGCCCCATACGCGGGCACTCTGTCCGGTAGCCTGAAGGGCACCGTGCCCCTCTTCATTCCTCCTCCAGCACGTCGATCCGCAGCGGCCGGTTCCGCCATTCGGGAAAGCGGTTGCCACGCCCCGGGCACGACGACACGGCCACCAGGCAATCCTTCTCCGCCCGCAGTTCGAGGTAGTCGCCGGCCAGTGATTCGGCGGGTTCCTCGAACAGGCGGTCGTCCTTGTCGATGCCGGTCTTCATGAAGATGTTGAAGGCGTCGTGGACGTTGTGCGCGGTGAGCCCGTAGGACTCGATGGCGCGCACGAGGTTGTCCTGGCAGTTGGGGGCGTTGTCGACGCCGCGGAGCTTCCACAGTCCCGAGCTGCACCGGGCGTAGATGAGATCGTGGGAGATGGCGCCGAGGGGCGAGTCGACGCGTTTCACGGTGTCGTCGGTGATGGTGAACAACACCTCCATGTTGGGCGCGGAAAACAGGCGTTTGCCGGTGGAGAGATGCGCTCCCTCCACGATCCGGGTGCGCCCGGACCAGAACTGCTCCTTGTAGTCGGGCAGCGTCCAGGCGTTGAAGTCGGCCACCTGACCGCCCTCGACGTCGACGACCCGCACGTACTGGCCGGCGTGCACGGTGCAGGCGGCTCCCTGGCCCGCGGGGACCGGAACGGAACTGATTTCGCGAAGTGCCACGGCTTCCCTCCCTTTCGATTGTGTCGATCCGTTGATGGCCCTGATCATCGATCCGGTGCGTCCGAGTTGCCGAACGCGGTCCGCGCCCGTTCGCGCAGTTGCGCCAGCGCGTCCTCGTAGTAGTGCTCGTAGTACCAGTCCGAGATCTCCTCGGCGGTGGCGGCCCACACGCCGTCGTGGCCGAAGATGTATTCCAGGCCCTTGTCGATCCACTTGGCGCGGTGCGCCTGACCGCCGATGAAGGGGTGGAGGCAGAGGCCGAGGATGCGGCCCGTGTGCGCGCCTTCGGCGTGCAGCACGTCGAACTGGTCGCACATCATCCGGTAGAAGCTTTCCCCATCCATGCCCGCGCCCACGAAGGCGTAGATGTCGTTGACCTCCATGCAGTAGGGCACGCCGATGAGCCGGCCGCCACCGACTTCGATGGGATAGGGCTGGTCGTCGTTGCACCAGTCGGAGACGTACTCGACGCCGGCCTCGGCCAGGAGCTCCAGGGTGTTGAAGGTCTCCACCAGGCCGGGGCCGAGCCATCCCTTGGTGGGGCGCCCGGCGGCCGCACTCAGCTTTGCCACGCTGGCCTGGATGACCGCGCGCTCGTCCTCGCGCGAGAGGCCTCCCAAGGTGTGCGAGTTGTTGAATCCGTGGCCCATGAGTTCCCACTCGCGGCGCACCGCTTCGCGGATGATCTCGGGATAGTAGTCGCACACCTGGTCGTTGGTGGGCGCCGAGGCGCGCAGGCGGTGGCGGTCCAGCATCTCCATGAGCCGCCAGATGCCCACGCGCGCGCCGTAGTCGCGCCAACCGGCGTTCCTGGGATCGGGGATCGGGCCGGGCGAGCGGCTGGGCGGCAGGCTCATGCCCGGAGCGTCGATCTCGAAGTGCTCCAGGTTCATCTGCACCCACAGCGCCACCCGGGCGCCGTCCGGCCAGCGCAGGGGAGGGCGCTCGATCAGGGCCGAATACCCGATGAGAGGTTCCATGGTCCGTTCCTCCGACGCCGGTGCCGGCCAGCGCCCTACGACGCTGGGCCGCACAGGTCCAGCGCGGCCAGGGCGTACACACCCGCGGCCTTGACCAGATGCTCGATCTTCAGCACCTCGCTGTGCTGATGGGCGGGGTCGTAGTTGGCGAACTGGCCGCCGGTGGAGATGCCGCCGGGGCCGTAGGTGAGGCCGCAGATGCCGTACTCGAACATCGGGCCGGCGTCGCTGGAGACGGCATAGCGGTTGGGCGCGGCATAGGGCACGGGCTCGCCGTAGACGCTCTCGTGGGCTCGCTCCATGGCCTTCACCAGCGGCTCGTCGCGTTCGAGTTCGAAACCGTTCCCCGTCAGGTACAGTTCCACCTCGGTTTGCAGCTCCGGGTCATCGGCCTTGAGCTCGTCCAGGACCGCCTCGATCTCCTTCTTCACGTCCATGAAGCTCATGCCCGGCACGGTACGCACGTCCACGTAGAGGTTGCAGAAGGGCGCGGGACACTTGGAGGGTTTGTAGGGGTGCCCGCCCTGGATGGCGCCGATGCCGATGCGGCCCTCCATGAACGGATGCGGATGGCGTTCCCGGAACACGGGCTCCCACGCCTGGAGGGCGGTGAAGACGCGCATCATCTTCTCGATGGGGTCGATGCCGTGCTCCTTGGACCAGGTGTGCTGGGACCTGCCGTAGACCGTCACCTTGACGAAGCAATACCCGGTCTCGCCGATTTGCAGGCGCATGCCGGTGGGCTCGCCGATGACGGCATAGTCGGCCGTCAAGCCATGGGTGACCAGATAACGCGAGCCCGCCTTGCCGCCGCGGAACTCCGCCCCCTGGTACTGGTCCACCGGCGCCTTCTCGGTCTCGCCCACGACGCCGGTAATGAGGATGTCGCCGGCCAGCTCCACCCCGGCGCGCTGAAGCGCCCGGACCGCGCCCCAGTAGGCGGCGAAGGCGCCCTTCATGTTGCTGGCGCCGAGCCCGTGGATCCATCCGTCGGCGGTGGTGGCCTGGGCCACGCCGCCGCCCACGACCTCGGGCGTGTAGCGGCTGCCCCACGCTTCGGCCTCGCGTCCGGTGGTGCTGGTGTCGAAGTGGCCGCTGAAAAGCAGCGTGGGCGAGCCCTTGCGCCCGCGCAGGCGGCCCACCACGTTGTTGCGGCCGGGCTCCACCTCCTGCAGTTGCACGCGCATGCCCAGCTCGCCCAGGCGTCCGGCGAGATAGTCGCCGGCGGGCGCCTCCGCGCCCGGCGGGCTGGAGATGCTCACCAAGTCCATGGCCATGGTCACCAGCTCGTCCTCGCGAATTTCAGCCAGTACCTGTTTCTGAAGGTTATCCATGTCTTGTCCTCATCGCTGCCGTCCTGATCCTCCCCGCCCTGGGTCCCGCTTCCCAAGCCATGTCAAAAGTCCACCTGGACTGGGAATAGCACCGACATCCCATACCGTCATTGATATGAAAAAAGTCTTGTTCAATGAATCCATCTTGTTCAATGAATCCAGTTAGTTACAGAAGCCCGCCACAGCCCGGATCGTCATTCCCGCGCAAGCGGGAATCCAGGCGGGTGGGGCCGGCAATGGAGCCGCCATACCACCACCACCCCTGGATTCCCGCTTCCGCGGGAATGACGTTTCGAGGGGCGGTGCTGTTTCCAGCTTGAGTGGAGTTTTGACACAGCCTGTTCCGTGGGAATGATGGTTCGAACTTCCTTGTCCAACGAGTACCAACAGACTCTTACCCGGCCTCGTGCACCACCTTGCCGTCCACCACGGTCATGTTCACGGTGACTTCCCGGATTTCCTCCGCCGGCGTCGTCAGAATGTCCCTGGAGAGCACGGCGAGGTCGGCGAGCTTGCCTTCCTCGATGGAGCCCTTGCTCTGCTCCTCGAAGTGCGCGTAGGCGCCGTTGTAGGTGTAGATCCGCAGTGCCTCCATGACGGTGAGGCGTTCGTCGGGGTTCAGCACAACCGCGCCCGGGCTCGGGTCGAGGCGCCGGCTGACCAGGCAGTCAATGCCGACCATGGGGTTCGCGGTGACGATGGGCATGTCGGAGCCGCCCGAGGAAATCACGCCTCGGTCGAGCAGCGACTTCATGGGAAAGGCGTACTTCGAGCGTTCCGCGCCCCAGGGCTCCAGGGTGCAGGCTTCGCTCAGCACCTCCAGGATCGGCGGCTGGGCGTTGTAGACGACGCCGAGGCTGGCGGCGCGGTCGAGCAGTTCGGCGTTCCACAGGTAGGCGTGCTCCAGGCGATGGCGTGCATCCGGGCGCGGGAACGCCTTCTGGGCCTTCTCGATGGCGTCCAGGGTCACGGTGATGCCGTGGTCGCCGTGGGGGATGGCGGCGATCTGGAAGCCGGCCTTGTGGGCTTCCAGGCAGAACTCGTCCGCCATCTCCTGGGAGCAGCGGAAGCTCCCGCGAAACCTCCCGTCGGGGTCGTTGGAGTAGGGCTCGAACAGCGCAGCCGTTTGTCCCTGCACGCCGCCGTCGATGCCGATGACCGCCGGCCCCAGGCGGAGCCAGTCGTCGCCGTAGCCGGTGCGCATGCCCGAGCGGAATATCCGGTAGGCCGCGGTCTCCACGTCCCACTGGGTGCCGTAGACCGGATAGATGTTGAGGTAGATGCGCGCGGTGAGGCCGCCGCGGGCGCGCAGGAGCTGCCACGCGTGGGTCTCATGCTCGTTGCGGATGGAGGCTTCGTCCACGCTGGTGACGCCCAGTCCATTCAGGTACTGGCACGCCCACCCGTAGCCTTCCGCCAGCTCTTCCAGCGTCGGCGGTGTGATGGTGGGGAAGATGTACACGACCCGGCAGTTGTCCCACATGGGACCCAGGGGTGCGCCCTGCTCGTCCCGGAGCATCGGGCCGCCGGGGGGATCCGGGGTGTCGTCCTGAATGCCCATACGGCGCAGCGCCGCCGTGTTGGCGGTCCAGCTCATGGACTCGCGCTGGCGCAGCAGCACCGGGTGGTCGGGGGAGACCGGGTCCAGGTCCCGGCGCGTGGGGTAGCGCCGCTCGCGCAGCCGGTGGTGGTCGAAGCCCCAGCCCACGATCAGCTCGCCGGCGGGGGTCTGGTCCACGCGTTGCTTCACGGCTGCGGTGACGTCGTCGATGGAGGAAGCGACTTCCGGGCCGCAGTTGATCCACTTGCGGTCCTCCACCGCGTTGATGATGTGCATGTGGTTTTCCACGAACCCGGGAGTCAATGCGCGCCCCGCAAGGTTCACCACGCGGGTCTCGTTGCCGACCAATGCCTCCACGGATTCGTTGGAGCCCACGCGGACGATGCGGTTGCCCGCCACTGCCACCGCCTCGGCCACCTCGTCCCGCTGGTTCACCGTAATGACGCGTCCGTTGACGAACGCCAAGTCCGCGTCGCGCCATGCGTTGCTTGCCATGAGCGTCCTCCTTCCGACAGGCCGCTGCCGCCACTGTGGAGTCTCATTCCCGTGGAAAACGCACGAGACAACCCGCCCATACAATTATTGGCCCGCCCCGTGCAACCTTGACACTCCGAGAAATCCTGTGCGAGTATCGCGCCCGGAGCAGGGCTTGGAAGACTGTGACGGTCTGTTCGGGACGGTGCCGCACTGGTGGCACCGACGCAACGGGCGGTGTTTTCACCCTGTGCGCACGCTGTCGTCTTGGGGACGCCGCCGAGGAGGAAATCACGATGAGATGGATGAACCTGATGAGACGATCGGGCGGGTCTGATTCCTCGCCGAAACGGTGGTCCCTGGGACTCGCCATCGCGGCGGTCTTTGTCATTACCTGCATCTTCGCGACGCAGGCCTCCGCGCAGAAATCCGGCGGCATCCTGCGTCTCGGAGGCGAGCGTGACGTGAACGATCTCGATCCGCACACCACGCGCGTGGGCTGGGACATCAACATCATGCAGAACGTGTACTCGGGGCTGGTGCGCGCCGGCACCGATATCCAGCCCAGGCCGGACCTGGCGACGAGTTGGAAGTTCACGTCGCCCACCCAGCTCGAGTTCACGCTACGCGAGGGAGTGAAGTTCCACAACGGACGCGAGTTCACCTCGGCGGACGCCAAGTACTCGCTGCAGCGGATTCTCGACCCGAACGTCCCCGCGGGCTACGCGAGCACCATCGCGTCCATCGACTCCATCGAGACGCCGTCCAAGTACAAGCTCGTTCTGAAACTGAAGAGGCCCGACGCGGCCATCGTGACGAACCTGTCCCTGCCCGCCATGGCCATGGTGGCCGAGGAGGCGGTGAAGCCGATGCCGGTGGGCCTGAAGGACGGGATGATGGGGACCGGGCCCTACATGTTCAAGGAGCAGATCAAGGGCCAGCGGCTGGTGCTGGTCAAGAACCCCAACTACTACGACAAGTCGGTGCCGCTGCTGGACGAGCTGCACTTCATTCCGCTCAAGGACCAGACCGCGCGCACCAACGCGCTCAGGGCGGGGCAGGTGGACTACATCGAGCCGGTGCCGCCCAAGGACGTCAACGCCCTCAAGCGCGACCGCAGGATCAACGTCACCGGCGGGCCCAACATCAGCTTCGTCAACATCTCGCTCAACGTGAGCAAGAAGCCGCTGGACGACGTGCGCGTGCGCCAGGCCATGGCCTACGCCATCGACCGCAAGGAAATGGTGGAGAAGGGCTTCGACGGCTTCGCGCAGCCGCTCTGGGGGCCGCCGCTGATCCCGCCGTACTGGGCGGGGAACGACGAGAAGTACTACAACCTGGACCGCGACAAGGCGAAGAAGCTCCTGGCGGACGCGGGCTACCCCAACGGTGTCGACATCGTGCTGCGCATCGGCACGACGTCGTATCATGCGTCTTTCGCCGCGGTGGTGCAGTCCGAGCTCAAGAAGGTCGGCATCCGCGTCGAGATCAAGGCGTCCGACAGCGCTACCGCGCAGCGCGACTGGCGCTCCGGCAACTTCCAAATGTATCCGATCCGCTGGTGGGGTTCGGACTTCGTCGATCCGGATGGCGCCCTGTCGCCGTTGTTCACCTGCAAGGGCAGCTACAACAACAGCCGGTTCTGCGATCCCGAGTTCGACAAGCTGTTGGCCAAGGGCGTGGTCGCCACCAGCATCGTGGAACGCAAGGAAGCTTACCGGGTTGCCATGAAGCGGCTGGCGGAACAGCAGCCGTGGGTTTTCCTCGTGGCCTTCGACCGTTTCCAGGCCATGCGCAACTACGTCAAGGGTTACACGGCGTTCCCCAACGCCAGTCAGTACTCGTTGCGCGAGGTCTGGCTCGACAAGTAGGCAGGCAGGTCGGGCCGGCGGCTGATTCCCGGCGCAACGCGTCGTCGGGGATCAGCCGTCCGGCGTGTCAAAACAGGACGGTCACAGCTCCAGCCCGCACGTCGCATGAAGAGACGGCACCTCGTGGATGCGCGGGTGGTCCCACGCGGCTGCCGCGTTGACCTGACGGGTTTCCGGTGAGTCGATACATCGCGCAGAAGCTGGTCTCCCTGGTGCTGGTGCAGTTCGGCATCTCCGTGGTGGTGTTCTACATGATCCGCCTGGTGCCGGGCGACGCCGTGGACTTCATCTACGGCCTGTACCTGGGCTCCGGGCGCATCGAGGAGATCCGCGCGCTGTGGGGTCTGGACCGTCCGATCGTGGTCCAGTACCTGGAATGGATCGGGCGCGTGCTGCAGCTCGATTTCGGCCGTTCCATCGTATCCGGCTACCCCATAGCGGACGAGATCTTCGCGCGGCTTCCGGTGACGCTGCACCTGTCGTTCATGGCGGGAACGTGGAGCGTCATCTTCGGCGTGACCCTGGGCGTCATCGCCTCGCGCTACCCCAACGGCAAGATCGACGGCCTCGTCACCACCACCGGCATCCTCGGTCTGGCCATGCCGCACTTCTGGCTGGCCACGTTGCTGGTGCTGGTGTTCGCCGTCTACCTCAACATCCTTCCTTCCGTCGGCTACATCCCGTTTTTCGAGAACCCCGTCGAGAGCACGCTCTCGCTCATGCTGCCTGCCCTGGCCCTGGGCACCACCATGGCGGCGGCGGTGATGCGCATGGCCCGTTCGGCCATGCTGGACGTGCTCGCCCATGATTACATCCGCACGGCCCGCGCCAAGGGAGTGCGCGAGCGCCGCGTGTACTCCAGTCACGCGCTCAAGAACGCCTTCATTCCGGTGCTGACGCTGATCGGCACCGAGACCGGCAAGCTGCTCGGCGGCTCGCTCATCATCGAGCAGATCTTCGCCATCCCGGGCATCGGCCAGTACGCCGTGGAAGCCGTGCTCAGCCGCGACTACCCGGTGCTTCAGGCCACCATGATCGTCATCGCCGGCAGCTACGTGATCATCAACACGCTGGCCGACCTCGGCTACGGGCTGCTCGATCCGCGCGTGCGGTACGATTAGCCCCTTATCGGTGACTGACTCCGTGGCGGAATCCATCAACACCACCGATGCACGGCAGCCGGTCGCGCCCCGCCGGGAAGGGCCGGGGCGGGCCTGGCGGCGGTTCGCGCGCCACAAGCCCGCCCTGGTGGGGGCGGCGGTCATCCTCGTCTACCTGCTGGCGGCGCTGCTGGCGGATTTTCTGGCACCCTACGACCCGCTCGACATGGGCGCGGGGTCACGGTTGACCGGGCCGGACGCCGCCCACTGGTTCGGCACGGACGAGTACGGGCGCGACGTCCTCAGCCGGGTTATCTACGGCGCCCGGATCGCCTTCGTCGTGGGGGTCCTCTCGGCCTCGGGGGCCGCGGTCGTGGGCATGTTGATCGGGGTCCTCGGCGGTTATTTCGGCGGGTTGCTGGATCGTGGCGTGACCATGCTCATCGACCTCATCTTTGCGTTCCCGACGATCCTGCTGGCCATCGCGGTGGCGGCGTTCCTCACGGGCGGCGGGTTGCCGCCGGCGGTGCCGGTCATCATCGCCCTCTGCGTGGTGCAGGCGCCGCACTTCGCGCGCGTCGCGCGCGGGGCGACCATAGCGATCAAGGCGCAGCCGTTCGTGGAGGCGGCCCAAGTGCTGGGCGGCTCCCACCCGCGCATCATCCGCAGCCACATCGCCCCCAACGTGGTGGCGCCGCTGCTGGTGCAGTTCGCCCTGTCCTTCTCCTACGCCATCCTGGCGGAATCGTCCCTGAGCTTCCTCGGCGTGGGCCACCCGCCGCCGGCGCCTTCCTGGGGCGCCATGCTGACCGGCGCCTACGGCTACATGGAGCGCGCCCCCTGGGCGGCGTTCTTCCCCGGAATGGCCATCACGCTCCTCATCCTGGGTTTCAACATCCTCGGCGACGGCCTGCGCGACTTCTTCGATCCCACGCGCCGCTAGGCGTTTCCGTATGTCCATGAAGCCCGGATTCGATCGTTTCCTGCACGGTGCCTGCCGGCTATGCCTCGATGGCACGAAAGCGCGATCCTCAATTCTTTTCTGGGAAGACGCGGGCGTGGTTAGGCGTAGAATCCCCCCAAAACTTGCCGACGATGCCGCCCTCACACCGCTGGCTGCGGCCGGTACCGTTGCACATGGATCCGGTCCTGGTCCTTGCGTGCCTGCACGAGATCATAGGTAGTCTGGCGTCGCAGCCAGAACTCCGCATTCGACCAGCCTGCCTTCTCCAGCCGGAGCGCCATCTCCGGAGAGATTGCCGCGTGGCCGTTGAGGACCCGGGACAGGGTGTGACGGGCGACGCCCAGCACCCGCGCCGCTTCGGTCACGCTCAAACCGAGCGGTTCCAGACAGTTCTCGCGGATGCTGCGTCCGGGATGCGGAGGATCGATCATCGCCATGCTCATGTCTCCCATTAGTGGTAGTCGGTCAGGTCGACGTCGTACGCGTCGCCGTCCTCAATGCGAAATGTCACTCGCCAGTTTCCAGAGATCGAGATGCTCCAGTACCCCTTGAGATCACCTTTCAGCGGATGAAGCCGGTAGCCGGGCAGATCAAGGTCCGAAGGCTTGCGCGCATCGTCGAGATCGGCCAGCGCGAGCGCGATCCGATCCGAGAGATCCGACCCCACCCTGCTCACGTCTCCGCGCTCATACATTCGCCTGAGCCCTCGAAGACGGAAGCTTCGGATCATGGTCTTATGTACCGCATACCGGTACACATATCAATCGGAAGATTCAACGGTGCAGTATGAGCCGCCGGGCGAAATGTCCCTGGAGGGCGGTTCAGTCGGCTTGCGCATCCACCGGGGAGCGGCTATTGTCCATCAGGCTTGCCCCAGGTTCCTCGGGCGTTTCCAGGGAGGTGTTCCATGGCTGACCCGAACGTGTCGACAGCGGTTCCCACTGCCGACGTCGTGTTTGTCGGTGGTCCCGTCGTGACAGTCAACTCCCGGGACGAGGTGGCCGAGGCACTGGCGGTCCGCGGCAGCAACATCCTGCGGGTGGGGGATCGGGCCTACGTCGAGCAGGCCGTAGGGCGCGGGACCGAGGTGGTGGATCTCAAGGGGCGGGCGCTGACCCCGGGCTTCATCGACAACCATATCCACATGACCAACGGGCCCCAGCGCCACTGGGTGGACTGCACCTACGCCGCCTGTCCCTCCATCGCCGACATCGTTGAAAGGATCAGGGAGCGGGCCGCTCAGGCCAAGCCGGGCGACTGGATCCTGGGCCGGGGCTTCCAGGCGACGCGCCTCACCGACCGGCGCAACCCCAACCGTTTTGACCTCGATCCGGTGTCCCCCGGCAACCCGGTGGGCATCGCCAACCGCGAGTCCATGGGGTGGACCTTCAACACCATGGGGTTGCGGCGCATGGGCGTCCAGGACGACACGCCCGACCCCCCGGGCGGCCCCATGGAGCGGGACGACCGGGACCGTCCCTTGGGCCCCATGTGGGACAACACCCGCACCGTGTTCATCACGCCCAACCTGCCCCAGTGGGACGTGGACGACATGATGGACGGCTATCGCTGGATGGCGAGTGAGCTGAACCGCAATGGCGTCACCACGGCGTTCGAGGCCGCCATCCGCAACCGCAGGGACACGGTGGGCTGGCAGCGGCTGCACCGCCAGGCGCCGCCGAGCCTCCAGGTGGTCATGGGCCCCTACCCGGTGCACGGCGAGGGATGGGACCTCGAAGGCACCGCCGGCAAGATCTTCGAGACCGGGTTCGCCACCAACTACGGCACCGAGTGGCTCAAGCTCGGGGCGCTCCAGGTCGGCATCGACGGCGGCGTCATCGGCCAGACCGCGGCCCTCTTCGAGCCCTATAGCAACGACCCCGCCGGCAAGAAGCTCGGCAGCTTCCGTATCACCCAGGAGGTGGCCGACGACTTCATGGCCCAGTGCCAGGCCAGCGACTGGCAGGCCGGGCTCATCTGCCACGGCGACCACGGCATCCACCGGTCGCTGGAGGCCATCGCCAACGGCCGCGCCCAGGTGGCGGCGCACGACCTGCGCCACCGACTCGAGCACGCCTATCTCTGGAACCCGCGGGTCATGGACCGCATGGCGGAGCTGGGGGTCATCTGGAACACGCAACCGCCGATCCTGGAGAGCATCGGCAGCGAAGGCATCCACGGGCAGTGGGGCGGCCGCGCGCGCTACGCGTTCCCGTTCAAGTCCCTCACCGACCGGGGCGTGATCATCTCCGGCGGTTCCGACTGGCCCGTGGGCATGTACAATCCGCTGCAGGGCATCGACATCCTGGTGAACCACCGTTTCGGACCCGAGGAAGGCGGCGAGGTGCTCAACGCGGAGGAGGGCGTGAGCGTGCTGCAGGCGATTCGCATCTACACGTACAACTGCGCCTACACGTCGTTCGACGAGACCCGCACGGGTTCCCTGGAAGAGGGGAAGAGAGCGGACCTGGCGGTTCTCTCGGAGGACATTCTCGGCGTGGCGCCGACCGCGATACGGGACATTATGGTCGACCGGACCTACGTGGACGGCCGCCTCGTGTTCGAACGGACGGAGTCCGCCGCCAGCGACCAGGAGGCCCGGTAGCCTACGCCGCAGACCCGCAGGGCGGGTATCGAACCCGCCCGCGTCCGCGCCGCGCCAGCGGCGATACGAGCGTTCGAGAGGCGTCTCAGCGGTTGGCCGGGCAGTGAAGACAGGAGGAAATCATGGCGCTGGCACTCGTGGGCGCCCGTATCATGACCGCGTCCAACGGCGTGATCGACGAGGGCACCCTGCTGATCGAAGGCCGAACCATCGCGGCGGTCGGCGCCGGCGTTCGCGCCCCCGAGGGCACCGATGTCTGGGACGTGAGCGGCAAGGTCCTCATACCGGGCATGATCGACGCCCACACGCACCTGGGGCTGTGCCAGGACGGGGTGGGGGCGAGCCAGAGCGACGAGGACGAGGTGGGCGACCCTGTCGTGCCGCACCTGCGCGCCCTGGACGCCATCAACCCCGAGGACATCGCGTTCCGGGACGCCCTCAAGGGCGGGGTCACCACGGTGGGCGTGATGCCCGGCAGCTACAACGTCATATGCGGGCAGCCGGCCGCCGTGAAGGTTGTGGGGCGCACGGTGGAAGAGATGCTGGTGCGCGCTCCGGTGGGCATGAAGATCGCCTTCGGCGAACGCCCCAAGCAGGTCTACGGCGGCCTCAAGAAGAGCCCCATGACGCGCATGGGCATCGCCGCCATCCTGCGGGAGGGGCTGGTCCGGGCGCAGCACTACGCCGCCAACGGGGGCGGCTCGCGGGACCTCCGGCAGGAAGCCATGGTGCCGGTGGTGCGAAGGCAGATTCCGCTGCGCGCCCACGCGCACCGGGCGGATGACATCATGACGGCCATCCGCATCGCGCAGGAGTTCGACCTCGACCTGATCATCGAGCACGGCACCGACGGGTACAAGGTGGCCGCGGAGCTGGCGGAGGCCGGCGTCGGGGTGGTCCACGGCCCGTGGCTCAAGACCCGCGGCAACCTCGAGCAGTCGGGACGCAGTCCGGACTCGCCGCGCATGCTCATCGAGAGCGGCGTGCTCACGGCCTTTTCCACCGACCATCCGGTGATCCCCATCCAGAATCACCGGATGCAGGGCATGACGGCGGTGGACCACGGGGTGAGCCACGACGAGGCGCTCAAGGCGCTGACCCACAACTCCGCGCGGCTCATGGGCATCGACGAGCGGGTGGGAACCCTGGAGACGGGCAAGGACGCGGACGTGGTGGTTCTTTCGGGTCCGCCGTTCGACGCGGCGACACGGGTGGAGGGCGTCATCGTGAACGGAAGCATTGGCTGGAAAAGCGAGCCGGCGGGCATGTGAGGGCCGCCGGAGAGGGAGAAGAGACATGAAACTTCAGAAAACATTCATCTGCACGGTAGCCATCGTTTTCGCCATCCTCTTTGCGGCCGCTGCTGTCCACGCCCAGGCCATGAAGATCACCACCGCGGAGGTGGCCTACGACAAGGGCAACGCCAAGGTCAAGGGCTATCTGGCCAAGCCCGCGGATAAGAAGGCGCGTCCCGGCCTGATCCTTATCCACGAGTGGTGGGGCCTCAACGACAACATCCGCGAGAACGCGCGCGCGTTCGCCGAGATGGGCTACGTGGCCCTGGCGGTGGATCTCTACAATGGCGGGATGGCGACGACCCCGGACGGTGCGCGCAAGCTGGCCGGAGGCGTGCGCAAGAACACGGAGGCGGCCTTCGCCAATCTGAAGCAGGCCGTGAACTACCTGAACGGCCTCACTGGGGAGGTGGACCCGGCGCGCATCGCCTCGGTGGGCTGGTGCTTCGGCGGCGGTTGGTCCTACCAGATGGCCAAGAACGACCTCGGGGTGAAGGCCTCCGTGATCTACTACGGCCGCTTCAACCCAGCCGACGACCTCAGCCGCATGCGCGCCACGATCCTAGGGCACTTCGGCGAGACCGACCGGGGCATCAAGGTGGACAACGTCCGCGAGTTCCAGGCGAAGCTCAAGACCCTGAAGGGCGACCACATGGTCTTCATCTATCCCAACGCGGGACATGCCTTCGCCAATGCCGACAGCCGCAACTACGACAAGGCGGCGGCGGAGACGGCCTGGAAGCGGACCATGGAGTTCTTCCGGAAACACCTCTAGTGTGCGGATCAACCGGACACCACACTAGCGACGGGGAGGAATCGACATGGCGCGCATCCGTCACATCGCCATTCTTACGGACGACAAGGAGAAGCTGGTGGAGTATTACACCGGCGTATTCGGGCTCAAGGTGGTCAAGGGCGTGGGCACGGCCACTTACCTTTCGGACGGGCACGTGAATCTGGCCATCATTCCCAAGGGTCCGGAGGAGCAGGTGGAGGGGCGTGCGCTCCGGAGCGGCCTCAACCATATCGGCTTCGAGGTGAACGACGTTCGGGCCTTGAAGTTGGTATCGGACCGGATGGGAGCGGCCGACGACGTGAGAAAGAGACCGCCCAATCGCGAAGCGGAATACCGAGTGCAGGACCCCGACGGCAACCCGATCGACCTGTCGCGGCACGGCTGGCCGGTCTGAACCTGCGACACGGAAAGGTGGGAACGCCCCGGTATCGTCGCGGAACAGGCTGTGTCAAAATGAAGTAGAGTCCCTTTGAATCGTCATTCCCGCGCAAGCTTGCCCTCGACCCCGATCGGGGGCGGGAATCCAGGCGGCGTGGGGCGGGGAAGGCCGCCGTTTCGCCCCTCTCCACCCCTGGATTCCC
>JAJDXX010000097.1 GCA_022823055.1 Candidatus Binatia bacterium | reverse complement strand
TGTCCGGTGCCCCGCGCAGCAGATCCGGACGTGCCCGCTAAGGCATCCGGCTCCTCCCTCGGGTTACGCCGTCACCCGCGATGACGGCAAATCGTTCGCTCGGCCACGGGTGTCTGATTTTCAGCTTGGGCCAGTGTCGCGCTCTTAGTTGCGCGATCCTGGCCCACTCGAAGCGGTCCTTTTGCGACCTGCGGCGCAGAATGGCGAGCCACATCCGCTCTAGACGTAGGACGAAGCGATACAGGTACCGGGAGGTCATTGGGACAGCGTAATAGTTCAGCCATCCATCCAACACCCTTCCCAGCCATCTCGCCGTGTCCCCGACATTCTCATGCCTTCGTCTGCGTAGTGCCTCCTTGATCCGCTTCAGTGTCCGGCTCATCCGTTTCGCAACCGGCTTGCGTGCGACCTGAAAGTACCCCCGTCTGGTTCTCGCGCAGTAGTGCGTGAATCCCAGGAAGTCGAAGGTCTCCGGTCTGCCGTCCCCTCGTTGCCGACGGTCATTCATGGCAGACCGCCCGAACTCGATGAGCCGGGTCTTGTCGGGATGCAATTCCAGTTCGAAGCTTCCGAACCGCTCCTTCACGGCACTCAGGAAACGCTCCGCGTCCCGCTTGTGCTGAAAACCCGCCACGACGTCGGCGGCGTACCGCACGATGACGGTGTCGCCTTTGACCTCGCGGCTGCGCCACTTCTTCTGGAACCATAGGTCGAGGACGTAGTGCAGGTAGACGTTCGCCAAGACCGGCGAAACGACGCCCTGAACGCAAAAGGTAACCTTCGCCTTCGGGGCGGTCCGTGGCGGATTCCGAGGGGTCTGGACCGCTTCCTGGCGAGCCCGAGATCGGGATTGAATGGCGGATCGTGATTTTGTCTTCGCTGACCAACACCTCCTTCACGAGGAGCCGTACGATGCGTTGACGTTCCGCGATGTCGAGGGTTTCGGCGGACGAACGCAGCCTCTCCAGAAAGTCGGTCAGGGTCTCGGCGAGCCGCAGGTAGGTCTCGCGCTCCTTGGCCTGATCGACCGCGGATTGCAGTTCGCGATGCACCGCCTGCTCCTGACGGCGAAGCTCAGGCGTTCTGTCACGCAGCTCGTCGATGGTTATCAACTCCTCCTGATAGGCATTGACCAGGCGGTCGATGCTCTTGCGGACCCTGATCAGCCGGTGCCGCAGGTCGGCCTCGCGCTGCTGGTTGGGGTCGGAGGCACGGGCCGCCTCCAGTCGCCGGTCGATTTCCGCGCTGATCAGCGCAGGGTTCTCCAGCAGGCGGACCACCTCGGTCCAGACGACGTCATCAAGCAGTTCCTGGCGCACCGGACGGCTGTCGCACAGCGGCCCGTTGAGGTGGCGCCACGAATCGGATCCCAGGCAGCGGTAATAGGAGATCTTGCGGGCGCTCGTCTGGGCCGAGGTGCGGTACCACGCGTAGCCGCATTTGCCGCAGGAGACCAGTCCCTGGACCACGCTGAGTGTCTTGGTGCGGCGCGGCGCGTGGATCTTGTTTCTCTCCAGCCGCTCTTCGGCCAGGGCGAAGGTCTCCTCGCTGACGATCGCCGGCACCGGGATCTCGATCCACTCCTCACGCGGTTTCTCGTGACTGCCGGTAGTGGCGCTGGCAAAGCCCCCGCTCAGGCGTACAGGACGTGTCACGCTCTTTCGCGGCATCTGGCGGGTCTTGCCGAAACAGGCCGTCCCCTTGTAGGCGGGGTTGCGCAGAATCGCCCACACGGTCGAGCGTTCCCAGCGCGAACGCCCCGTGGCCGTAGGGACCTCGCGCTCCTTGAGATTGCGCGTGATCGCGCCGATGCTCATGTGGTCGCAAGTGTAGCAGCGGTAGACCTCGCGAACCACCGAAGCCTGCGGTTCGATGATTTCGTAGAACGCATCGCTGTCCGGGGTCTTCTTGTGGTAGCGGTAGCCATAGGGCGCGCCGCTGAGGACGGCGACTTCGCCACGTCGCGCCCGATGACGCTTGCCGCGCCGGGAACGCTCCAGAATCTGGGCGCGTTCATATTCCGCGATCATGCCCTGGAACTGGACGAGGAGGTGGTCCTCGGGGGTTTCCATCGACGGAGCGTTCACAAACACGGTCTCGACGCCCTGGCGGGCCAGCTCCTCGATAATCACGACCTGATAGGCATAGCGCCGGCTCAAGCGGTCCGGGGCATGCGCCACCACCGTGTCGATGCGCCCTTCCGCGGCGAGGTCCCGGACCCGCTCGAGTCCCGGGCGTTCGAGAACGGCGCCGCTGTAGCCGTCGTCCTCGATGATCATGTCGGGCGCGACGCGGTACCCGTGACGCTCGGCGTAGGCGACCAGGGCTTCGGTCTGGCTGGCGATCGTGCGGCTATCTCTCTGCTGCTCGCCCGAGACCCGCGCGTACAGGGCTGCGATCCTCATGTTCGTCTCCTATATCGCGCGCCCGGGCCGGGATCTTGTGAGCCTGATCCGGCACCAGGATCGCGTAGACGTTCTGGAGCTTGGCGTCGAGCAGACGATCGAAGGCATAAGCGAGTTGAACGGAGGGCCGGGAGCCCGCGCGACGTTCAGCCATGCCCACCCGCATGCGAGAAGAAGCGCCTCAGAGCCCGGGTGACGATCTCCGCGATGGAGCGGCCGCTGGTCCTGGCATGCGCCCGCAACGTCGCCGCCAACGTGCCCGGAATCTTGATGGTGACGGGGGTCAGCGCTTCGCCCGGCTCGGCTGGCTGGCTCATGGCGCGGGCGTCCTGGACGTAACGGTACGACTGGCGCTGGGACAGCCTGAAGCGCTGCGACAGGCGCAGCACGGCTTCGCTCGCGGAGAAGCCTTGGGCGAGGAGTGTGTAGGCGGCGTTGAGCCGCTCGACCTTTTGGGCTCGTGTCGACCGAACCATTTGTCATAAGAGTATTACCCCTTTGCGGCGTAAATCAACCAAGAGACGGTTCCGCCATTGCACAATCTCACGTTCAAAGCGGAAGTTACCTTTGCGTTCAGGGCGTCACCACCGAGCCTTGAGGCGTTCCCCGCAGATCGTCCCGCCATTTTCCAGCTTCCATGACGCCGGCGTTCAACCATTTGATGATGAGCCTGATGACCCGCTTGTCCGCGATGCGGTGCTCCAGGAACCGGATCAGCCAGTCCCTTGACACGTTGTCGAAGAATGCGCGGATGTCGCAGTCCACCACCCAGTTGATCTTGCGCCGTGTTAGACCGACCGCGAGCGCATCGAGCGCGTCGTGCGCTCCACGCCCGGGCCGGAACCCGTAGCTGAACCCCAGGAACTCCGCCTCGTATATAGGCGTCAGGATTATCTCCGTCACCGCCTTCTGGACTATCTTGTCCTCGATGGCCGCGACGCCGAGCGGTCGTGTGCCGCCATCAGGCTTCGGTATGTTCACCCGCCTTGATGGCGTCGCCCGGTACGCTCCCGAGTGCACGCGGTCGTGAAGGTCGGCCAGGCGGCCTTCCAGCCCTTCCCCGTACATCCGCCACGTCATGCCGTCCGCGCCTGCCGCAGCGTCTTTCTTCAGTTCGAAGAATGCCCAGCGTAGCGCATCAACCGTGACGTGGTGGAGAAGCGCCGTCAGACGCTCCCGTGGTTCCCGTTGAACGAATCGCCGTATCCGGTCGGCCGCCTGTGTCACGCTTCCCCGGTCCTGTGCCCGGCGCGTGCTTTGGCTTCCCGGATTCCCCTTGGGCTCGGCCCTTGGCTCCATCGACTCCGCCGGGACTGGCGTCCCTTTGTTCGCCGACTTCTCAGCTACTATTGCCGAGTCTGACTTCTCCATGCCGTTCATCATCGGTTACGGATTCCCTGTCGGGTAGGGCACTGGCGCGCGCACCCGTAGGCGGAGGGTTTCCATCCCTGCCCTTTCGGTTGCAGGGTGGGGTCACAATTCCGCCATAGGCCACGTTTCCAGCCGCCCCCCTAAAATTCCGTACATCGGGTTTTCCCCCGGTACGGCTTCAAGCAACAGGCACCCGTCAGTTTGGAGCGGAGCCTTCCGCAGGACTGCCGGGGTTAAGACCGACCCCGCCATACCCCTCGGCAGGTCCAGCGTTTACTCCGTCCTCAGGCGTCACCATGTGCAGAGCGTTTTGTCCGCCGCTGTGTGCGGGTTGCCCGCCACGGCCTCGCCACCTGTGCCCAGAGGTCCTCGCTCCAGGTGGGTTGTGTTGTCCCACCCTTCAACGCTTGGCGACCTCATCCGCCAGTGTGGAGGTCTCCGCCTCACTTCCCGGACTTCCCGGTTATAGAGCCGGTCTTTGACATTCGAAGGGTCATCCTGTCCGACCTCCACACCTTCCGGACTTTCGCTGCTGTACTTTCCAGGATTGCCGCCTTCAGCTTACGCCGGGAGCCCCGATACGTGCGCCTCAGTTCTTCCGTATCGGCACTGGCCATCGAGTAGAAAGGAGAAACCCTTGGCAGCTCCGACAAGCCCGCTCGAATCAGCTTCATGCGGATCGCAATTTTCGGCGTCTGGTCCGTTCGCTCTCGCTACGGCCCTCCTGTTTGCTCGCCTCACCGGGCTGACCAGACCTGGAGTTCCCAAAGGGTTCCCCGGCCTCCCGAGGCTTTTACTTCCGGGCTTTCAGGTCATTGGGTCGCCCCTAATGCCTGCCGGATATGACTACGGCGCCAAACTGAGAATTGCGCCGGCGGGACTTTCACCCGCAAGCACAGCAGCTAGTCTCGCTGCACCCTTTCTTCAGCGATCCCGCCACGACAGCGGGATGGCATGGAGACCTCCCAGGTCCCGGTGCAGTGCGTACGTACGTGCATGGGTTCTTCGACACCGCGGGATTCCGGCCCCCCTCGCCATATCGGTGGGTCGGATGCTGCCTTCGGCCAAGGAGAGGACCTCGGCATCCCGGACCATTAATCTTTCGGTGCTCAATAGCCCCGCCCGCACGCGCCCCTGTCAACGCTTGACCCCCATCCTCGCGAATGACGGCCCATGACTCGGGGTGGAAGTGGTGGCTTGCCTTCTCCTTCCCGCCGGACTTTCACCGGCTGCACTGCACCAGTTAGCCTGGCGCTCGCCTTCCTCGAACCAAACCGAGACGGATCGGAAATCCCCGCCTCCACTACGGTTGCTCGCAGCAGGCCCAAGTCCACAGGTTTCAACCACTCCCCAACTGGAAATCGGTTCCTACGCAGTTTTCACACGGTCTGAGTTGCCTGCTACACAAGGCCGAAGGCATCACGCCCGCCTGCCCAGGAGCAACGGACCGTGCGGTTCTGGCTGCGGTTGACGCCGTCTGTCTTCTCTTCGCAGGATCGTTGCCATGGGCTGGTTCCGGGTGCATTCTTCCGGCCGGAACCCTTCCTTGGCGTCCCTTTTGCCGCAGACGGGAGTCAACGGACTGGGCTTCGGTACGCGCGTTGGTCACATGCCGGAGCGCATGCACCGGCGGGACAGGTGCAGGAAAAACGGCAGTCCCAACGCGGTGGAGAACCAGAGCGTGCTCACGCGCATGATGCCGACCATCGCCATGGCGCCGGCCGTGGTGTTGCCGGCGAAGCCGGCAATGAGCAGGGCCATCGTGACTTCCTGACCGCCGATGCCTCCGGGGAGCAAAGTGATGGCGCCCGCAATGTTGCCGAGACCGAGGGTCGCATGGGCCTGCCGCAACGATAGCTCTCCGCCGACCGCGGGCATGAGCATGTGCAATGCGACGGCTTCCATGCTCCATGCAAACAGGCTCAACGACAGGAGCCTGACCAGGAGGGCCGGTTTGAGCAGCAGCGCGAGGTTGCGGCACACGGACAGCAGCAGCGCGAACAGCCGCGGTCTGCGGCGGCCGGTTGTTGCCCACACTGCCTTGATGGCGCGCCGCGCCCATCGGGGCAGGGCCATGAGCATCAACAACGCCGAGGCCGCAACCAGCCACGGTGCCGCCAGCCAGCCGGGACCCAGGTCAAGCCCCAGGCCCGCGCCCGCGAAAAGCAGGAGTGCGCAGAAATCGAGCAGCCGATCGAAGATCAGCAGCGGCAGCGTACGGCGGTATCTCAACCGCCACAGGCGCCAGAGGACCCAGCCACGCCACAGCTCTCCGATGCGTCCGGGAGCTAGGTTCATCGGGAAGCCGCCTACATAGACCGTCGCGAGGGCGGCGCTCTGGACATTGAGGCCTGCCGCGCGAGCCAGCAAGAGCCACCGTGCGACCCGCACCGCAAAGCCGACGGCCGCGAAGGTCATGAAGGCTGGAACCACCCACCAGGGAGTCGCCGCAAGGATGAGACGCAAATCGACCCTGAACGCGAGCAGGGCCAGAGCCGCCAGCGCATAGACGCCCAACAATACTCCCAGCCAGCGCCTTGCCCGCGAACCAAAAGCGTCTCCGTCGCCGTGACTGCCAACGTGCATGCGGGTTGGACCTCAGTGCCGGACAGGAAGCTCGGCCCGGATGCTCCAGCCCTCGCAGTGTTTCCGGACGCCGAGCCACGGGCTGGCGCCATGAGATCGGTGTCCGGCGTGCCGATCTGGTCCGCAGGCATGAAAGCAGCGAGGGATCCCGTGTCAGGAGCCTTTGCCTGCCGAGTCGGTCGAGCCAGCTATGTCTCGCCACATGTAACAATTCGCGCCCGCCTCGCCAACCCGGATGTTGGCGGCCTTTGCCGGCGCTAGACGAAGCGCGCTCAAGGCGGAGAAGTCATGGCACACTCTCACGATCCGGACTCATGGATGGCTCCTGACGCCCCGGGACAAGGGGTCCGTCCCCATCGTTTCCGAAACAACGACCAGACGCCGCCGCCCCGATTCGGTTGTTTGGCACCTTACGCGCTTGCAGCGGCGCTTGGCTTCGCCGCCCTCCTGTCCTTCGGGCTCGGCCAGGAGGGCGGAGCCGGCAGGCTTAGGGTGGGTCCGGACGACTTCATGCGGGTGGTGCGGGTCCTCGACTGGGTCGACGGCCAGGGTTGGAACGACATGGCGCAGCGGCGTCTCAATCCGCCGGCCGGCGTGGACATGTACCGGTCGCGCTTGGCCGACCTGCCCTTGGCCGCGGTCGTCACGCCCGCCGAACCGCGGCTGGGAGGCCCGGGGGCGGTGAATCTCGCGGTGCCGGTGGTCCCGCCGCTGCTCGGCGGAGCGTTTGCCGCGTTGTTCCTGTGGGCCGCCGCGCCCTTGATCCCGAACCGCAGAGCCGCATTGCCGGCCGCGGTGTTCACGACGTCGGCCCTGGTCATCCCCCCTGGTGCAGATGCTGCCGGGACGGGCCGGTCATCACGGACTGCAACTCGTGTTCACCGTTCTAGCCCTGGGATTTCTGATGCGGCGCCTCTCGCCCGGACGGCCATAGGCGGCCTTGGCGATGGGCATCGCGGGCGGCGTGTCGCTGGCTGTGGAGCTCGAATCGCTGACGTTTCTGGGCGTGGCCACCGTCATCCTGTCCTTGATCTGGCACGGCGCGGCGGACCTGCGGCGATGGCGTTGACATGTTTCGGCGTGGCCTTGGCGGCGATGGGAAAGCAGAAGGCACCGGGCAAAGCATATCGCAGGGGATTGACGGTTTTCGAACTGTTCGAGCGGTTCCCTGACGAGGCTTCCGCCCGCCGGTGGTTCGAGGGCGTCCGGTGGGCGAACGGCCGGTACTGCGGACACTGCGGCTCCACCAACACCCGCGAGGTTCCCCATGAGAAGCCCATGCCGTAGTGGTGGACGGACTGCCGCAAGTACTTCAGCCTGAAGGTTGGGACCCCGATGCAGTCCAGCAAGCTTCCTCTCCGCAAGTGGGTGGTCGCCATGTACATGATGAGCACCAGCCTGAAGGGCATCCCCTCCATGAAGGTCTACCGGGAGCTGGGCGTCTAGCAACCCACGGCGTGGTTCATGATCCACCGCATCCAGGAGGCGTGGGACACGGACAGCGACACCTCGGTTCCGTGGTCCGGTCGAGGTGGACGAGACGTACATGGGCGAGCTTGAAGCGTTCCGCGTATTTGCCGGGCTTAGGGAGCGCCCTCTCGCCGCGTACAGGCTCTTGTATTCGGCGGATGACCCGACACGGGCTCCGCACAGTGGTCGCAGGTGGAACGGTAGGCAGGACACTTGCGCGAGGGGCCTCAAGGGCCTCCGGGCGGTATTGTAAACCGAGTAAGGGTGCTATAGGATAGCGCCATGGACCCATCCGATTACATTGTTGTCGGTGTTGGCATTGCCATTCTTGGGTTTTTGTGGAACCCTCATCGGGATGTTGCTGACCTTCGAGAGCGCATGGCTAAGATCGAAGGTCTGTTCGAAGGATTCACGCGGCGCGGAGGCTTGGCAAATGACCAGTAAGGTTCCCCGAAGGAAACCCCGCAAGGTTCACCACGACATGCCGGAGGATGCGCCGTCAAGTATTCTTTAGAACCCCTTTTGCTGTCGCTCACTCTGCCGTCGACGGCATGGTCGACCATCGCGTGTGACCGCTTGTCCCTTCCACGGACTGCGCTTTGGGATGGGGTGGCCGCCGCAGGTATGACGCACCTTGGGCCGCGCAGCGGTAACGGGGATTAAAGACGGTCAGATCGGTGGTCGGCATTTGGTAGTATTCTGCCACGCCGGGGCGACAGACGATAGGGTCATGCGACCTCAAGACTCGACATCGACATGATGTTGTCAATGCGCGACGGCTTGTTCAGAAGCCGCCAAATGACGTTGTTCAAGAAGTCCAGCACATCCGGCGACACCGCCGTGTTCCGCATCACTGGATGGAGCCAGGTCATTTTGTCTGGATCGAAATCCGCCGAAAGATGGCCGCCCGCGATTGCCGTGTGAAAAAGCTCGGTACCGGGGAACGGCACGGCAAGCAGGAAGTTGGCCTTGTACATGCCGGCGTCGATATGCTGCTTGGCAAGCAGGATCGTCTGTTTGATTTCCTCCAGCGTTTCGTCGGGCCAACCCAGAATGTAGTTTCCTCCGACCGTAATGCCGAACTTTCGGGCGGCATGGATGAGCGACACCGTATCGGTCTTCGCTAGGTTGAGTTTTGCCGTTGCGTACTTGTCGATGATTCGTTGCGATCCCGACTCAAACGGCAACGTGAGCTCCTGAAATCCCGCCCGTCCGAGTCTCTCGAACAACGCTTCATCCGCAACAAGCCGCCCGGCCTTCGGACGGGACATGTGAACGATATTCACGCCGTTGGTATCACTAAGCTTCAGGTCGCGATCAGCAATCGCGTCGATGATCCACAGGGCTCGCTCTTTTTTGGCGAACAGCGAATCATCTTCAAGGAAGACGTGTTCGACGTTCAGGGATTGGAGGACGTCGAACTCTTCGAGCACGCGCGGTAGCGACTTCATGCGGAACTGTCTGAGATTTCCGGTGAGCGAACCGTCTCCTTCCCGGGAGATGTGACAAAAGGAGCAATTGAAGGGGCATCCCCGTGAAGTCATGACGGACGCGTAGCGAACCTTGTCTTCCGGTTTGAATCCGCCGCCGTGCGGCCGGGCAATTGCGGCGTATTTCCCCAGCGGCGCGAGATCCCAAGCGGGAAATGGGAGACTATCCAAGTCCTGTACGACGGGCCCCGCTGGAATTGTGTGAATTCTCCCCTCTCTCATGAACGCAACGCCCGGAATATCGGAAAAATCCCGGCAACCACGCCGGAGATGCTCGCCGGCCATCAGGATGGTATTCTCAGCCTCGGACAGGAACACGAGATCGGCCCCGGCGCTCAGGAACCACGGGGCCATATGCCGGGCGTTCGTGCCGCCCACCATGATCAGCTTCCGGGGATGAACCGCCTTGATATGCTTGACGACTTCAGCCGCCGTGGATGCCTGTGGCGTATACGAGTTCGACAGACCGACAACGTCGAAATCGCGGACCGCCTCCGCAATCTCACCGAGCGCCATGCCGACGCGTACGGTTCCGTTGGACTTCTGTACGCGGTAGAACGAATCCTCAAGGCTCGTGCCCGGAGGGCCGACGTGCGCATCGAGGATTTCCACGTCATACCCATGTGATCTGAGTGCTCCTGCGATATACAGGAGACCGAGCGAACCGTCGGGTTTCGCGCTGTCCTCTGGCTGGAACTTCGACGGCGGGTACAGGAGAAGAAATCTCATCCCCTTCCCCGCGGAGGAAACCAGACACCGGTGTCAAGGTACGTCGAGTCTGTCAAGTACGCTCCCGCAAATTCCCAAATACGCGCGCTCCGCCCTTCGTCACAGGAGCCCCGTTTAAAAACGCTTCAAGGACTTGATCGTCAACGACGAAAGTTATCCAATGATACATGAACCCGCACCAGCCATCAAGGCCGCGAAGTTCCCGAGCACCTTGAGGGAAGCGACAAGGTCGTAGTCGATGAACCGCCGGCGTCGGTCACGAGAAATCGGTTCAGGTAAACTGCTCCTCCTCTCAGCGTCAAGGAAAACGCTGACGTAACAGTGTATGCATTTCCTGATCCGCTATCAACTGGCAGAGAACTGGCAGAGCACGACCACTCGCCGTGAGCTGCAGGTCGCCAAGCTTCTGTTCCAGGAACAGGTGAAGCTCGCTGTCCGCTGGCGTCGTCGCGCTCTTGGTCCTGTGCCCCTGAAGCAAACGGCCATGGTTCCGAGGGGAGCCGCCCCGTGGGATGAAACAGAGGGGCATCTGTAAGGGGCTTACCGACGCAGTCGGCTTCGTGGCAGTGTGT
>JAJDXX010000071.1 GCA_022823055.1 Candidatus Binatia bacterium | reverse complement strand
CTTCGTGCTGGTGGGCCTGATCCAGCCAGGCGGCACGCGCTTCCTCGCCTATCTGAGCGTGGAGAAGGTGGGGGTGGCCGTCACCGCGCCCCTCCGCGCCACCACGCCGCTCTTCTCGTCTATCCTGGCCATCGCCGTGCTGGGCGAGCAGCTCACCCCGTCCGTGGGCGCGGGCACCGCTCTGGTGGTCGGCGGCATCACTCTGCTGAGCCTGAGCGAGGAAAAGACGGGCGGGTGGATGAACGTGCTGGTGGCCCTGCCGCTCCTGAGCGCTTTCGTCGCCGGCTCCACCCAGGTCATCCGCAAGATCGGCCTGGCCGGCATCAGCCTCCCCATCCTCGGCGCCGCCACCACCACCGGCACCTCGCTCGTCGCCATCGCGGTATCGCTGACCGTCTCGCGCAACTGGTCCATGGTGCGCTTCCACCGCCGCGCCCTGGGCTACTTCATCCTAGCCGGCTGCTCCGTGACCCTAGGCGTCGCCAGCATCTTCATGTCCCTGCACCTCTCGGACGTCGTCATCGTCGCCCCGCTGGCAAGCCTGAGCCCGCTCTACAGCTTGGTGCTGTCGGCGCTGTTCCTGCGGGACGTGGAGGTGATCACGGCGCGGAAGGTGGTGGCCGCGGGGTTGATCGTGGTGGGGGTGGTGCTGATCACGGCCATCCGCTGAACCCCGGGTCCCAGGGTGTTGAAAATCCCCGCGGACCGGGCCACATTCGCCTCCAAAGGAGGCCGACATGAGAAAGGTATTCAGCGAGCACGTCCCCGCCAACACCGGGTGGTCCGGGGACCTCAAGGAAGGGCAGATCATCCGCATCATCGCGATGTCGACGGTGGACTTCCTGGTGCTGGACCGACACAACCTGCGGGAGCGGTTCGATCAGGCGCGGACGAAGGTCTATAACGGGAAGATCTTCCTCAGCACCGGCGACAAGCTGATGTCGCGGGACAACCAGCACTTCATGACCATCGTGGCGGACACGTTCGCGGAGGGGACGCACGACCTGCAGAAGGGGATGTGCAGCGGGCGCCGGTTCCAGTTGGCGAAGCAGGAGGGGCGGCTGCGGGAATACTACCACCGGGACTACCGGGACGACGAGATTCCCGACCACGGCTGCTGGGAGAACCTCTCCGGGGCGCTGGCGTCCTACGACATCGCGCCGGAGGACGTGCCGAGCCCGTTCAACCTCTTCCAGCACATGGTCATCGACGGCAAGACGGGGCTGATGCAGCACACGACGGTTCGGCCGGCGTCGCCGACCAACGTGGACATGCGCGCGGAGCGGGATCTGCTAGCGGCGTTCAGTGCGTGCCCGGACATGCCGGTGGGGGGGAAGCCGGTGGATGTGGAGATCTACGAGGAGGAGTGACGCCAGCCCCTCCCCGCCTGGATTCCCGCCCCCGATCGGGGTCGAGGGCATGCTTTCGCGGGAATGACGATCAGGGGTGTTCGGCGGGAATGACGATTCGCGGGGCGGCGCGGCTACTCGAAGCCCATCCGGCGGCCCCAGTTGGACGGGTCCTTGAGGAAGTCGAGGATATGGTTGCGGTTGTCCTCGGAGAAGAAGCCGGTGTCTTCGCCGGCGCTGAGGACGTCGTCCCAGTTGGAGAGGGTGTGGAGGCTGATGTCGTGGTCGGCGAGGTTCTTCTTGACCTCGTGGAGGTCGAGGGCGTCGGAGCTGTACTCGAAGACGCAGAGGCAGTGGGTGATGCGGGCTTTCTGGGCGCGCACGCCGATGTTGAAGCGGAGCTTGCTGAAGCCGTCGGTGACGAGGTCCTCTACCAGCGTCACCCGCTGGCCTTCATCCAGGACCCCTTCGATCTGGTTCGTGTGTCCGTAGCCCTTGGGGTTCTTGCGGATATAGATCATGGGCTTGCGCAGGTAGTGGGACATGAAGGCGGCGTAGGGAATGCCGGCGGTCTCGCCTCCGGCCACCACGTCCATGTTGGCGAGGCCGATGTCGCGGCGCGCGATCTGCGCCAGGGCTTCGAGAATCTCGTCCCGCGCCTCCGGAAAGGACAACAGCCGGCGGCAGTCGATGTAGACCGGCGAGACCCGGCCCGACACGAACACGAACGGCCGGTCGCTGTACACCTGGATGGACTGCGTGCTCAGCAGCAGCTCGGCGATTCTCTTTCCGGTCTCTGACATGGATGCGGTTCCTTTGGGTGGAATGATTCGACGGTGTTCCCGTGGGTTGGCCGGCAACGCTTCGTAGTCGGACTCTGCTTGTTGATCGGATGTCCTTCGACTTCGCTTCGCTAAGCCTGTCCTGAGCCCTTCGGCAAGCTCAGGACAGGCTCTGTCGAAGGGCTCAGGATGAACGGTTGCTGGCTTAACACGGCCGGTGAACCTTTGCCAGTCGTTGTTTCCGCGCATCCTTTCCTGTTACGCTTCTGCCCTCTTCCGGCCGGCGAGCAGGCACATGGAAATCCCCGAGATCAACAAGGACAGGCTCTTGCGCGACCTGAACGCGGTCTCGCGCATCGGTTTGGGCGAGGGCGGGTCGGTCACACGGCTGGTGTTCTCGGTGCACGAGCTGCGTTCGCGGCAGTTGCTGGTCCACCTGATGAACCAGGCCGGGCTGGACGTGCGCGTGGATGCGGCGGGGAACATCTTCGGGCGGCTGGCAGGGGCTCGGGAAGGACCGGCGGTGCTGGCCGGGTCGCATCTGGATTCCGTGGTGCAGGGCGGGAGATACGACGGCCCGGTGGGCGTCATCGGCGCGCTTGAAGCGGTGCGCGCCATCAAGGAGAGCGGCGTGCCCGTGCCGGCGCCGCTGGAGAGCGTGTGCTTCGTGGGCGAGGAGTCCAGCCGTTTCGGGTTCTCCACCCTGGGGAGCAGCCTGGTGGCGGGGGACGTCACCATGGACGATTTCGCCAACGCGGTGGACGCGGGCGGCAACCGGCTGGAAGACGTGCTCTCGAGCCTGGGCATCTACCGCGAGAACCTCGACTCGCTGAAACGCGACCCCGAGACCGTCAAGGCGTACCTCGAGCTTCACATCGAGCAGGGTCCCGTCCTCGAATCGAAGAAGAAGAAGATCGGCGTGGTCACGGCCATCGCCGCGCCGAGCCGGTTCCGGGTGGTGTTCCGCGGCCAGGCGGACCACAGCGGCACCACCCCCATGGAGATGCGCAAGGACGCGCTGGTGGCGGCGGGGCACCTGATCACCTACATCGACGAGGTGTGCCGCGAGCACGCGGCGACGGAGAAGGGCCGGGTGGTTGGGACGGTGGGCGCCGTCAAGGTGGAGCCCGGCGTCATCAACGCCATCCCGGGGCGGGCCGAGATGCAGGTGGACGTGCGCAGCATCACCTCCGGCTCCAAGCGCAAGGTGGCCGGACTGATCAAGAAGCGGGCGCGCCGGATCGCCAGGGAGCGCGGCGTGAAGGTGGACCTCATGACCATCCGGGACGAGGAGCCCGTGGCGATGCATCCGGGCGTGATCGCGCTCATCCACGCGCTGTGCGAGGAACGCGGCGTCCCCTTCGAGGTGATGCCGTCGGGCGCGGGCCACGACGCCATGCAGATGGCCAAGATCACCCCCACGGGCATGATCTTCATCCCCAGCGTGAACGGCGTGAGCCACAACCCAACGGAATGGACCGACCCCGAGGATATCTGTCTCGGGACACAGCTTCTGGTGGAGGCGCTGCTGCGAGCCGCCCATGCGGAAATCTGAGCCGAAGAAGACCCCACGGGTGCTGAGCGCGGCGCAGATCACGCGGATTCTCGGGGGTTTCGCCAAGCGCATCGCGGACGAATACGGCGCTGCCGCCTCCCTGGCGTTCATCGGCATCCGCACGCGCGGGCCGACGCTGGCCCGCCGGGTGGCGGACGTGCTGAAGCAGAAGCACGACCTGCCGGTGGCCGTGGGCGAGCTGGACATCACGCTCTACCGCGACGACCTGAACACGCTCTTGCCGGAAGGGCGCATCGACGCCACCCATATTCCCTTCGAGGTCAGCGACAAGACCCTGATCCTGTTCGACGACGTGCTCCATACCGGGCGCACGGCGCGCGCCGCCGTGGACCATCTCATGGCCCTGGGGCGGCCCAAGGCAATCTTTCTCGCGGTCTTGGTGGACCGGAGCGGGCGCGAGCTTCCCATCGAGGCCCAATTCGTCGGTAAGCAAGTGGACCTGCGGAGAGGCGGAGACGTGCGCGTAAGGCTGGCGGAGGTGGATGACGTGGATGAGGTGGTGGTGGGTGGCTGAAAACCGCTTGACAAGGCACACCAATAGCCGTATGACGCAGGGTTTGATCGGGGCGGAGCCCCGGAAGAGCCCTATCTCCAAACCCTTCTGAGTTCATGAGCAAGATACAAGACGTTCCCCTCGAAGAGACCCAGGATTCATCGTTTGTCGCGTCGGTGAAAACGGTCTACAACCGTCACCGCATCGGCATCAACTTCTGCCTGTCCGTGGTCTTGGCGCTGTTGACGTGGGAGTTCATCGACTTCGTCTTCGACGACCCGGACTTTTTCACCGGCCCGGTGGCGGTGGCGCTCGAGTTCGGGGTGCTGATCTACGAGCCGCGGTTCTGGGAGAACATCAACTACAGCGGCACCGAGCTGATCTACGGTTTCGGCTTGGCCATGATCCTGGGGGTCGTCATCGGGGCGGCGGTGGCGTTCAGCCGGACACTGGACGAGATGTTCTCTCCCATCCTGGTGGGCCTCTACGCGACGCCGCGTTCGGTGGCCGCGCCGCTGTTCATCATCTGGCTGGGCCTCGGCATCGCCTCCAAGGTCGGCGTCATAACCCTCGCTTCGGTCTTCCCGGTGATCATCAACACGCAGGCCGGCATCAAGAACGTCCAGGGCGAGTTCCGCATGCTGGGCCGGGCCTTCAACATCTCGTTCTGGGCCATGCTGACCAAGATCATTGTGCCGGGGTCGCTGCCGTTCCTGATCGCGGGTCTGCGGCTGGGCTACTCGCGGTCGGTGGTGACCATCATGGTGGCGGAGCTGTTCGGAGCCGAGGCCGGTATCGGCTACATGATCGACCACGCGACCCAGACCTTCCACGTAGCGGAGATGATGGTGGGCATCTCGCTGCTGACCATCATGGGCATCGCGGGCAACGAAATCCTGAAGGGCGTCGAACGCTGGGCTACGCCTTACCGAAAGACCTTGGTGTAGGACGCCAGGTCGAGAGAGCCGGAAGCAGATCCAATGGAAGCCTTGTTAAACGTCTATCAGCAACAGCGTAAGTGGATGAACGCCATCCTTGGCATCGCCATCGTCACGGTGTTCTGGATGTTCGCCAACTGGCAGGTCAACAGCGAGTTGTTCTTCGTGGGCCCGTGGCGAGTGGTCACCTACACCTACGGATTGTTCGCCAGCGGCGAGATCCTCGACGACCTCAGGATCAGCGGCATCGAGTTTTTCTGGGGCTACGGGGTCGCCGCGGTGGCGGGCATCGGCTTCGGCATGGTGTTCGGCATCAGCCGGATCTTCCGCGAGTTCTTCGATCCCTGGCTGAGCGCCATCTACGCCACGCCGTCGGTGGCCCTGGCCCCGCTCATCATCATCTGGTTCGGCGTGGACCTCACGGCCAAGATCGTCATCGTCCTGATCACGGCGGTCGTCCCCATCGTCCTGAACACCTACACGGGGGTGCTGAGCGTCGGCAAGGAGTTCCAGACTCTGGCCAACTCGTTCTGCGTTCCCCAGCGCCAGATCCTCTACAAGATCCTCATTCCGGGCTCGCTCCCCTACATCGTCACGGGGCTGCGCCTGGGCATCTCCCGCGGGATCGTGGGAGTCGTCGTAGGAGAGTATTTCGGCGCCTACGCGGGCCTCGGCTATCAGCTTTTCAAGGGACTCGATACCTTCAACATGCCGCTCATGATGTCGTGCGCGGCCATGCTCGCCGGAACCGGCGTGATCTTCAACCAAGTCATCCTCGTGATCGAGCGCCGCATGGCGCCGTGGCGTGATACCCAACTACAGGAGTAGTCCGTGTCGTCATCGATTCAGGTAGAGCAAGTCCACAAGACCTTCATGAAACCCACCGGAGAGACCGTCCATGCCGTGGGCGGCGTCGACATGGATCTGCGGCCGGGGACGTTCTATTCGTTCGTGGGACCCAGCGGCTGCGGCAAGACCACGCTGCTGCACATGATCCACGGTTTGCTGCCGCCCACCCGCGGCCGGATCCTGCTGGACGGCACCGAAGTCGCCGGCCCCACGCCCAACAAGGCTGTGGTGTTCCAGCAGGCGCTCTTGCTGCCTTGGCGCAACGTCACCGACAACATCAAGTTCGGTCTCGAGAACGACAGCACCAAGACCGCCACGGAGAGGTTGGAGATCTGCGACAAGTACACGCAGATCGTCGGGCTGCGCGGTTTCGAAAGCCACTATCCTCACGAGCTTTCCGGCGGCATGCAGCAGCGGGTGAACCTCGCGCGCGCGCTCGCCGTGGACCCTGAAATTCTCCTGATGGACGAGCCCTTTGCCTCGCTGGATGCTCAGACCCGGCTGCTCATGCAGGAAGAGCTCCAGCGGATGATCGATTGGAAGAACTCGGGCAAGATCGTGGTCTTCGTGACCCACGACATCGAGGAGGCCGTGTTCCTCTCCGACGTCGTGTTCTGCTTCAGCTTCAGGCCAGGGACGATCATGAAGGAGATCAAGGTCCCCTTCCCGACGCCGCGCACGTTGCGCGTCAAGGAAGAACCAGAGTTCTTGCAGATCAAGCACGACATCTGGGAACTTCTGGCGGACGAGGCTCGCAAGGCCATGGAGGAGTAGCCGACCCACGGCCAAGCGGCGCCCGCCATCCCCTACCCTACAGGAACGGCAATCAAGCGGAGTTCTGGGCTGAATCTCGCAAACAAGGAGGAAAGCCGATGAAGCATGAACGTATCGCAAGAGGGGTCGTCGCCGTCGTGTTGGGAGCAAGCCTGTTATTCGCCGGTCACGCGCTGGCCCTGGAGAAGCTCCGTATCCCGGTGGCGTCCCCCAACTCGAGCACCGCGCTGGTGCAGCAGATGGGCATCTTCAAGGGCTGGTTCAAGGAGATCGGCTACGACGCGGCGGTCTACTCGGTGTCGGGCGGCGAGAACGCCGCCGTGCTGGCCCTGGAACGGGGTCAGCTCCCATTCTTCAGCTCGGACGACGTCGTTCCCCTGGCCATCCGTCCCGGCAGCAACATCCGGGTCGTCGGCACCTTGATGAACACCCTGCCCTACTGGCTCGTGGGCGGGAAACACGTCAAGTCGTACAAGGACCTGCCGCGGCCCGTGAAAGTGGGCATCAGCTCGCCCACCTCGGGCAATGTCTACGTGTCCCTCAAGCTGCTCGAGACCGCCGGCATCGACAGGAAGGACGTGCGCCTGGTGAAGGTCGGCGGGTCGTCGGCGCGCCTGGCGGGCGTCAAGGCGGGCAAGATCGACGTGGGCTCGCTGACCTTCGGCAACATGCTGCGCGCCAGAGAAGCGCAGTTGACGATCCTCGGCGCCGCCAACCAGTTCGTGAAGGAATACGCCTTCACGCAACTCGGCATGAACAAGAACTACATCAAGGACAACCCGGAGAAGGCCACGGCCATGTTCGGCACCCTCGTCCGCGGGTGTGCGTACGTCAACGATCCCGCGAACAAGGAAGAGGTGATGCACGTCCTCACGAAGGTCATGCGTAACAAGCAGAGCCTGGCCGAGGAGATGTACGAGATCGAGGTGGTCCAGAACAAGCACATCCCGGACCGCTGCCAGGGCACCGAGGCCGGCATCAAGGCCTTCCTCGATTCGGCCTTCTGGACCAAGTCCATCCCGGCCGACACCAAGGTCCCGCCCATCGACCAGATCCTTTTTCCCGAGTTCTACGAGAAGGGGCTTGCCTGGTACAACAACAAGGGCTGGATGAAAAAGTAGCGAAGGAGGACGACTCATGAAATCCAAGCGCATTGCAAAAGGAATCGCCGCGGCCGTTCTGGGAGCCAGCCTGCTATGGGGTGGCCAGGTGCTCGCGCAGGAGCAACTCCGCATCCCGGTTGCGATGACCAGCACCACCACCGCCCTGGTGGAGCAGACGGCCATCTACAAGGGCTTCTTCAAGGACATCGGCTATGACGCCAGGGTCTACTCGGTATCCGGTGGTGAGAACGCCGCCGTCCTCGCCCTGGAACGGGGCCAGCTCCCCTTCTTCGGCTCGGACGACAACATCCCCCTGGCCATCCGACCCGGCAGCAACATCCGCGTCATCGGCAGCGAGATGAACGTGTTGCCGTACTGGCTCGTGGCCGGGAAACACGTCAAGTCCTACAAGGAACTGCCGCGGCCGGTGAAGGTCGGGATCAGCTCGCCCACCTCCGGCAACGTCTACGTGTCCCTCAAGCTTCTCGAGGCGGCCGGCATACCCCAGAAGGACACCCGCCTGGTCAAGGTCGGGGGATCGTCGGCGCGGCTGGCGGGCGTGAAGGGCGGCAAGATCGACGTCGGCTCGCTGACCTTCGGCATGATGCTGCGGGCCAAGAAGGCGGACTTGTCGATCCTTGGCGCGGCGAACCAGTTCGTCAAGGAATACGCATTCCTTCAACTCGCCATGAACAAGAACTACATCAAAGACAATCCGGACAAGGCCGAGGCCATGTTCGGCACCCTGATCCGCGGGTGCGCCTTCGTGAACGACCCCGCGAACAAGGAAGAGGTGCTGCACGTCATCACGAAGGTCATGCGCAACCCCGATGACATCGGCAAGGAGATGTATGACATCGAGGTGGCCGGAGGGTCCATCCCCAACCGCTGCCAGATCACGGAGTCGGCTATCAAGGCGTACATCGAGTCTGCCGTCTGGAGCAAGTCCATCTCGGCGGACACAAAGATCCCGCCGGCCAGTCAGATCATGTTCCCCGAGTTCTACGACCGCGCCCTGGCTTGGTACAAGAACAAGGGCTGGATGAAGAACTAGGGTAGAGTCACAGTAACGGGTGCTGCAAGGAGGGGGATCCCTCTGATGCCTCGAAGACATCGGAAGGGTCCCCCTCCTTTTACCTACAACGGGCCAGGAACGGCCATTGCAGACAAGAAGGAGGGAAACACATGAGGGCCAAGAGCATTGCAAAGGGAATCACCGCAGCCTTGCTGGTAGCAGGCCTGCTCTGGGGCGGGCAGGCGCTGGCGCAGGAGAAACTCCGTATCCCGGTGGCGCAGACCAACTCCACCACGTCACTGGTGGAGCAGGTAGCCATCCACAAGGGTTTCTTCAAGGACATCGGCTACGACGCCAGGGTCTACTCGGTATCGGGCGGTGAGAATGCCGCGGTCCTCGCACTGGAACGGGGTCAGCTCCCCTTCTTCGGCTCGGATGACAACATCGCGCTGGCCATTCGGCCGGGCAGCAACATCCGCATCGTCGGCACCGAGCTGAACACCCTGCCCTACTGGCTCGTGGGCGGGAAGCACGTCAAGTCCTACAAGGACCTGCCACGGCCGGTGAAGGTAGGCATCAGCTCGCCCACGTCCGGCAACGTCTACGTCTCTCTCAAGCTGCTGCAGAACGCGGGCATCCCGGAGAAGGACGTGCGCCTGGTCAAGGTCGGCGGATCGTCCGCGCGGTTGGCCGGCGTCAAGGCCGGCAAGATCGACGTGGGCTCGCTCACCTTCGGCAAGATGCTGGCCGCACGCGACGCGGGCTTGAGCGTTCTCGGCGCCGCGGAACAGTTCGTCAAGGAATACGCGTTCCTGCAGCTCGCCATGAACAAGAACTTCATCAAGGACAACCCCGAAAAGTCCGTTGCCCTGATGGGCACGCTCATTCGCGGATGCGCCTTCGTCAACGACCCGGCGAACGCCGAGGAAGTACTGCACGTCTACCAGAACGTGATGCGCAACAAGCCGCACATCGCCAAGAAGATGTACGAGATCGAGGTCGTGGAAGCGAAGTCGATACCCGATCGCTGTCAGGCGACGGCGGGGGGCATCGAAGCCTACATCGAGTCTGCGTTCTGGACCAAGTCCATCGCCAAGGACACCAAGGTCCCGCCGACCGACCAGATCATGTTCAAGGAGTTCTACGACAAGGCCCTGGCCTGGTATAACAACAAGGGCTGGACGAAGAAGTAGATCGACGGCTCACGCCGTCATCAAAACGAGGAAGGGACCCTCTCGATGTCGCGGGACATCGGGAGGGTCCCTTTTCATTCACAAATGACGTCGTTCCCGCGAGAGCGGCCGTGTCAAAACTCCGCTCGGACACGAAACAGCACCACAATGCCGCCACAACCCGAATCGTCATTCCCGCGGAAGCGGGAA
>JAJDXX010000248.1 GCA_022823055.1 Candidatus Binatia bacterium | reverse complement strand
GTCGAAGATGCGGTTGCCGAACTCCTCGCTCTCCTGCAGGTAGACCCCCACCTCGTTTACGGGAAGATCCTCGACCCGCTCAACGCCGTGTTCCGCCAGCAGCTGTTCGGTCAACGCGGGTCGATCGGGACGGGGGATGCCCTCCACGCCGGACGCCATCTCGCGTTCGACATTGCGGGCGAACTCGAGCGCCGACGGCGTCGGGTGCAGCCACTTCGACAGATCCACCGCGACGCGCGGCGCCACCAGTCCGTTCACCACCCACACGCCCAGCAGAATCACCAGCGCGGTGCGCGCCGAGCGGGCCCACGCGGATACCGCCAGCGAGAGCGCCAGGAAGGCGGTGAAGTAGGCCAGGTAGACGCCGGCCAGGACAACACCGCGAGCCAGCGGGGACGCCGCCGGACCCGGGCTCCCGACAACCAGGGCCGCCGCGCCCACCAGTGCCGCCGGCACAAGCAGCAACGCCAGCGCCCCGGCAATGCCCAGCGCCTTGCCCAGAGCCAGTTCCCGCCGGCCGATTCCGGTGGCCAGCAACTGGCGCAGCGTGCCCCGTTCCCGCTCGCCGGCGAGGGCGCCGAAGGTGAGCAGGATGATGAGCAGGGGCACGAGGTGCTGCAGCACCTGCGCCGCCGTCAGGGCCCCAATGCGCTGGGCCGCGGTCGCGTCCTGGGCCGGACGCAGAAGGAAGTCGTTCTGCCGGTGGGCTTCGAGCCACACCGAGGTCCCGGTGTAGGGATCGACGCCCTCGTCTACGAAGGACAGCGCCAGACGTGGCTTGAAGGCGTAGATGCCGTAGTGGGCGGCCGAATGGGGATTCTTCTCGCCCTGCGATTCCCAGTGGTCCCGGGCAGTGGCCTGCGCGGCCGCGTGCTCCTGCTGCGCGTCTCTTGCCTGAACCCATCCGTGGCCCAGCGAAACCAGCAGCAGCGCGCCCACCAGCACCGAGCACCAGCGGAAACGCCCGTCCCGGAGGACGTCGGTGAACTCCTTGCGAACTATGTGCTTCATCGTCCGTTCCTCCTAGTCGTGCATGTGCTTCAGATAGATGCGCTCGAGATCCGCGTGGCCGATCTCTTCCGTGCCCAGTTCCGTGACAAGACGTCCGTAGCGCATGATGCCCACGCGCGTCCCCGTTTCCTTGGCGCGAAACAGGTCGTGGGTCGCCATGAGCACCGCGACCCCGCGGTCCTTCAGCCGTTCGATCAGCTCGGAGAACTCGTTCGAGGCCTGCGGGTCGAGGCCGGAGGTGGGCTCGTCGAGCAGCAGCGCGTCGGCCTCCTTGGCGATGGCGATTGCGATGCCGACCTTCTGCCGCATGCCCTTGGAGTACTCGGACACGCGTTGATCGACCGCGGGGCGCTCAAGTCCCGCTTCGACCAGGATGTCGGTTAGCCGCGCCTGGGTCAGGGCTCCCTTCCCGCCCAGCGCCGCGAAGTATTCCAGGTTCTCCAGACCGGTCAGGTTGCGGTAGAGCATGACCTGCTCCGGGATGTAGGCGATGCGCTGCTTGGTCTCGCGGTCGTGGGTGGACACGTCCAGACCGGCGATGAGCGCCTGTCCGGCTGTGGGCGCCACGAATCCCAGGAAGAGGTTGATGGTGGTGGTCTTGCCCGCCCCGTTAGGGCCCAGCAGGCAGTAGACCTCGCCGGGCGCGATGGCCAGGTCGAGGGAATCGAGGGCACGCGTGGCGCCATAGTTCTTGCTGAGCCCGCGGGCCTCCAGAAGGGGCGCGCGTCCATTTCCCAATTCGGCGGCGTGCCGAGACTCGGGCGTATTCATGTGTTCCATCTCTCGGGTTGGGTGCGCCGTTGCCGACGCAACCATCAACAGGGGTCCGCCGGCGCGGGGGTCGGCGGAGCGGCTCTGCTACAGAGAGATGTGGAGCGGAGGGGCGCGGCTGCGCCGTGGGGCGAGATGGACGATCGCGGGAGCGAACCGGCGCCCGGGAAGCGCCGGAGCCCGCAACACATTCGATCCTGCGAGGATCGGGGTACCCGGGACGATGGTCGATCCGGGGTTGTGGACGACCTGGCACACGGAACACGCGCCCGGCGAATCGGGTCCGCTGTCGTGCGTGTGGGAACTCTCTACGGAATGGACGAGGAGGAGGGAGAGGATGACCGCCATTCCGGCCATCGCGCGCACGCGCTCCCGCGATCCTGCAAGATCGAACAGGTGCGCCATCGCTGGTTCCTCCACCTCGCGGACTTCCCACCGGCCCTTGCTCGGCGTCGCCTGGCCCAACCGGGGACGCAACGGGCGCTACCGTAGCGAGCGGACGGGGAGAGGTCAAGGAGTGTCCCGGGCTCGCCGCAGTTGCCCCGACCTCACCCGAACCCGTTAGATTCAGGTCAGACCCCGGCCGCCGACCCGGACCGGTTCCCCAGGAGACAGGACGACCATGACTGTTGCCGCCGCCATCCTGCTTGCCGCTTCCGCCATCCACGCCCACGGCGCGCCCCAGGAGCCCCTCTCCACCGGCCCCTCGCACGCGGGCTACACCGATGCCGTCGTCTTCCGGCACTCCCACGACGGGCCGCACGGCGAAGACCTCCTCCGCATCGAACAGATGATCCGCTGCACCTGCGGCTGCAACCTGGATACCCACATCTGCCAGTATCAGATGCAGTGCAGCGAATCGCCCGCCTTCACCCAGCGCATCCTGGCGGCGCTGGAGGCAGGCGAGTCCGAGGAGGTTATCCTGGCCGGCTTCGTCGCCGACTTCGGCACGGACATCATCAGCTCGCCGCCGATGGAGGGCTTCAACTGGGTCGGCTACGTCATGCCGTGGGTCGCGGTGGCCTTCTCCGGCATCCTCATCGGATTCTTCGTGCGCAGGAACGTGGCCCAGGGACGGGAACGCGTCCCGGTGGTGGACTCGGACATCTCCGACACCGACTGGGACCGACTGCGGAAGGAAATGAAGGCGCTGGAGAAGGAGGACTGGTAGGCCCCCGGAGCCCCTGACGACGCAATAGCTCGAGGGCCCGACGACCCCCCCGGACCCGGAATCCCGATGGCCGAATCCCAGAACTACGCCAATCACGCCAAGCGGCCCCCCCGGCTGTTTCTCGTGGCCTGGTTCGCCGCGACGGCTGCGGCCGCGAGCTTCCTCTTCCGACTGTTCATCGACTTCAGCGTCGAGACCCTGGCCCTGTTCCTGACCGCGGGCGGGGCTTCGGTGGGAATCATGTTGGCGCGCCGGTTCGCCGTGGGCGTGCAGGACCGCGTGATCCGCCTGGAGGAGCGCCTGCGCATGGAGAAACTCCTTCCGGATGACCTGAAGAGCCGCATCGAGGATCTGACGACGGATCAGCTGATCGGGCTGCGCTTCGCTTCCGACGCGGAGCTGTCCGGCCTGGTGCGCCGGGTCCTCGACGGCGACCTGACGGACCGAAAGGAGATCAAGCAGGCCGTGGAGGACTGGCGGGCCGACCACCAGCGCATCTGATGCGCGAATCGCGGTGAGCTGTTCTCAGTGCTGCGGGCTTGAACGCCAATTCGATGACGGGCATGCGCGCAGGAACCTGCGCAGGTTCCGCCGCAAGGGCCCGGCCAGGGCCACGCGCTGGCTGCTGGGGGCCGTAGCGCAGGACGGCGTCGAGGGCCGCACCTTCATCGACGTTGGCGGGGGCATCGGGGCCATTCAGCACGAGCTGATGGCGCGCGGGGCGGCCGGGGGCACCCACTCGGACGCGGCTCCGGCGTTCCTGCGCGCGGCTCGATCCGAGGCCGAGGCGCGGGGCTACGCCGAACGCATTCGCTACGTGGACGGTGACTTCGTCGAGCGGGCGCGCGAACTGCCCCCGGCCGACCTGGTGACCCTGGACCGGGTGGTCTGCTGCTATCCCGACATGCCGGCCCTGCTGGGTGCCGCGGCGCCCCTGGCGAGGCGGACCCTCGGGCTGGTGATGCCCCGCGGCGGACCGCTGGCGCGCTTCGGGGTCGGGCTGGTGAACTTCATCCAGCGCCTCAGGCGGCATCCGTTCCGGGTCTTCGCCCACGACCCCTCCGCCGTGGAGGCGGTGGTGGAGAGCTACGGACTCGCAAAGCGATTCGAGCGCGCGGGCGTGGTTTGGCGGGTGCTGGTCTTCACCAGGCAAGAGGCCGGTCGGCCCTGAGCTTCAGGCGCAGGCTGTTCAGCACCACGCTGACGCTCGAGAAGGCCATCGCCAAGGCCGCGAGAACCGGGTGCAGCAGGCTGCTGGCGGCGGCCACCGGAATGAGCGCCACGTTGTAGCCGAAGGCCCAGAAGAGATTCTGGCGGATGGTGCGCATGGTCGCGTGCGAAAGGTGGATGGCCTCGTGCACGCCCGCCAGGTCGCCGCCCATGAGGGTGATGTCGGCGCTTTCGATGGCCACGTCGGTGCCCGTGCCGATGGCGATGCCGACGTCCGCGCGGGCCAGCGCGGGAGCGTCGTTGGTGCCGTCTCCCACCATGGCGACGCGCCCGCCCACGTCCTCCCTGAGGGCGTTCACCACCTCGGCCTTCTCGCGCGGCGGGACGCCGGCGCGCACCTCGCGGATGCCGGCTTCTTCGGCGATGGCGGCGGCGGTAGCCGCGTTGTCGCCGGTGACCATGACCACCCGCATGCGCCTTCGCAGCGTCTCGATCGCGTCGCGGGCGCCGGGCTTCAGTTCGTCCGCGATGGCGATCAGGCCGATCGCGCGTCCGTCGACCGCGACCCAGACCACCGTGTGCGCCTCCGTCTCCAGGCGCTCCGCCTGAGTCGCCAGCTCCTGCCCGAGGCTGCCGAGGATGCCCGCGAACCGCCTCTTCCCCACCACCACACGGTGATAGCTCACGGTGGCTGCCACCCCCGACCCCGGCACGGCTTCAAAGTCGCGCGGACGTTCCAGCTCGATGCCGCGCGCCTGTGCCTCCCGCACCACTGCGCGCGCCAGCGGATGCTCGCTGCCCCACTCGGCGGAGCCCGCCATCCCGAGGATCCTGCGCGGGTCGCTGCCCACCACCGTGCGCACTGCCGGCTCACCCCTGGTAAGGGTGCCGGTCTTGTCGAGCACGATCACCTTCAACTGCCGGGCGAGCTCGAGCGCTTCGCTGTTCCTGAACAGGATGCCCTTCCCTGCCCCCACTCCCATCCCGACCATCACGGCCGTGGGGGTCGCCAGCCCCAGAGCGCACGGGCAGGCGATCACCAGCACCGCCACCGTGCGGATCAGCGCGGCCGGCAGACCGGCGCCCGCGGCCATCCACCACACCAGGAAGGTCCCCGCCGCGATCACGATCACGATCGGTACGAAGATCCCCGCCACCCGGTCGGCCAGCCGCTGCACGGGCGCCTTGCTGCCCTGGGCCTCGCGCACCAGGCGCACGATCCCCGCCAGGGCGGTGTCGGCGCCCACCCGGGTGGCGCGCACCTGCAGCAGGCCCTCGTGGTTGAGGGTGCCGCCGATCACCTCCGCCCCCGGCTCCTTGTCCACCGGGAGGCTCTCGCCGGTGAAGGTGCTCTCGTCCACCGAGGAGCGCCCGCCGAGCACGACGCCGTCGACCGGAATACGCTCGCCGGGGCGCACCAGCACGACCTGTTCCACCTGCACCTGGTCGAGCGGCACCTCCCGCTCCTCCCCGTCCGCGAGGAGGGTGGCGGTGCGCGGGCGGAGCGCCATCATGCGGCGAATGGCGTCGCCGGTCTCGCCCCTGGCCCGGACTTCCAGCCACTTGCCCAGCTTGATCAGGGTGATGATCGCCGCGGCCGTCTCGAAATAGACGTGTTCGCCCGCCGTGGTCACCCCGACGGTGAGCGCAACCGTCACGACCACGCTGTAGAAGAACGCCGCAGACGATCCCAGCGCCACCAGCACGTCCATGTTGGCGCCGCGATTGCGCAGTGCCTTGAAGGAGCCGGTGTAGTAGCTCCACCCGACGTAGAACTGTACCGGGGTCGCGAGGACGAGAAAGGCCCAGTTCACCCAGGGCGCATGGGCCCACGCACCCACCAGCCCGAAGTCGCGGGCCATGCTGACCAGGAAGAGGGGGAGCGTGAACGCCAGCCCGGTGCGGAACTCGCGGCCGTGCCGGTCGATCTCGCGCGCGCGGGCTGCCGCCTCGGCGTCCTCTGATCTTGCTGCGGAGCCCCCGTCCTCCGCCTCCACCGCTTCGGCGACCACCCCGTAGCCGGCCTCCTCGATGGCGCGCGTCATCTCGGCGGGTGTCGTTGCGTCGGGCTCGTACTGGATGGTCGCGCGGCCGGAGGCGAAGTTCACGTCCGCGCTCACCACCCCGGGGACGCCCGCGCGCAGAACGTTCTCTATGGTCGCCGCGCACGCCATGCACGACATCCCGGTGACGGGGAGTTCGAGACGGGCGGGCGCGGCGCCGTCGCCGGCGGGGCCGGAGGGTGCTGCGGTTGGGCTTGCAACCGACAAGAATCACCTCGTGTTCGCGGTCTGTTGGCCACGACCGCCGTGTCCTTCACGGTTTCCACGCGCTGGCGTAGCGCGCGAAGACCGAAAATGTTCATCTGGCAGCCCGCGGACGAGGCGCCTTGCCAGCCCGGCAGAGGCCGACAGTTTCGCATCTCGTTGTGGTGGTTGCGGTTGCATGCGTGGCGGGGTCTGATTCCCTCTGGATGGTTCCCGCTACTTGAGGCTTCTAGCTGTGCGCCCGGCGGCGGGCGTCCAGTGCCTTCCTGAGTTGTCCCTCGTCGGCTCGCTGGTAGCAACGTAGGACCGTCTTGGCCGTTTTCCAACCGCCGAGTTCGCACAGCACCTTCAGCGGCTGGTCCATGAGGTCGGTCGCGAACTTCCGCCTGAGCGAGTGCCAGCCCCTGCCGCG
>JAJDXX010000192.1 GCA_022823055.1 Candidatus Binatia bacterium | reverse complement strand
ACGCCGTTTTGCCCCTCTCCACCCCTGGATTCCCGCCTCCGCGGGAATGACGATTCGGGGGGCCATGCCTCTGCGTTCTGGGATCATGAAAGAAATCTGCCGGCGTCTGTCCCTGCTTCGTTATTGCATACATCATCTCCGTTGCAGCCCGACGGCCCTGCTGCCGGCCCTGTTCCTGTGCCTGACCGCTCAGGCCGCCGGAGACACGATGCCGGCCGTCCAGGCACCGCTGGCAGCGACCACCCTCCTGCTGGACGCTGCCACGGCCGGTGACCGCGTCATCGTCGTGGGCCAGCGCGGCCACATCCTGATATCCGACGACAGCGCGAACTGGAAACAGACACAGGTGCCCGTGCGCGCCCTGCTCACCGCGGTGTACATGCACGACGCCACCACCGGCTGGGCCGTGGGGCACGATGCCGTCATTCTCCGCACCGACGACGCCGGCGACACGTGGCGGCTGCTGCACCGCGCGCCCGAAGAGGAGCGGCCCCTGCTGGACGTCTGGTTCCGGGACAAGGAAACGGGCTTCGCCGTGGGCGCCTACGGCTATTTCCTGGCCACGCGTGACGGCGGCGCCACCTGGACCTCCCGCGCCATCAGCCAGGACGACTTCCACCTGAACGAGATCGTGCCCGCCGGAGGGGAACGCCTGTTCATCGCCGCGGAGGCCGGCGTCGTGTACCGCTCCGACGACGGCGGCGGCACGTGGCGCGAACTGCCCTCGCCCTACACCGGCTCGTGGTACGGCGCCCTGATGCTGGATGCGAACCGCCTCCTGCTTCTGGGGCTTCGCGGACATCTCTTCCGCTCCGAGGATGCGGGCGCGAACTGGACGCGCGTGGCCACCCACACCACCGCGACCCTCACGGACGCGATCCGCATGCCGTCCGGCCACCTGGTCCTCACCGGCCTCGAAGGGGTCATCCTGACCAGCCGCGACGACGGCCGCAGCGTGTCCACCACGCGCCTGCCCTCGCGCCAGGGCATTGCGTCCGCGCTGGTTCTGCCCGACGGCGGCGTGCTGCTGACCGGAGAGTTCGGCGTCCGGCGCCTGTCCGGCCTGGAATCGGTCCACAAGCCCGAGTAGCCGCCCATGCCGGACGCACCCAATACTGCCCCACCCAACCCGTTCACCGCCTTCCTCGAGCGCTGTCTGTTCACCCGGCGCGGAATCGTCATCGCCGTCTTCGCGCTCGTCACCCTTGCCATGGGCTGGTTCGCGGCGCAGTTGCGCGTGGATGCCGGGTTCTTCAAGCTCGTGCCCCTCAAGCACGAGTACATGCAGACCTTCCTCAAGCACCAGGATCAGTTCGGCAGCGCCGACCAAGTGGTGATCGCCATCACGGCGCAAGAGGGGGACATGTTTACCCCCGAGTTCTTCGCCGTGCTGAAGCAGGTCACCGACGCGATGTTCTTCCTGCCGGGCATCGACCGCACCCAGGTCTTCTCCATTCTGACGCCCAACGTGCGCTACATCGAGGTGGTGGAGGACGGGGTCATCGCGGGCAACGTGCTGCCCGCGAGCTTCAAGGCCACCGAGGCCGGCCTGGCCCGGGTGCGCGAGAACGCCATCAAGGCCGGCGTCGTGGGCAGGCTGGTGGCCAACGACTTCACCGGCGCCATCGTCAGCGGCCGGCTGCAGGAGTTCGATCCCAACACCGGCAAGCGCCTCGACTACCTCGACGTCGCCCGCCAGCTCGAAGAGATCCGCGTCAAGGCGCAGGCGAGCGCTCCCGTCCACCTGCATATCATCGGCTTCGCCAAGCTCGTGGGGGATATCGCCACGGGCGCCGCGCGGGTCATCGCGTTCTTCGGCATTACCTTCCTGATCACCGCCCTGTTCGTGTACCTCTACACCCGGTCGGTGCGGCTGACCATCCCCCCGCTGGTGTGCTCGCTGGTGGCGGTGGTGTGGCAGCTCGGCACGGTCACCGCCCTGGGGTTCGGCATCGATCCCATGTCCATCCTCGTGCCCTTCCTGGTGTTCGCGGTGGGGGTAAGCCACGGGGTGCAGATGGTAAGCGCGGTGCGCGCCGAGGTAGTGGCAGGCACCGCCGGTGTGGACGCCGCGCGCGCGAGCTTCCGGCGCCTGCTGCTGCCGGGGGCGGTGGCGCTCGCGTCGGACTCGGTGGGTTTCATCACCATCTCGTTTATCGAAGTCCAGGTCATCCGGGAGACGGCCATCACGGCCAGCCTCGGCATCGTCGCCATCATCCTCACCAACCTGGCGCTGCTGCCGGTACTGCTGTCGTACTTCCGCATGAGCGACGCCGAACGGCAGGCCGCGGCCAAGCGCGACAGCGTCCTGCGGCCGTTGTGGTCCCGAGTGGCGCGGCTGGCGCACCGGGGCCCCGCGGCGGTGACGGTAGGGCTAGCCGCGGTGCTGGTGGCCGTGGGGGCCTTCTACGCGGTCCAGGTCAAGGTGGGCGACAGCCACCAGGGCGTGCCGGAGCTGCGGGCGGAGTCGGTGTACAACCGCGACATCGCGGTCATCACCGAGCGCTTCAAAATCGGCGTCGACGTGCTCACGGTGTTCGCGGAGACGGTGCCCGACGGCTGCATCGACTACGACGTGCTCACCACCCTGGACGAGTTCACCTGGCACGTGCGCAACGTGGAGGGGGTCCAGTCCGTGGTGAGCCTGGCCAGCGTCGCGCGCGGCATCAACGCCGGCTGGAACGAGGGCAATCTCAAGTGGCGCACGCTGCCGCGGAACCGCCACAGCCTCGTACAGTCGGTCTCGCCGGTGCCCACCAGCAGCGGACTCATCAACAACGATTGCAGCGTGCTGCCCACGCGCATCTACACCACCGACCACAAGGCCGAGACCATCCAGCGCGTCGTCGACGCCACCAAGAACTTCCAGCATGAGAACACCGTGGAGCGCATCCGCTTCCGGCTCGCGGGCGGCAACGTCGGCGTCATGGCCGCCACCAACGAGGAGGTGGACGCGTCGCAGTTCCCGATCCTGGGCTACGTCTTCGCCGGGGTCATCCTGCTGTGCCTGCTCTCGTTCCGCTCGGTGGCGGCCACGGTGTGCATCATCGTGCCGCTGGCCGCGGTGTCGCTCCTGGCCTACGGGCTCATGGCGATCCTGGAGATCGGCCTCAAGATCTCAACGCTGCCAGTGGTGGCGCTGGGGGTGGGGATCGGCGTGGACTACGCCATCTACATCTACGGGCGGCTACGCACTCATCTGAGAGAAGGGCTCGACTTCGCCACCGCCTACGAGCGCACGCTCAACATCACCGGCGCCGGCGTGGTGCTCACCGGGCTCACCCTCGCCGCGGGCGTGGGCACTTGGTGTGTCGCTCCGCTCAAGTTTCAGGCGGACATGGGCATCGTGATGATGTTCATGTTCCTGGTGAACATGATCGCCGCCGTCGTGCTGCTGCCGGCCCTGGGCGCATGGCTGGTGCGACCCAAGCCGGCACGGAAAAAAAGCACCCAAGCCTGACTCGTCATCCCCGCGAGATCCAACGCCCCGAAACGTCATCGATATGAAAATAAACAATTGTTCAATGATTTCGTGTAGTTAAGAAATCCCGCTACACCCTAATGAGTCATTCCCGCGCAAGCGGGAATCCAGGCGGGGTGGGGCCGGGTAATGAGGCCGCCACACCCCCCACCCCTGGATTCCCGCTTGCGCGGGAATGACTCATTGGGAGGCGCCCCATTTTCATCCCCCTTTGTGTCGGCTGCAAGCCGACATGGGTGATTCCCGCGAAAGCTTGCCCTCGACCCCGATCGGGGGCAAGCTTTCGCGGGAATGACGTTTCGGGGCGTTGGTGCGCTTTCGCCGCAGACGGCCTCCTTACGCCGCGAACGACTGCTGCGTCTCCTTCTCGAACGCCAACAGCTTCTGGACGCTCGGACGTGTCTGCATACGCGCGAAATGCGCCCGGACATTGGGGTAGGGCTCCAGGTCGATGTTGAACTGGGTGCCGCGGCGCACGCACCAGAAGAAGTGCGCGTCCGGCGCGGTGAAGTGGTCGAAGAAGTACTCGCGCCCCTCCAGCATTGCCTCGGCAATGCCGTTGGTCTCGGCGAGGAACTCGGCCGCGATGCGGGACACGCTCTCCTCGCTGGCCGCCAGGTCGCATACCTTGGCCGGCGAGTTGATGCGGCTCAGGTACGGGTGGATGCCCGACGCGCACCACGACATGATGGAGATCGCCTTCACCTCGTCCCAGGGATCCGACGGCAGCAGCTTCGCCTCCGGGAAGCGGCGCGCGATCCACACCTGGATGGCGACGTTCTCGGTCAGCGTCTTGCCGTCCACCACCAGCAGCGGCACCTTGTGCTTGGGGTTGAGCTTCATGTACTCCTCGGTGCGGTTCTGCCCCGCCCGGAAGTTCAGGGCCTTGACCTCGAAGTCCGCCCCCGCCTCGGTCAACGTGATGTAGGGCGCCATCGCGCAAGTGACGGGCGCATAATACAACTGGATGCTCATGGACACCTCCGTGAATTTGATTCAGGTGTGCAACTTGCATATTCCGCATCCAAGCACAAGACCCATGGACCACGACAACGGCTTCGGCCGAATAGTCCTCGGCGGCGCCTGAGTTGTCCTTGCCAACTAGTATCTTGTATGATACTGTTATGCAGGGCTTGGACATGGGGCGAATCAAGAGGGGTGGCTACATTTTCTTCACGGCCAAGGGAGACCACAACCCTCCTCATGTGCACATCTACCGGGACGGCGAAATGGTAGCAAAGTTCGACCTCCAGGGCTGGCAACCAATGGCCGGCAAAGTCGATCGCCGGGTCAAGCAGATACTCCGAAGGCTGCGAGAGGAGGGAAGGCTATGACCATCAAGAGCGTGACGGCCAACAATCGCCGACGGTGCTTCGAAATCGAGACGAGGAAGGGTGCGTTGACGTTCCCTTACATAAAGCTCGACATCGCACCCTCCAGGACCAACCCGGTGAAGGAAGTGTACGTGGACCCGGAACTCGGGAACGAAGCGATCACTTATTTCCTGGAATCGGGAGAGGAAGACAGCGTCCACGTCGATGACTTCCTGAACTACAACAAAGACCCTGACTACATGCGGGATTTGACCCTCTACAAACTTACATTGAAGGCGCGGACGCTGCTCAAGGAGTCGAGACTGCCGAAACGGGGACTCGCGCGCAGACTCGCGACCTCACCTGCCCAGATATACCGGCTCCTCGACCCGACCAACTACAAGAAATCCATCGATCAGATGGTCCGACTGCTGGCCTGCCTCGACTACACGCTCGACTTCGTCATCGAGAAAGATGGAAGGTCGGCTGCCTGACTTCAAGAGAAATCCGCGCGCCGGCTGTGGCGATGGTGGGAAGAACATGGTGCCGGAGGGGGGACTCGAACCCCCACAGGGTTGCCCCTACTGGATTTTGAGTCCAGCGCGTCTACCAATTCCACCACTCCGGCACGGAGAGAAAACGACTAGCCCATAGGGGGGAAGAGGTCAAGGTCGGAGCGGGCCGGTCAGCCCTCGTCGTTGATGTCCTCCAGGGGAATCGCCTGCTCCACAAGCATGATGGGGATGCCTTCGCGGATGGCGTAGAGGTACCGGCCATCCGCTCGAACGAGCCCGCCGTCGATGGGTTCGGTCACCTTTTCGCCGGCGCGGTTGAGAAGTTGTCCGGCTTCGATCCTCCGGTTGACGGTTTTGACGAGCGCCTCGTCGGCCAGGGCAACCGGTTCATGGGTCTCGGGACATGCCAGGATGTCGAGTAGTTGCTGATCGATCACGCTTGCCTCCCCATGGCGCCTGGAATGACGCGGAACTAATATTCCTCGGCTCCCCGCGGGTGTCAAACGCCCGCCCGCGATTGCCCCTCTCCACCCCTGGATTCCCGCTTTCGCGGGAATGACGATTCAAGGGGTCTCTGCGTCATAAGTTTTGACACAGCCTGTTCCACGGGAATGACGACATGAAGTGGCGGCGTTTGATGCAGTCCACGCTCTTGGCTATGTTGCCGGTCTGGAGGTGGAAAGCATGAACGGGACTTTTCGGGAGTACATCGAGCTGCTGCGGGACAACGACGAGCTGCTGGACATACGCAAGCCGGTTGACCTGAGGGACGTGGCGGCGCTCACGGCGCAGAGCGACCAGGCGCTGCTGTTCGAGAACCCCGTGGGGTATGACATCCCGGTGGCGTGCGGACTGCTGCAGAAGCGGGAACGCCTGGGCCTAGCGCTGGACGCGCCCTACCCCGAGATCCACAAGTGTTTCCAATTCGCCATGTCCAACTCCATCGATCCGGTGATGGTGGACGACGCGCCGGTCAAGGAGTTCATCCGCCAGGGCAACGACGTGGACGTGTTCAAGCTGCCGGTGCCGATCTTCTCCACCCTCGACGGCGCGCCCATGATCACCGCCGCGGTGGTCATCTCCGAGGACCCCGAGTACGGCATGAACGCCGGCTGCTACCGACTGATGCTCAAGGAGCGCAACGTCACCGGCATCGACATCGTCACGCCCAACAACCTTCACAACTTCACCAGGCGGGCGCTGGCGGAGAACCGCCCGCTGCCCATCTCGATTTCCATCGGCGTGCACCCGCGGGAACTGATGGGGGCGCTCTTCAAGGCATCGCTGGGAACCAACGAGCTGGGCTTCGCCGGCGGCCTCGGCGGGCAACCGGTGGAGTTGACGCCGGGAGTGGCCGGGCCGGTGCCGTTCATCGCCGGCTCCGAGATCGTCCTGGAAGGAGAGATCCCGCCCGAGGGCTGGGTGCATCCCGAGGGCCCCTTCGGCGAGTTCTCCCGCCTGGTGGGCGGCACCCACCGGAACCCGAATGTCCACATCAAGTCCGTGCTGCACCGCCGCGACCCCATCTACTACGCGCTGCACATGCCGTGGGAAAACCTGTGGATGAGCGCGCCGATCTACGAAGCGGCGGCGTGGCGCGTGATGGCGGAGACCGGCGTCCAGGTCACCGCCATCAACGTGACGCCGGGCGGCTGCTGCCACTGGCACATCGTGGCCTCCATCAAGAAGAGCCCGGGCGACGGCAAGAACGCCATCGCCGCGTTGCTGTCCATCGCCGACATCAAGTACGTGGTGGTGACCGACGACGACATCGACATCTTCGACCCCGTGGAGGTGGAATGGGCCATCGCCACCCGCGTGCAGGCGGACCGGGACACCGTGATCCTGTCCAACGCGCGCTCCAAGCCGCTGGACCCGTCCATCCCGCCGAGCACCAACGGGGTCCCCACCACCGCCAAGATGGGCATCGACGCCACTATCCCCGAGAATGTGCCACGCTACCGCTACAACCGGATCATCTACCACAACCAGGGCAAGGCGGTACTCGACGACTACCTGAGCGAGTCGCCGTCTGCGGCGCAGCCGCCAGCAGCCGGCGACGACGCCATCGAACGGCTGGCGGAACGAACTCTGAGCATGCTGCGCGAGAAGCGGCTCACCTTCAGCGAGCTGCTGGACGCCTTCTCGGACCAGGCGTTCGCCACCGTCGTGGCGCTGGTCGGGCGGCTCAACGAACGCAGGCAGATCACGCTGGACGAAGAGGGGAAGTACATGCCGGCGGAGGACGCGTGAGGGGACCGAGCCCGGACACGGCCCGAGGGCCTGTCCGGGTGAATGCCGTGCTGGGACGGATTCGCTTCCGGCGTACAGACTCGCCCTGCTGGGTCAGAGGCTGAAAGGAGAATGATCGTGTCGGCGGAACTGGTTTTCTACACAAACCCGATGTCGCGCGGGCGCATCGTGCGCTGGATGCTGGAGGAGTCGGGTGTCCCGTATCGCACCGAGCTGGTGGAGTTCGGCCCGATAATGAAGTCGCCGGAGTACCTGGCCGTCAACCCCATGGGCAAAGTGCCGGCCATCCGCCACGGCGACACGGTGGTCACCGAATGCGCCGCCATCTGCGCCTACCTCGCCGATGCCTTCCCGGAGGCGGGGTTGGCGCCGCCGAGCGGACAGCGCGGCGCCTACTACCGCTGGCTGTTCTTCGCCGCCGGTCCGCTGGAGGCGGCGGTCACCGGCCGCATGTTCGGTTTCGCCGTGCCGGTGGACAAGGAATCCATGGTGGGCTACGGCAACTACGCCAACGTGATGGACGCCCTGGAGAAAGCCGTCGAGGGCGACGGCTACGTCGCGGGTGAAACCTTTTCCGCCGCCGACGTATACGTCGGGTCGCACATCGGTTGGGGCATGCAATACGACACCATCGAAAAACGCCCCGCATTCGAGGCGTACTGGTCGCGGCTCAGCGGGCGCGAGGCATATCAGCGGGGTAACGCCCTGGATGACGCGGCGGCAAGCGCCGGCGAGAAGGAGTGACGAGGTTATCGGTTTCGATAAACGCGAAGCCGGCCGTCACGCCCATCAAGACGGTTCGGCTACTGCCCCAACCGGTAGAAACGGCGGGCGTTATCCGCGAGGATGGCGGCCTTGGCCTCGTCGGAGAGCGTCGGGTGCTCGGCTACCTCGGCGATCTCGTGTCCGATGTCGCCTGGGCCGATCTCGTGGGGGAAGTCGCTGGCGAAGAGGAACCGCTCGTTGCCGGCGCGCTGGACCTGGTAGTCGAGACCGTTCTCCCCGCCCTCGCAGCCCACGAAGACGTTTTCCAGGAGTCCGTACTGGCTCGGCAAGTGTTCCGGATCGGGTCCGTGGTAGTTGCCGTGGGAATTCCACTCCCCGAAAAACTCGTGGGACCGGTCCATGCGGTCCATCCAGAAGGTCAGCCAGCCTGCGCCCCCTTCCAGGAAAGCCACACGGAGGTTCGGGAAGCGGTCGAAGACGCCGTGGTAGACCATGCCGGAGAAGGCGATCATCAGGCTGAAGGGGTGGCCCAGCCCGGCGATGGGAACAAACGCCTCCAGAGTGTCGAGGCCCATGCCGTGGTGGCAGCCGCCGTGCACCGCGAGCCCGCAGCCCAGCCGCTCGGCCTCCGCGTAGACGTCCCAGTAGGTCTTGTGGCCCAGGTCCATGGGCAGGCCGCGCGAGGGCAGCATGGCCCCGAGCATGCCCAGTTCGGTCACCGCGCGACGCAGCTCCTTGACCGCCTCCTGCGGGTCCTGCAGCGGGAGCAGCGCCATTCCCTTGAGCCGCGGGTTGTCCTTGAGATAGCGGTCGTAGAGCCAACTGTTGTACGCGTGGGCCACGGCGCACGCCCAGTCGGGCATGCTGATGTTGCCCATGGCGAGGCCCCAGGTAGGGTACAGCACGCTGCACTCGAAGCCGGCCTCCTCCACGAACGAGCGCCAGTCCTCGGGAGTGACGGGCTCGCCGCCGCCGAAGGCGCCCTCGCTCAAGTACTTGAGCCCCAGGTGATGATGGTCCAGGGAGGGGAAGACGCGAGTGAGGATTCGTTTACTCGCCTGGCTGCGGTAAGGTTCTTCGATGTAATCGACGATGGATTCGTCCTCGATTACATGGCCGTCGGCATCGATGACGGGCAGGCTCATGGGTTCCCCTCCTGAATCCTGACGCTCGTTTGGCCGCCGGTGCGATGCGGGCGCAGACGGGTTCAAGACCCGCCCCTGCGACTCTGCTCCAGCCGCGGTGCGGCGGCTCAGTGAATTCCGGTGATCTTGACGCTGGCGTGCTTGGACTTGTAACGGCGGTTGAGGGCGATCAGCACGCCGGTGAGCCCTTCCACCACGTAGGCGTTGGCCGCCGGGCCGGCGTCCAGGCCGGTGGCGCCGATGCGTTCCAGCAGTTCGATGACGCGGTCTTTGGCTTCCCGGCTGTCGCCGCATACCAGGACATCGCCCAGAGGCTCTTCGGGAGCGCTCAGGTCGAGCGCCGAGATGTTGTGTAGCGCGCCGATGACCGGGGTATCGTCCCCCAGGATCTTCTGTGCCTCCAGCAGCGCTGAGCCGGCCTCGGGAACGAACGGCCTGCCCTTGAGCAGCGGCACCACCGCGTCGATGACGATCTTGCCTCGCAGCTCGCCGGCCAGATCGGTCACCATCTTCTCCTGCCCCTCGTAAGGGACCGAGATGACGGCCAGCTCCGCCTCCCGCACCGCGTCGGCGTTGAGCATCCCCTCCACGAAGTCGGTGCCCAGCTTATCGTTCAAATCCCTGGCGGCGTCCGCGCCCTTCTGGGCGTCGCGCGAGCCGATCAGGACCTTCACGCCGGGCCGCGCCAGACGGCTCGCCAAGCCCATTCCCAGACTTCCGGTCCCTCCCACGATTGCGATTGAAATGGAATCTTGCATGGGAAGGCTCATAGCATGTTCGCGCCGGGCGCCACAAATACGGCACGCACTATCTGTCGCCGCGAAACAGGTCGTCCTCCGCCGGCCGGATCAGGTCCCGCGCCGAGCCCTCGAGGGGCGGCAGATCCAGGCCCCGGACGAAGGCCGCGGGCACGCCGCTCGTCTTTCCCATGACCAGCTCCGCCGCGCTGGCGATCTGGTCGGCCACGGCGGTGACCGAGGCCTTGAGTTCGTATCCGTACGGGTCCGTCCCGCCGCGGTAGTCGATCAGCGGGCCGAAGCCGGCCACACCGATGGCGACGTCGGTGGTGCCCAGGCGCCAGGGACGTCCGAACGTGTCCGTTATGACGACGCCCACGGTCTTCCCGGTGAGTCGCCGCACTTCGTCGCGGATGCGTTGGGCGGAACCGTCCGGATCCTTGGGCAACAGCAGGGCGCGGCCGACGCCTACGTTGGACAGGTCGATACCTGCGTTGGCGCACACGAAGCCGTGATGGGTTTCGACGACGATGGTGCTGCGTCCCTTGGCGACGATGCGGCGGCTCTCGCCCAGGATCAGCTCCAGCAGGCGCGGGTCCTTGCCGTCGAGCTCGGCGGAAAGCCGCAGGGCCTCCGCCGACGGTGTCACCGCGTGCAGGTCCACCGCGCGACCTTCCGACTTGGAAACGATTTTCTGGGCCACCACCAGCACATCACCGTCGCGCGGAGCGAGCCCCTGGCGCGCGCACGCCTCCACCAGCAGCCGCCCCAGCGGATCGCCGGGCTTGACCTCACCCAGCCCCTCCACGGCGATGATTTCCAGGCGGCGCATCACGTTACCGCTACAAGCGCTTCATGAAGAATGTGGGTCAACTGGCCCGCGCGAAGAAGCCGCTGCCGTTGTCGCGCATGGCGGTGAGGCGGTCGTGGGTACGTCCCCGCTCCAGGCAGGGGATGAGTTTCCGCAGATCGGCGGGCTCATCGATATCCAGCGCGATGCGCGAGTTCTCGATGACCTTGACGAACACGCCACGGGCTTCCGCCTCGTTCAGGTGGTAGCGGAAGCTGTCGTAACCGAAGCGGAGCCGCAAGATGTCGGGCGGTGCCAGCAACAGCGCGTTGGTGCCCATGCGGTCGTGGGAGGGAACCAGGACAGCGAACGGAACGTCCGGATTGGCTGGCGCGGCGCGCACCACCGATTCCACGTCGCCGGCGCGCAGCAGCGGGATGTCGCCCGGCATCACCAGGGCGGCGTCCATGCCCGCCCCTTTCATGACGTCAAGGGCGAAGTGGACCGCGTCGGTTTCGCCGGTCTCGTCATGTTCCCGGATTACCGTCACGTTGCAGGCCGACACCCAGCGCGCCACCTCGTCCGAGCCCGTCACGACGAAGGTCCGGTGGATGCCCCCGGCCCGGGTGACCTCGGTCAGCACGTCGTGGACCATGGCCCTCATCAACTCCGAGCGCTCGGGCGGACTAAGCCGCGAGGAAAGCCGCTGCTTGGCTCCCTGGAACGCTTTGACGGGAATGAGTGCGCCGAACTTCATCATGGAACAGAAGTGCTTAGCACCTGCCCGGCGAATTTTGAAACCTGCCGGCGGCCCGAACAGTCATTCCGGCGGAACAGATCCAACAGACCCGGCGGCAGGGACGTAACGAATACGTCGTTCCCACGGAATGCGTTGCGTAAGGCACAGGGACAGGATATGGCGCTGCCACCCGGTCTAGTCATTCCCGCGGAAGCGGGAATCCAGGAGGGGTGAGGCGGGGCAAGTACGCTCGTTTCGCCCCGCCCCTGGATTCCCGCTTCCGCGGGAATGACGTTTCGCGGCGTTGGCGCCAGTCCCTACCGAGGGAGTCCGACACAGCCTGTTTCCCCGGAATGACGGAGAGTCAATGGAACTCCTATATGGACGGGTTCAATAGTTCCCGCGCCAGCCGCTTCTTGTCCTCGAGGGTATCCATGCGGATGGAGGTGACCAGAACCCTTACGCCGAGTCGCTCAATGGCGGGCCGCAGGTGCCGGTCTTCCGTATCGATGAGCAGCACGTCGACGAAATCCCGGTAGGCCTCGGCAAGCCCGGTGACGGACGCTTCCACTCCCAGGGTCACCATCAATTTGTGTGCCGGACCGCTGAAGGAACGTCCCTGCACCATGGGACTCACGGCCACGACCCTGGCAGGCGTGTCCCTCAAGGCTTGGCGTACTCCGGGTACCGCGAGGATGGGGCCTATGCTGGTGGCGGGGTTGCTGGGGCACACGACCACGAGGGCGGCGCCGGCGATGGCTTCGAGCATTCCGGGAGCGGGGCGGCTTTCCTCGATCCCTTGGTAACGCAGGCTCAGGACCTCCGGCTGCCAGCGCGCCTTGACGAAGTATTCCTGGAAGGAGATCTCTCCATCCGGCGTGGCCAGGCGCGTCTCCACCCGCTGGTCGGTCATGGGCAACACGGTGGATCGCACCCCCAGCGCGCGGCACAGCGCGGCGGTGACCCGCGACAACGGTTGCCCCTCCGACAGGAGGCGCGTGCGGGTCAAGTGCGTGGCGATGTCGCGGTCTCCCAAGCGGAACCAGGTCTCGTTGCCGAGCCGCTTGAGTTGGTCCAGCACGGTGAAGGTGTCGTCGCGGACGCCCCACCCCTTGGCCGGGTCGATGAGGCCGGCGAGAGTGTACACGATGGTGTCGACGTCGGGGGATACGTGGAGGCCGTGCACCACCGAGTCGTCGGCGGTATTGCACACCACCACCAGGTCTTCTGCGGCCGCCTCCTCGTGAAAGCCCAGCACGAGCTTCGCCCCGCCCGTGCCTCCGGTGAGAAGCACGTGCGTTCCGGCGCTGGGTTTCGTGGACAACTCCGGCGGTCTCTACAAGCCCGCTACCGTCTGGTCGGCCGCGCCGGCGGCGGGCGCGAAATCGCTCGCGGGAAGCTCGCGCCCGTCCTCCCAGGTGCGCAGGACCTCGTAGCCGGTGGAACGCTCGGCGGGGATGCGGCCGATCCCGCGGATCAGCGAGCGGAACTCGTGGGGCCAGATCATCTGCCCCTCGGTGGAGCCCGCCAGCCGCGAGATGCTCTCCTCCATGAGCGTGCCGCCGAAGTCGTTGGCGCCGGAGCGGAGGCAGAACTGCGACATGCGCCGACCCATCTTCACCCAGGAGACCTGGACGTTGGGAATGGCGTCGTTGAGCAGCACTCGCGCCAGCGCGTGCACGCGGATGTCCTCCTCCTCGGTGGGGCCGGGCCGCGCCAGGCCTTGCTGGAAGAGCGCGGTGTTCTCGTGCACGAACCCCAGCGGGACGAACTCGGTGAAGCCTCCGGTCTCCTTCTGGATGTCCCGCAGCAGCAGCATGTGGTTCACCCAGTGGCTGCCGTTCTCCCGGTGGCCGTACATCATGGTGGACGTGGTGAAGATGCCTACCTCGTGGGCCGTGCGGATGACCCGCATCCACTGCTCGGTGCTGACCTTGTTCTTCGACAGCACCATGCGCACCTCGTCGTCGAGGATCTCCGCGGCCGTGCCCGGCACGCTGTCGAGACCGGCGTCGCGCAGCATGCTCAGGTAATCGGCCAGCGGCATGCCGGTCAGTTCCACGCCGTAGGTGATCTCCATGGGCGAGTAGGCGTGGATGTGGATGCCGGGAACCCGCGCGCGGATGGCCTGGAGCAGGTCGCGGTAGTAGAACGGCGTCATGCCGCGCGGCAGGCCGCCCTGCATGCAGATCTCGGTGGCGCCGCGGTTCCATGCCTCCTCGGCCTTGTCCGCCACCTCTTCGAGGGAATTGTCCCAGCTTCCGGGCTTGTTGGGGCCGGTGTGGAACGCGCAGAACTTGCAGCCCACGTAACAGACGTTGGTGAAGTTGATGTTGCGGCACACCACGTAGGTGACGCGGTCGCCCACCTTGGCCTGCCGCATCAGATCGGCCGTCACCGCGAGGGCGGCGAGCTCGTGACCGCTCACCTCCGACAGCACCAGCCCTTCCTCGCGCGTGACTTCACGGCCCTCCAGGGCGTCCTCCAGGATTCGCGCGACTCGACCGTCGATGCGGGGCAGCAGTTGATACAGCCGTTCGGCCCCGTCGTCATAGTCGAACATCGCTTCGATGTGGCTCATGGTGTCCTCCGAGAACGACGAGGCCGTCCTCGCCGCACAACCTCTCGATGTAGGGGATCAGCTCGGGCGCGATGAACCGCTCCGCCCGCGCGATGTATTCCGGGTAGATGGGGAGCCGGGGCCGCAGGACGAAACCGGCCGCCGCGGTGCGCTCCGCCAGTTCCACCAGCTCGGGCCAGGGCGCCTCCGGGTTGATGAAGTCGCGGGTCACCGGGGATACCCCGCCCCAATCGTTGATACCCGCGTTCAGGTACCACTCGTAACACTCCGGCGTCAGGTTGGGCGGCGCCTGGATGTTCATGTCGCCCCCCAGGATCAGCCGCGCCAGGGCGATGGTCCTGGCCTCGTCGTCATAGTCCGCGTGCGGTTGGTCGCGCATGGGGATTTCGGGCTTGACGCGGAAGTTCTGCACGATCACTTCCTGGATGTGGCCGTAACGTTCATGCAGTTCGCGGATGGCGTAGAGCGACGCGATGCGCTCCTCCCAGGTCTCGCCGATGCCGATGAGAATGCCGGTGGTGAACGGGATGCCCAGCCGCCCGGCCTCGGCCAAGGTCCGGAGCCGGGCCGCCGGCTTCTTGTCCGGCGCGTCGGCATGCGCACCGCCCGGCTCCATGAGCCGCTCGCTGACGTTCTCCAGCATGAGCCCCATGCTCGCGTTCACCCGACGGAGCCGCTCCAGGTCGGCACGCGCCATGAGCCCCGGATTGGCGTGGGGCAAGAGACCGGTCTCCTCCAGCACGACGCGACAGGCCTCGTACAGGTACTCCAGCGTCCGGCGGTAACCCGCCCGCCGGAGGAACTCCCGCATCTCCGGGTAGATGGCCTCGGGCTTGTCCCCCAGGCTGAACAGCACCTCGGTGCAGCCCATCACCTTGGCACGCCGCACCGTCTCCAGCACCTCGTCCAGCGACAGGGTCCTGGCGCCGTCTTCTCCGGGCGCCTTGCGAAACGTGCAATAGCCGCAGAAGTCGCGACACAGGTTGGTCAGCGGGATGAAAACCTTGGGGGAGAAGGTGACGGTGCGGCCCTTGTGGCGGTCGCGCAACTCGGCGGCCGCTCGAAGCAGCGCCGTGAACTCATCTCCCTCGACACTGGAGAGCAGGAGGGCGTCGCCCGGCGCTAAGGAGCCCCCGTGGAGGCATTCCTGCAGCAGTCGTGGGACTTGGCGAGTCGTCATTGCCAAACGCTCAAAGTGGTTTGCATAACGGATAAGGGGGTGCAGGTCAACCAGGATCCGGTCCGGGCGGCGCGCCGGGAGGACGCGCGGGACGTCCCGTTTGCGGACCGGACCCTTGGTTTCCTTCCCGGTTTTGGGTATGCAAAAGGGCTTGCTTTTTTGTCACGGATGAAGGAGATTTCTGGCAGAATATTGGCCGTCTCCTGACGCAGGAGACAAGGAGTTCCATAAATGTCCGACGACTCACAAGACGACAGTATACCGCCGTCGCGCATTCCGGCCCTGAAGGCTTCCATCGCCCTCCCCTGCCTCCTCAAACTCTTGATTGCCCCATCGGGACAAATGCAGCACCCCTAGACTGACCGCGTGTCTGTCGGGAACGCCCGCGTCCGGCTCGATCCGGAGCGAAGTTCCTCCGTGTCCCCTTACGTCCCGGCATTCCGGATGGGAGATGTTTCAATGTTCGAGAGTTTATGGTTGGGCGCCACGGTCATCCTGCTGTTGATCCTGGCTAACGGCTTCTTCGCCGCCGCGGAGATCGCCGTGATCGCCACGCGCAGGACGCGTATCGACCAGGTGCAGGGCAAGGCCAACGGCAAGGGGCGGCGCGCCGCCGCGGCCCTGGGCCGGCTCAAGGATGAGCCCGACCGGTTCCTGGCCACGGTCCAGATCGGCATCACTTTCGTCGGCACCCTGGCCTCCGCCATCGGCGGCGCCGGCGCCATCCAGCTCCTCAGGCCGCAGCTCCAGTCGCTGCCGCTCCCTTACGCCGAGACCTGGGGCAACTACGCGGCCATCCTCATCGTGGTCCTGCCCATCGCCTACCTCAGCCTGGTGCTGGGCGAACTGGTCCCCAAATCCCTGGCGCTGCGCTTTTCCGAGCGCATCGCGTTCTTCGTGGCCCTTCCCATCGACGCCATCTCCAGGTGCACGTCGTTCCTCGTGGCGTTCCTGACCCGCTCGAGCAACGTGGTCCTGCGGGTGTTCGGCGGCAAGGAAACCGGTTCCGCGAGCTTCATTTCCGAGGAGGAAGTCAAGTCGCTTATCCGCGAAGGCACCGCCAAGGGGATCTTCGACGAGACCGAGAAGGAGCTGATCCACAGCGTCTTCGACTTCGTGGACACGCCGGTCCGGGCCGTGATGGTGCCGCGCACCGAGATCCACGCCATCGACGTCGAGTCCGAGCCGGACGATGTCCTGCGCAACTTCGTCGAGAGCGGCTTCTCGCGCCTGCCCGTGTACGAGAACGAGCTGGACCAGATCCTGGGCATCGCCTACAACAAGGACATCCTGCGCGCCATGCAGGCCAGCGAACCCATCGACCTGCGCAACATGCTGCACCCGCCCTTCTTCGTGCCCAGCTCGCTGCCCATCAGTCAGCTCCTGAAGGACTTGCAGCGCCGGCGCATGGCGCTGGCCCTGGTGGTGAACGAGTACGGCGAGGTGGAAGGGCTGGCGAGCCTGGAGGACATCATCGAGGAGATCGTCGGCGAGATCCGCGACGAATACGACGCCGAGGAGCGCGGCCCGGTGGAGCGCCTCCCCGACGGCTCGCTGGTGGTGTCGGGCTCCGCCCTGCTCAAGGACTTGCAGTCGGACTACGATCTGCCCTTCGAGGAATCGGTGGACTACCACACCCTCGCCGGTTTCGTGCTGGCCAAGCTGAAACGCATTCCCCGCGGCGGCGAGAAGATCGAAACCGACGGCCACCGCCTCACCATCGCCGACATGGAAGGCCGCCGCATCATCAAGATCCGCGTGGAGGAGAACCGCCGGGCCAACGGCGGCGTGGCGTAGGGACAGGCCATATACTGACTATCGCTGCCTTTGGCAATCCTGCCCGAAGCACAACCCGCTTGAGGAGACGCGCGACATGGATACCATCGACAAGACCGGCCCGCACACCGTCACATCACTGGAAGGTCTCGGCCGGATCTATGCCAGCCCGCTGCCCGCCGTCGCTACCAAGGAAACCGACCATATCACCGAAGTCGGGCGCGCCTTCATCTCGGCGTCGCCGTTCCTGATCCTGGCGACATCGGACGGGGACAAGATCGATTGTTCGCCCAAGGGCGACGCACCGGGCTTCGTTCAACTGCTCGACGACCACACCCTGCTGATCCCCGACCGGCCGGGCAACAACCGCACCGATGGCATGAAGAACCTGCTCAGCAACCCAAAGGTCGGCATTATATTCATGGTGCCGGGCTCGAACGAGACCTACCGCGTCAATGGCACGGCGACAATCAGCACCGAGCCCGATCTGCTGAGCCGCTTCGAGGTGCGCGGCAAGCCGCCTCGCGTCGTCATGGTCGTCTCGGTCGAGACCGCGTTCAACCACTGTCCCAAGGCGCTGGTGCGGGCGAAGCTGTGGGCGTCCGACGGACGGCCGACCGGCGCGCCGACCCATGGCGACTTCGCCGCCGCCCGCGACGGCAAGGACTCCGCTTTCGCGAAAGAATACAACGAGAAATATGCGGAACGGCTGAAGACCGAGCTCTATTGAGGACTTCTCCGAGGTGAGTGGCGCGGCGCCGGTGGAACGGACGGAACCATCTGCCGCGGATGAAATTATTTGGCCGGCCCCGCTCGCTGCTACGACGCGCGCTGCGTCACCCCGCGACCGCGCAGCAGGGCGGCCGTCTCCCTGAGCAGCGCCTGGATCTCGCGCGGCTTTCCCACGGTCACCCGCATCATGTTGCACAACTCCGGGGTGTCGAAGAAGCGCACCAGGATGCCCTTCCGGCGGAGCCCTTCGTGCAGCCAGCGGATGCTGTCCCGCCCGAGCCGGGCCATGACGAAGTTGGCCTGGGACGCATGCACGTCGAAACCCAACCGGCGCAGTCCCCGCACCAGAGTCCTGCGGGTGCGCTGGATGCGCGCCACGTTCCGTTGCATCCACTCCACGTCCTCCAGGGCGGCCGCCGCCGCCGCCAGGCTCAGACGGCACAGGTTGTAGGAGTCCTTTACCTTCATGAGGCTGCGTATGATGTCCTTGCCGCCGAAGGCCAGGCCCACGCGCATGCCTGCCAGCGAGAACGCCTTGGAGAACGTGCGCAGCACCACCAGGTTGGGAAAGCGCTTGACCAGCGCGATGGCGCTTTCGTCGCTGTCGGCGAAGTCGATGTAGGCCTCGTCCACCACCAGGAGACCGGCCACGGAGCGCGCCAGCCGGGCGATCTCGCTCACCGGCTCCAGCGTGCCCGAGGGGGCGTTGGGGTTGCACAGGATGGTCACCTTGCTCGACTGGAAGAAGAGCGGAGACGGGATCGTGAAGTTGTCGGCGTAGGGCACGATCACGCTCTCGCCGCCCTGGATGGCCACGAGCGTCTCGTACAGCGAGTAGGTGGGCACCGGGTAGGCGACACTGTCCCCCTCGCCCACGTAGCAGCGCATGAGGATGGACAGCAGTTCGTCCGAGCCGTTGCCCGCCATGACGTTTTCCGGCCCGACGTTGTAGAGCGCGGCCGCGCGCTTGCACAGTTCCAGGGCCACGGGATCGGGATAGAGGCGTAGCGACGATGAGATCTCGCGGCGCACCGCGGCCAGCACCTTGGGGGACGGCGGGTAGGGGTTCTCGTTGGTGTTGAGCTTGATCAGATCGGGCTGCTTGGGCTGCTCTCCGGGCGTGTAACCTTCCAGATCATCGATGTTTTTTCTGAGGATGGACTGCATCCGAAGATTCTAGCCAGCCCCCGTGGTCATTGCAAATGACGCCCTCCAGTCGTCATTCCCGCGGAACAGGCTGTGTAAAACCCTCGAAGCAACAACGTACCGGTTGCGGATGAAAATGGGGCGCCCCCCCAATGAGTCATTCCCGCGCAAGCGGGAATCCAGGGGTGGGGGGTGTGGCGGCCTCATTGCCCGGCCCCACCCCGCCTGGATTCCCGCTTCCGCGGGAATGACTCATTGGGGTGTAGCGGGATTCCATAACTACCTGAAATCATTGAATAATTGTTTATTTTCATATCAATGACGGTTCGAGGGGTCTGTGCCTCATGAGTTTTGACACAGCCTGTTCCGCGGGAATGACGGAGGGAGGTGGCGAGCTCCGCTACGCCGCGTCCGCCACCTCCGATGCCGACACCGTCAGTTCGCTGCCGTCGTGGTCCACCACGACCCGGCTGTGGTCCTTGACCTCGCCGGCCAGGAGCTTCCGCGCCAGCGCGGTCTCCAACTCCTTCTGGATCAGCCGCTTGAGGGGGCGGGCGCCGTAGGCGGGGTCGTAGCCCATGTCGGCAAAGTGGTCCTTGGCCTTCTCGGTCAGCTCCAGGCGGATGTGGCGCTCGTCCAGACGCTCGCGCAGGTGGCCGAGCTGGATCTCGACGATCTCCCGGAGGTCCTCGCGGGTGAGGCCGTGGAACACCACGATGTCGTCCACGCGGTTCAGGAACTCAGGCCGGAACTCCCGCTGCAGCTCGTCCAGCACCTCGCGCTTCATGCGTTCGTAGCCTCTGTCGTCGCCGGGCGGAAGGTCCCGCTGGTTGGAAATAAAACCAAGCCTCCGCATGATGGCGCCGTCGCCGCGGCCGCCGTATTTCAGGACAAGGCGGCTGCCGATGTTGGAAGTCATGATCACCACCGTGTTCTTGAAGTCCACGGTGCGCCCGTGGCCGTCGGTCAGGCGGCCGTCGTCGAGGATCTGCAGCATCACGTTGAACACGTCGGGATGGGCCTTCTCCACCTCGTCGAACAGGATCACCGAGTAGGGATGGCGGCGCACCGCCTCGGTGAGCTGCCCGCCCTCGTCGTAGCCCACGTATCCGGGAGGCGCGCCCAGCAGCCGCGCCACGGTGTGCTTCTCCATGTACTCGGACATGTCGAGGCGCACCATGTTGGCCTCGTCGTCGAACAGAAACTCGGCCAGGGCCCGCCCCAACTCGGTCTTGCCCACGCCCGTGGGCCCCAGGAAGAGGAACGAGCCGATGGGCCGGTGCGGGTCCTTGAGACCGGAACGCGCGCGCACCACCGCGTCGGCCACCGTCGACACCGCCTCGTTCTGGCCGATGAGGCGCTTGTGCAGGTGCTCGCCCAGGCGCAACAGCTTCTCCCGCTCGCCCTCCAACAGCTTCGACACCGGCACGCCGGTCCAGCGCGACACCACCTCGGCGATGTCGTCCTCGTCCACCTCCTCCTTGAGCAGCACGCCGCCGTCCTCGGTCTTGAGGCTGTCCTGCTGCCTGGCCAGCTCGTTTTCCAGCTCGCTCAGCTTGCCGTACTTGAGCTCGGCCACGCGGTTCAGGTCGTACTCGCGCTCCGCCTGCTCCATGGCCCGGCGGGTCTCGTCGATCTCCTCCTTGAGCTGGCGCAGCCTGGCGATGGCGCCCTTCTCCATCTCCCAGCGCGCCTTGAGGTTGTTGGCCTCTTCCTTCAGGTTGGCGAGCTCGTTCTCGAGCTTGACCAGACGCTCCCGCGACGCGTCGTCGCTCTCCTTGCGCAGGGCCTCGCGCTCGATCTCGAGCTGCATGACCTGCCTGGAGGCCTGGTCCAGCTCGGTGGGCATGGAGTCGATCTCGGTGCGCAGCTTGGAGGCCGCCTCGTCCACAAGGTCGATGGCCTTGTCGGGCAGGAAACGGTCGCTGATGTAGCGGTGCGACAGCACCGCCGCGGTCACCAGGGCGCCGTCCTTGATGCGCACGCCGTGGTGCAGCTCGTAGCGCTCGCGCAGCCCGCGCAGGATAGAGACGGTGTCCTCCACCGTGGGCTGGTCCACGGTCACCGGCTGGAAGCGTCGCTCCAGCGCCCGGTCCTTCTCCACGTGCTTGCGGTACTCGTCCAAAGTGGTGGCGCCGATGCAGTGCAGCTCACCCCGGGCGAGCATGGGCTTCAGCAGGTTGCTGGCGTCCATGGCGCCTTCGGCGGCGCCCGCCCCGACCACGGTGTGCAGCTCGTCGATGAACAGGACCACCTCGCCCGAGGACTCCTGCACCTCCTTGAGCACGGCCTTGAGCCGTTCCTCGAACTCGCCCCGGTACTTGGCGCCGGCGATGAGCAGCCCCATGTCCAGCACCACGATGCGCTTGTGCTTGAGCCCCTCGGGCACGTCGCCGGCCACGATGCGCAACGCCAGCCCTTCCACGATGGCGGTCTTGCCCACTCCCGGGTCGCCGATGAGCACCGGGTTGTTCTTGGTGCGGCGCGACAGCACCTGCACCACTCGCCGGATCTCCTCGTCCCGCCCGATGACCGGATCGAGCTTGCCTTGGGAGGCCAACTGGGTGAGGTCGCGGCCGTAGCGTTCCAACGCCTGGTACGTGCCTTCCGGGTTCTGGCTCGTCACCCGCTGATGGCCTCGCACCTTCTGGAGCGCCTCCAGCAGCGTGTCGCGGTTGACGCCTTGGGCGCGCAGTACCTGGCTCGCCTTGCCTCCGTCGTCGAGAATCGCCAGCAGCAGGTGCTCGACGCTGATGTATTCGTCCTTGAGCTTCCCGGCCTCGTCCTCGGCGCGGGTGAACAGGCGCGACAGCCGCTGGGTGACGTAGACCTGCTCCGGACCGGCCGCGGCTCCCGCACCGGTCACCCGCGGGATACGGTCGAGTTCCGTCTCCAGCCCCTTCTTTACCGCGGGTACGGAAACGCCGGTCTGGGTCAGCAGCGCCGTGACGACGCCGTCCGACGGCTCCAGCAGCGCCGCCAGCAGATGCTCGACGTCCACCCCCTGATGATTGCGCCGCGAGGCCAGCGTCTGGGCCTGGCGCAACGCTTCCTGCGATTTCTCGGTCAAACGATTGATGTCCATAAGTTCCTCCGGTTCTCCGGCTGTCCACAGAAAAATCTAGGTACGGATTCGTTAAAGTCAACGTGGCCGCCGGGATGCTCTCGCACTGGAGTCAGCCGACGTTTCAAACCGTGACTCCCGCGGAACAGCTTGCCCTCGACTCCGATCGGGGGCGGGAATCCATGCGGGGTGAGGCGGGGAACACGCCCGTTTCAGCCCCTCTCCACCCCTGGATTCCCGCTTCCGCGGGAATGACGGGTGTGGGATGTCGGTGCCATTCCAATCCACGTGGAGTTTCGGCGCAGCCTGTCCCCGCGGCAATGGTTCGGTTGCCGTATTTCTGATATCTACCCACCGAGGCATGGCCGATTTCATCGAACAGAGGCTGGAGGAGATCCGTAGCCGCAACCTCTACCGCGAGTTGAAGCTCGTCGACGGTGAGCAGGATTCCACCGTCGTGCTCGACGGCCGGGAAGTGCTGAACCTGTCCTCCAACAACTACCTGGGGTTGGCCAACCATCCCGCCCTGAAGGAAGCCGCCCGGCAAGCCTTGGACCGCTACGGCTGCGGCTCGGGCGCCTCGCGGCTGATCTCCGGCAACATGACCGCCCATGAGGAGTTGGAGCAGCGGCTCGCACGCTTCAAGGGCACCGAGGCGGCGCTGGTGTTCAACAGCGGCTACCAGGCCAACGTCGGCATCATCGCCACGCTGGTGGAAAGGGACGACGTGGTGCTGAGTGACCAGTTGAACCACGCCAGCATCATCGACGGCTGCCGCCTCTCGCGCGCGGCGGTGTCCGTGTACCGCCACTGTGACATGGACCACCTGGAAAGCCTGCTGAGGGCGGCGCCGGCCAAGGCGCGCAAGCTCATCGTCACCGAGTCCGTGTTCAGCATGGACGGGGACATCGCGCCCCTTCGGGAGCTGGTGGAGCTGGCGGAGCGTCACGGGGCCATGGTGATGGTGGACGAGGCCCACGGCACCGGCGTTCGCGGGCCCAACGGCGCCGGCGTGGTGGCGGAGATGGCGCTCGGCGACCGTGTCCTGGTGCAGATGGGCACCCTGGGCAAGGCCCTGGGCGCTTTCGGCGCCTACGTCGCGGGCAGCGCCAGGCTTAGGGAACTGCTCATCAACCGCGCGCGCAGCTTCATCTTCACCACCTCGCTGCCGCCGGTGATTCTGGCCATGGCGGGCGCGGCCGTGGACTTGGCGGAAAAGGAGCCCGAGCGGCAGTGCACGCTGCGGCGCAACACCGAGCGGCTGCGAAGCGGCCTGGAGCGGCTCGGCTACACGGTGGGCGGCAGCACCCAGATCATTCCGGTCATGGTGGGGGAGGAGCAGCCGTGCATGGAGCTTGCGGCGCGGCTCCTGGACTCCGGCTTCTACGTACAGGGCATCCGCCCGCCCACGGTGCCGCCGGGCACGTCGCGGCTGCGGGTCACCACCATGGCGACCCATACCAACGAACAACTCGACCGCGCCCTCGATGCGTTCGCGCGGAACTCACCCCACGAGCGGAAAAGAGCATGAATCACAGCGACAAGTACGACACCCTCAAACGCCTGGACCACACCCACCTCTGGCACCCGTTCACGCAGATGCAGGAGTGGATGGGCGAGGACCCTTGCATCATCGCCGAGGGGGAAGGCAGCTACCTGATCGACGTCGACGGCAACCGTTACCTGGACGGGGTGTCGTCGCTGTGGTGCAACCTCTTCGGACACCGCCGCCCGGAGCTGGACGAGGCCCTCAAGGCGCAGACCGACCGCATCGCACACTCCACCTTCCTGGGCCTCAGCCACGTGCCGGGCATCGAGCTGGCCGCCCGGCTCAACGCCATCGTCCCGCCCGGCCTCACCCGCGTGTTCTACTCGGACAGCGGCGCCACCGCCGTGGAGGTGGCGCTCAAGCTGGCGGTGCAGTACTGGCAGCTCCTGGGGCAGACGGAGCGGACCCGGTTCGCGCGGCTGGAGGAGTCCTACCACGGAGACACGGTGGGGGCCATGAGCGTCGGCTACAGCGAGCTGTTCCACCACTACCACCGCACCATGCTGTTCCCCTCGCTGTCGGTGAAACCGCCCTACGCCTATCAGCGAGAACAGGGCCTGACCGAGGCCGAGGCGATGGAACGGTCCTTGGCCGAGGCCCGTGCCACCGTCGAACGGGAGAAGGACCGGCTGGCAGCGTTCATCATGGAACCCGTCATGCAGGGGGCCGCGGGCATGTGGCCCCAGCCCGCCGGCTACGTCCGGGGCATCCGGGACATCTGCGCCGACAACGGCATCCTGTTCATCGCCGACGAGGTGGCCACGGGCTTCGGCCACACCGGACGCATGTGGGCGTGCGAGCACGACGGCGTGACCCCGGACCTCATGTGCGTCGGCAAGGGCATTACCGGCGGCTACCTGCCGCTGGCGGCAACCTTTGCCACCGAGGAGATATTCTCCGCGTTCCTGGGCGAGTACGGGGAGTTCAAGAGCTTCTTCCACGGCCACACCTACACCGGCAACCCCCTGGGCTGCGCGGTGGCGCTGGCCGGCATGGACATCTTCGAGCGGGATGCATTGATGGAGACGTTGCCGGCCAAGATGGCGTGGCTCGAGCGAACCCTCCAGGCGGACATCCTCACCCTCCCCCACGTGCGCGAAATACGCCAGCGCGGCTTCATGACAGGCATGGAGCTGGTAAAGGACAAGGCGCGCGGCGAGCGCTACGACCCCGGCCTCCGGATCGCCAACCAAGTCGTGCTGGAAGCCCGGCGGCGCGGCGTCATCATCCGCCCGCTGGGGGACACCCTCATCATGCTCCCGCCGCTCACCATCAGCGACGCCGAGCTGGCGATCCTGACGGGCGTGGTGCGAGATTCCATCCGCCACGTCACGGAAGCCTCGTGAGCCGCGGCTTCTTCATCACCGGCACCGACACCGGCGTGGGCAAGACCCTGGTGGCGTGCGGCCTGGCCGCCGCGTTCAGGGACGCCGGGTTCAAGGTCGGCGTGATGAAGCCCGCGGAGTCCGGCTGCCGGAACGAGAAGGGCCGCCTGGTACCCCAGGACGCCACCTTCCTCAAGGCCGCGGCCGGCAGCAGCCAGCCCATCGAGCGCATCTGCCCCTACCGCCTGGGAGTCCCCGTGGCTCCGAGCGTGGCCGCCGCCCACGCCGGCGTGCAGATACGGCCGGACTTCCTGGTGCGCCTGTACCGCGACATGAGCGCCGTCCACGACTTCATGCTGGTGGAAGGCGCCGGCGGTCTGCTCGTGCCGCTGCACCCCAGCTACACCTACGCGGACCTGGCCCGCGAGATCGGCCTCCCAATCCTGGTGGTGGTTGGCAACCGCCTCGGCGCCATCAACCACGCGCTGCTCACCCTGGAACACGCCGCGTGCCTCAACCTGAAGGTGTCCGGCTACGTCCTGAACGACATGGAGAGTGAAAAGACGCCGGCCACCGACACCAACGCGGATACCCTCGCGGAGATGACGCGGGTGCCCTGCGTGGGGAGAATCCCGTTCCTGCGGGCGTCGGGACCGGGCACGGGCGCGCCGCAGGAAACGCGCCCCGACCTGGGCGCCCTGTTCCGGCGGCACATCGAGTTCGACAATCTTGCCAAGATCACGTAAGGATAGTGGCCGCGCCTCACCCCTTGACCGTCATACCGGACGGGCGGAGACGTTACGAATACGTCATTCCCGCGGAAGCGGGAATCCAGGGGCCGGGGGGCTTACCGACCGCCCATGAAACAGCGCGTCACCTCGTCGTAGACCGCCTTCAACGGCACCTTCCTCGCCGCCGCGATCTTCCGCACCTCGTCGTACTCGGGGGTCGCCCGCTTCGCCCCTCCCGGTTCCTCGGCGACCTTGACCGTGAGCGTGCCGAAACGGGTCTTGAGCTTCAGCGTCGTCCGCGGGAGCACCAACCGGTCCACCAGGTAGCAGCGCACCCCGAGAGTCGAAGTTTCCCCCAACACGATCCCCGCCAGCGCGTCCCGCAGTTCCGGCTCCGCGACGACCCGCAACAGCGTGCCCGGCCGGTTCTTCTTCATCTGGACGGGCGAAAGCGTCACGTCACGGGCGCCCGCCGCGAAGAGGCGCTCCAGCACATAGTCGTAGAGCTCCGGGTTCATGTCGTCGATGTGGGTCTCCATCACCAACATGCGCTCGTGGGCGAGGGCAGCCGCACTCTCCCCGGTCACGATCCGCAAGACGTTGGGCCGGTCCGCGAACTCCAACGTCCCCGCGCCGTAGCCCGTCCCCTCGACGCGCATGGCCGGAGCCTCCCCCTTCCGCGTCACCAGGGCCGAAAGGATGGCTGCGCCGGTAGGGGTGACGTTCTCCGCCGCGATGTCCGCACCCTCGACCGGGAACCCCTTCAACAGCTCCAACGTCGCCGGCGCCGGCACCGGCAACACACCGTGCAGCGAACGGGTCAGCCCCCGGCCCAGGGGCACGGCCGAACAGGCGAACTCGTCGATTCCCAGGAAACAGGTGCCGATGGCCGCCGCCACGATGTCCACGATGGAGTCCACCGCCCCTATCTCGTGGAAATGAACCTCCTCCGGCGCAACTCCGTGGACCTTCCCCTCCGCCTCCGCGAGCTTGGAGAAGATGGCCAGGCCGCGGGTCTTCACCTCGGCCGGCAGCCCGCTCCCTTCGATCAGTCCGCGGATATCCGACCAGCTTCGCCCCGGCTGCTCCTCGCCCGCCAGGACCTGAAACCGCACCGCCCGGATACCGTGGACGGTCTTCCTGCCCACGCGGATGCGAAAATCGAGGTTCGCGAGTTTAGCCAGCTCCTCCTGAAGCCGCCTGCGCGGCAGTCCCAGGTCCAATAGCGCAGCCACGGTCATGTCCCCGCTGATCCCGGAGACCAAGTCGAAGTACGCGGTCCTCATGGTGATGGCAGGCGTACGAAACTCGGCGGTGGCGTGTCAAGGGACCGGTCGATCGCGGTGCATTTACATGCGGTTTGAGGGGTGCTATTCTGGAAACCCTGCAAGCGCGTGGGGCCGTAGCTCAGCTGGGAGAGCGCTAGGTTCGCAATCTAGAGGTCGTGGGTTCGATCCCCATCGGCTCCACCATCCCCAACTCAAAGAGCCGTCGAAAGGCGGCTTTATGGTTCCGGCATCCCTGCGCCACCCCGTCACCTTCTCTTCTTGGCCGCCATGCGTTCCACATGCCGTGCGATGGCCCGCTTGATCCTGTCGGCCTGTTGACCGAACAGCTCGCCTCGACGACCTCTCGTACCGCTCCAACAACCCGACGAAGATCCCTCGCCGAACCCCCCTGTTTCGTGTATCGTGGCGGACGGATCGAGGGACCGTTCGAAGGAACCACCAGGAGGAATCCCATGAACAACCTGCGCGGCAAGTATGCCATCGTGGGCGTCGGGCACAGCAAGCTCGGCAAGGTGCCGGAGATGGGGCCCATCGGGATGTTCGCGGTGGCGGCGCGGAACGCCATCGCGGACGCGGGGTTGACCAAGGCGGACGTGGACGGGCTGATCACGCGGGGACCAGACGACGTGTATTGCCACCACCAGCGGGTGGGGGCGGCGCTTGGGCTCGACGTGACCTACAGCACGTCGACGGATAACGGCGGCGCGAGCCAGGTTCTGGGGGTGGCCATGGCGTGCATGGCCATCGACGCGGGGCTTTGCAGCACGGCGGTGGTGGGCTTCGGGCGGGATACGTGGTCCCGGACGCACCGCACCGAGACCGCGCGCAAGCGGGTCAACATCGGCATCCAGAACCAGGGCGAGTTCGGACCGGAGTTCGGCTGGTTCGGCGCCCCGTCCAACTACGCGGTGTCGGCGCGGCGCCACATGAAGCTCTACGGCACCACCAAGGAGCAATTGGGCCACATCGCGGTGGCGTTCCGCGAGCACGCGAGCCGGAACCCCAACGCGTTCTTCCAGAAGCCCGTCACCCTTGAGGAGTACCTGAACGCGCGCATGATCGTCGATCCGCTGTGCCTCTACGACTGCAGCGTCTACATCGACGGCGCCGCCGCGGTGGTGGTGACCTCGGCGGAGCGCGCCCGGGACCTGCGGCAACCGCCGGCCCATGTCATGGGCTTCGGTTTCGGCAACCGCCTCAGCGGCTGGTTCGAGGAAAGCAACATGCTCACCACCGGAGCCAAGGAGGCGGGCGAGGGAGCCTACCGCATGGCCGGCATCGGCCCGGAGGACGTGGACACGGCCCAGCTCTACGACTGCTTCACGCAGATGGTGCTCTTGCAGCTCGAGGACTACGGCTTCTGCGAGAAGGGCGAGGGCGGACCGTTCGCCGCGTCCGGAGCCCTCAGGCTGGGTGGCCGCCTGCCCACCAACACCTCCGGCGGGCAGCTCTCGGAGGGGCATACGGAGGGGATGCTGCAGATCGTGGAAGGCGTGCGACAGGTCCGGCACGAGCACGGAGCGGACCGCCAGGTGAAGGACGCCCAAGTGGCGCTGGTGAGCGGGCACGGCGGCAACACGGCCTGCCAGTCGGCCATGATCCTGGCGAGGGAAGCTTCATGAGCGAGTACGCCAAGCCGCTGCCGTATCCCACGGTGGAGTCGGAGCCCTTCTGGGAGGGCTGCAAGCGCCACGAGTTGCTGCTGCCGCGGTGCCGCGCGTGTTCCGGATACTGGTTCCCGCCGGGTTCCACCTGCCCGCATTGCTGGAGCACGGAGTGGGACTGGACCAAGGCGTCGGGCCGCGGCCGGATCCACTCCTTCGGCGTCTACCACCGGGTGTACCACCCCGGCTTCGAGGGCGAGGTCCCCTACGTGTTCGCGGTCATTCAACTCGACGAAGGGCCGCGGCTGGTGAGCAACGTGGTGGACGAGACGCCCGAGAAGCTCGATTGCGACCAGCCCGTGGAGGTGGTTTTCGAGGACGTCACGGAGGACGTGACCCTCTACAAGTTCAGGCCCGCGGGCTAAGCCGCCCGCGTGGGTGCGCGCGCTAGCGCGTTGCCTTGTTGAGCACCTCGATGAGTGGTTTGGCCTGCTCGTTGCTGACGTTTCTTCGGAGCAGGATGTCCCGGGGCGTGATGTCCACGTGCCCATAATAGGTGCGGTTGTCGTCCCGGTTGACCACCACGCCTCCGCCCTCCACCGACACGCCGGCGAACAGCCCTTTGACGCGGGCGAACGAGAAGATGTCGAAAATCTCGACCTTGGCGCCGACGCCTTCCGGGCCCAAGCCGATGCTCGCGTCGGCGCCAAGCTGGAACTTGTCACGCAGAAAGCGTCTCAGGCCTGTATCCGTCATGATCATGAGGATGACTTCCCCGGCCTTGACACCGAACTGCAAGCCGAGGGAACCCGACAATACGTCGTAGAAGGCAGGATGGCTCCACCCGCCGTCCTTGTCCTGCGCCACGAGCACACCCTTGCCGACGGCGCCACCGACGAAAAACCCGCCCTTGACGAACTGAGGCATGATGAGGAGCCCCTTGGCGTACCGGACGTTTTTCTGGAACCACGTCATCCGGGAATCCTGCCGGAACTCCTCGAACGTCACACGAGCCTTGTTCACTCGGATTCCCAGGTCCTTCGCGGTCGTCTCCTGGCCGAACACGACGGCGGACGACACGGAGAAGAGGAACAAGACGGCAAGCGCTGCCAGAGTTCTCTTCATTGAATGCCTCTCTTCCTCTAGTGGCCTGTAATGTGCAATGAGTCGCCTACGGCCCACGGTCCGGGCCGCGGCCACCCTCTGCCGCGGACCGCCGAGCACGACTGGACCGTGCCTTTCAGGATATCACGCGTGACGGGCGGGAAAAACGGGGTAGGCGATCTTTGTCAGAACTCGGTGCCGATGCCGGCGGCCCGGGCCTTGTCGTGGGCGAGCCGCGCCAGGGCCATGTAACCGACGCCCTGGTCGCTGTTCTGCTTGAACAGGGTGATCTCGCGGTCGTTGCGGCGGCCGCGCGTCTTGCCGGTGACCAGGGCGCTCAGGTCCTTGACGTCGTCCCAGGCGATGACTCCATTCCGCACCGGCTCCAGCAGATCGCCCTGCTCGTCCTGGATACCCTGTTGCACCAGCGTCGCCACGATGACGTCCGCGCGGGCCAGCACCTCGTCGTCCAGCTCCCGGCGCGGCCGGCTCACCAGCCCCTCCAGCAACAGCTCCTTGTTGCTGCCCACGATGGAGGTGACGTGGACGCCTTCCTCCAGCCAGCGTCCGAACACCACCGGCACGTTGCTGCCGGTGGCGCAAACGACGATGTCCACGTTCCGGGCGGCCTCTTCGGGCCGTTCCACCGGCCTGAGTTCCGCGTCCACGCAGGGTTGCATGGTGTCGCAGAACGCACGGCGGTGGTCCGCGCCGCGGCTATAGACCCGCACCTCGGTGATGGGGCGGATGGCGCACATGGCCTCCAGGTGGCGCCGGGCTTGACGGCCGGTGCCGATGAGCCCCAGCACCCGGGCGTCCGCCCGCGCCAGCCTGCGGGTGCCGACGGCGCTGGTGACGGCTGTCTCGGTGGCGAACTCGTCCCCCGGCGCCTCCCGGCGGTAGAACGGCGGACAGCCGGCGATGACGGCCAGGAGCGCGCCGGTCTCGCTGTCGTAGCAGACGTAGACCCGCGTCCCCACCGCCGCGTAGCTCTGGTCGTCGGCCGTGTAGTTGTGACGCTCGTAGTGGACGAAGGTCCCGGCCACGCTCAGGGGCACGCATCCGCCCGAGTGCACGCTGATGCGGCGGTCGTCCGCCAGCATGCGCTGGCGCGGCAGGCTGAAGAGGGGGTGGTCCTCCTGCGAGGCGAATCCCCGCTCCACCGCGTCGACCGCCTCGGTGATGGAGATGAGCCCCTTGAGCTCCTCCGCCTTGATGAACAGCGCCATGCCCGCGCCCTCCTCGTCCTCCAGGCCACCGGACGGCAGGCGTCAGCGGTGCGCCCGGGTGAACTCCAGCGTGCGATCGCACACCTTCTCGGTGGTCTGGTCCGGCGGCATCACGTTCCAGAGCTCACCGTTGGGAAGGCATTCGCGCAGGTAGTGTGCCCCGGAGGTGGCATGGGATGGGTCGTCGCCGGGCATGATCACGGCCGGCGCCTTGATGCCCATGACCTCCTCGGCGGTGGCGCCGGTGGCGGTATCGCGGTCGAACAGGTCCGGACCGGTGGTGGCGACGATCCCCATGTAGCGGTCCGGATCCTCGGCCGCGAAGCTCTCGGCGAAGGCGCTGTCCCGGGCAATGACCGAGGCCCAGGGGCCGGACTCGGGATCGGCCCAGAAGGTCGTGCCCTTCGATGCTCGTTCGACGACGCCGTCGAGGCCGTTCTCCTTGACGAAACTCAGGTGATTGGCCCAGCGCGCCTGGCAGGAAGCCTTCCAACGGTATCCCCCCACCGGCCAGTGGAGGATCAGCCCCCGGGTGCGCTCGGGAAAGTTGACGCCGAACGAAAGCGCCACCGAGCAGCCCATGCAGCCGCCCATGACGAAGGCGGAGTCGACGCCGAGGTGGTCCAGGAGCCGCTTGCCCTGGGTGGCATAGGTGGTCCAGGTGATGCGCTCCACGCGCCCGCCCGACTGTCCGGACTCGCGCCGGTCGTAGGCGATGACCTGGTGCTCGGTGGCGAGCTTCGCCAAGGCATCGAGGCCCTTCCAGGCCGTGGAGACGCGCCACTTCTCGATGGTGGAGTCGAACCCCCCCGGCGCCAGCATCAGCAGGGGCGGTCCGGAGCCGTAGATTTCGTAATAGACTTCGATACCGTCGATCACAGCAGTCGACATGCAGTTCCTCCCGCAAGGCCCGCACACGCGCGCACCGCGCATTGACAGGGCTTGGATGATGTTTCCCCACGATTAGCCCAAGCATCCGGGTCAGTCAAATCAGCCCTGCCCCGGCCGGCGTTGACCCGACTCCGTTTCAGGTCCTATACTTCGCGGTTCATGGTCCGGTGATTGGAGGAACCCAAGAAATGTTGATCGACTGGCATTCACACCACACGGCCCCGGAGGTCGTGGACGCGTTCAAGGAGAAGGCCGGGAAGTCGCCCAAGGTGGACGCCTACGACTCGACGGACTTCGACAAGCGGCTCGCCGAGCTGGACGAGGCGGGCATCGATTTCCAACTCGTCTGCCAGGGGGCAAGCGAGGACGCCGACCAGCTTGACGGCGCGGACGCCATGGCGATGGCGCGCCTGTCCAACGACGTGCTGGCCGAGCGCATCGGCGGCCATACGGACCGTTTCGGCGGCATCACGGCGCTGTCGCTCAAGAACGTCGCGGAATCCGTGGAGGAGATCGAGCGCATGGCCGCCCGCGGTTTCAAGGCGGTGCTCATCTACCCGCGGGTGGACGGGGAGATGAAGGTGGACCTGCCGGACCTCGACCCGATGTTCGCCAAGGTGTCGGAACTCGGCCTGCCGCTCTTCCTTCACGGCAGCGGCGGCGCCAAGGACCCGACGCTCCAGCGGCTGGAGGACGGCGGCGCCGGGGTGGCCTACAGCGTGCTGTCGGACGCGAGCGTGAACGAGTGCGTCATGCGCATGATCGCCGGCGGCCTCTTCGACCGCTACCCGAAGCTCCGGGTCGTGATACGCAGCGGCGGCGGCGGCATCCCGCTGCTGGTTCAAAGAATGTTCTGGAAACACAAGGGGCCGGAGGGTGAGAAGCGCTACTCCGACATCTTCCTGGAGCACTTCTGCATTGACACGGCGAGCGTCCGGTCCAAGGCGCTGCCCTTCCTCGCCGACGTGATGGGGTCCGAAGGCGTCGTCTTCGGCTCGGACTACTGTGGCGGGTTGGGGCCGCTCAAGAAGGCGTTGAACGTCGTGGACGAGCAGGAGAACGCCTCGGAGATCCGCGCGCGCACGGAGCGGACCTCGCGCGCGATGCTGCGTCTGTAGGGCTCGGTCAGGACCTCACGTGCGCGGCGAAGGCCTCCAGGGTACGCAGGAAGCTCGCGCGCGACAGGGTCGCCATGTCCAGCACGATGTGCTCGACGCCGGCTTCCTCGAACTCGGCGATGCGCTCGCGGATCAATGACGGGACGCCGTTGAACGGGGTGTTGCCGGCCCGGCCGGCGTAGGGCCCCACCGGCTCGGATACGCCCTCGATGACCAGGTTGGCGCGCAACGACATGTCCGGCACGCGCGCGCGTTTCCGTCGCTCGCACAGCCGGGCCATGTAGGCCCTGCCCTCCTTCATCTCCGCGGCGCTCAGTCCGATGGGATGCCACCCGTCGCCCAACTCCACCGCGCGGCGCATGGCGCGCTTGCTCCTGCCGCCGATCCAGATGGGCGGCCCCGGCTGCTGCACCGGCCGAGGCGACGTGTACACCTTGTCGAACTTGAAGTACCGGCCGCTGAAGCCCATTTCGTCCTGGCTCCAGGCCTCCCGGATCACGCGCAGGTACTCGTCGCTCACGTCGCCGCGCTCTTCGAACGGCACCCCCAGCGCGTTGAACTCCCCTTCCATGTAGCCGGCGGCCGCGCCGAAAATCACCCGGCCGCCGGAGAGCACGTCGATGCTCGCCAGCATCTTGGCCATGACCAGGGGGTTGCGGTACGCCAGCACGATGATGCTGCTGCCAAGCCGCGCCCGCCGCGACACCGCGGCCAGAAAGCTGAACACCGTGAACGCTTCCAGCATGTGCTCGCGGTAGATCTGCTGCGCTTCGCGCACGCCTTCCGGGATCACCACATGGTCCGTCACCCAGATGGAATCGAACCCCGTCCGCTCGATCTCCGCCACCGCCTCCACCAGCTCCGCGCTCCGCACCTCGCGGCCGTAGTGCGTCAGGCATACCCCGAACTTCATGGATGCTTCCCCTACTCCTTCCGCGTGGTGAGCTCGATCTTGTAGCCGTTGGGATCCTCGACGAAAGCGATGACCCCGCCGCCGTGCTTCATGGGACCGGCGTCGCGGGTGATCTTGACCCCCTTCTCGCGCAGGTCGTCGCAGGCCGCGTACACGTCGGGCACGCCGATGGCGATGTGGCCGAAGCCGTCGCCGACGTTGTACTCGTGGGTGTCCCAGTTGTAGGTCAGCTCGATGACGGCGCTGTCCTCCTCGGAGCCGTAACCCACGAAGGTATTGGTGAAGCGGCCCGACTCGTAGTCCTTCTGCTTCAGGACCTTCATTCCCAATCCGTCACAGTAGAACTTAACGCTCTCGTCCAGGTGCTTGACCCGGATCATGGTGTGAACGATTCTCATGGCGTTCTCCTTTCCTGCGTTGGCGGCCGCGGACCCTGCCGCCCGCGCGCCTTTGGGTTCACTCGCAGACCCGCACCGGATCCGCCACCGCCTCCCGGATAGCCCAGCCCTCCGATCGTGTGAAGCTCACATGGCTCAGTTCACAGGGCTTGAGGTGGAACGTGCGATACTGGTCCAGCGGCGTCCCGCTGATGCGGCACAGGGTCGAAAGAATCGGAAAGCTGTGGCTTACCACGACAATCGTGTCGCCGTCGTCGTGGCCCTCGACGATGCGGTTGAGCGCGGACCAGACCCGCCGGTCCACGTCGAGGAGACGCTCCCCCCCGGGCAGTTCCACCCCCACGGGCCGCGTACGCCATTGCTCGATCAACCCCCCGAACCGCTCCCGCACCTCCACGAACGTGAGACCCTCCATCTCGCCGTGGTCGAGCTCGCGCAGGTCCGGCTCGACCCTGACCGCGACTTCGTGCGGGCCGCCGACGATTTCCGCGGTCTCGCGGGCGCGCCGCAGATCGCTGGAGTACACCGCGTCGATGCGTCTGCGGCTCAGATGGGCGGCCACCTCGCTTGCCTGACGCTGGCCGGTCTCGTTCAGCTCGATGTCCGAGCTCCCCTGGCACCGCCCTTCATGGTTCCAGCGGGTCTCGCCGTGGCGTAGCAGGAAGATCTGCATGGGAAGATGCGCGCGTCAGATGAATTCCGGATGGATCTCGATCCTCGCGTTGGCCTTGAGGTTCTCGATCAGGCGGCTGAAGGCACGCTGCCCTTTCTCCTCGCGTATCTGCCGCGTAAGCTCTTCCTTTTCCTTCCCCAGGTCCGCGAGGTCGGCTTCGACGGTGGTTCTGAGCACCATCACGTAGAACGAGTCGCCCTGGGCGTAGGCCGTATCCACCACCGGATTCGCCTTGGATGCCGTAAGCCGCCCCAGAGGCAGCGGCAGGATCCCGACCTCGGGAATGTTCGCCTGCTTGCGCGGAAAGAGGCCGGTGTCCTCCACCGCAAGGCCCTGGGCCGCGGCGGCCTCGCGCAGATCCGCCCCACCCTTGACCTCGGCCAGCAACGCCTCCGCCTTCTTCTGGGCCTGCTCGCGCGCCTTCCTGCGCGTGAGCGTCTCCTGGATACGCTCCTTCACGTCGTCAAGCGGCGGCACGGCCGGCTCGACGCGCCGAGCCCCTTGGAGGAGGTACAGCGCGTCCGGGGAGGCGACGATGGGACCGGTCTGGTCCGGCCGGAGCGCGAGCGCGGCGCGATAGAACTCCTCCACGTCGCCGATGGCGTCGAGCGTCTCGCCCGCGCTGAACAGGCGCGTCTCGTCCGGTTCGATGCCGCGCTCCCTGGCCACCTGCGCCAGTGGCACGCCGTCCAGTGCCCTTTCCCGATCCTCCTCCACGGCGCGGGCCGCGCGCGCTCCGCCGCGCTCCCGCTTGAGCGCAGCAACGATCTCGTCGCGCACCTCCTCCAGCTCGCGGATCTTGTCTTCCCGCCGCTCGACGGCCTTGAGCAGGTGCAGCCCGATGGCGCTTTCCACCACGTCGCTGATCGCGCCCTGCTCCAAAGCAAAGAGCGCCGCGTCCAGCGGTGCCACGAGCTGGCCGCGGACGACGAAGCCCATGTCCCCCCCATCGGCGGCACTCTCGTCCTGGGAGTGCTGTTTCGCCATCTCGGCGAAATCGGCTCCTTCACGGGCCTGCTTGAGGATGCCCTCCAGTTGCTCCCGCGCCGCCGCCTTGTCTTCGGGAGAGGCTCCTTCGGCGATCGGAACGAAGATCTGACTGAACTTCACCGCCTCCGGCTGGCGGAACCGACGTTCGCGGTAGACGTCGTAGTAGGCCTGGACGTCCCCATCCGACACCTCGATGTCCTCCGCGAAACGATCCACGCGGTACTCCAGGTAGCGCGTCCCGACCTTGAGAGGCTCCCGCAGGAGCGATCCGTTGCCGTCGTAGTACGCCCGGATCTCCTCGTCCGCCACCGCGACTCCCTCCACGAAACCGTCCGTGTCGAAGCGCACGAAATCCAGAGCGATCTCCTCGTTCTCCACGCGGTAGCGTTCCTCCACCTCCACCGCGGTCACCGGTATGGAATCCGCGATGAGACTCCGGAGCTTCTGGATCGCCAAGGCCTCGCGCTGCTGCGTCTCGAACTCCGCGGGGGTCAGACCTTGTCCACGCAGGGCCAGGCGGTAGGCGTTCCGGTCGAACCGCCCTCCCGCCTGAAACGCCGGATGGCGCGCGATGCCGTCGGCGAGCTCGCCGTCCGTGACCTTGAGGCCCAGGTCGTGCGCGGCCTGCAACAGCAGACGCTGCTGGATCAGCTCCTCCAGCAACTGGCCGCGGAGGTTGAGCGCCTCGATGTCCGCGGGTGACAGCCGGCCGCCGGCCAGTTGCCTGTAGGTCTGAAGCATTCGATAGTAGTGGGTCTCGAGTTCGGTGTAGGTGATCTCGTCTCCGTTCACCTGGGCGATGGTCACCACCTGCTGCTGCCCTCCCTGGGGACCCACGCCGACCATGACGAACGCCAGCACGCCGACCCCGAGCAAGAGCAGCACCAGCCACGACCGCTTCCGTTTGCGCAACACGTCAAGCATTTCCGAAAAGCTCCTCGCGACACTTCGATCTGGTCATCCCCGGTCGCCCGGAAACCCCCTTCTCCGGGCCTCCGGGCGCGGGTGAACCGTGTCATTATAAGTAGCCGCCATTGCGATGTGAAGCGGATGAAGAGCTGGGGTCGCCGGGCTCTTTCGTCCGCCGGCGACACTCCCGTTATGTTGTACCGTAGATGGACTTCTGATATCTTTGACTCGGTTTCCAGCCTGTCACGGAAGCATTGAGGGTCGCATGAGGTTTCTCGACAAGATCTATGGCTTGGTTTCCAACGACTTGGCCATCGATCTCGGTACGGCGAACACGCTGATCTACATCAAGAGCGAGGGCGTCGTCTGCAACGAACCCTCCGTCGTAGCGGTCCAGAAGAACGGCCGGGGCGAGAAGCGCATCCTCTCCGTGGGAGCCGCGGCAAAGAAGATGCTGGGACGCACTCCCGGGAGCATCGTGGCGATCCGGCCGTTGCGGGACGGCGTGATCGCCGATTTCGAGACCACCGAAGCGATGCTGGAGTACTTCATCAAGCAGGTGCATCACCGGCGTTCGCTGGTCCGTCCCCGGGTCATCATCGGGGTCCCCTTCGGCATCACCGAGGTGGAGAAGCGCGCGGTCCGGGAATCAGCGGAATCCGCCGGGGCTCGGGAAGTCTACCTGATCGAACAACCCATGGCCGCGGCCATCGGCTCCGGGCTGCCCATCACCGAGCCCACCGGCAACATGATCGTGGACATCGGCGGCGGCACCACCGAAGTGGCGGTGATCTCCCTGGCCGGCATCGTCTACTCGAAGTCGATCCGGGTGGGGGGCGACAAGCAGGACGAGGCCATCGTCCAGTTCATCAAGCGGCGCCACAACCTGATGATCGGGGAACGGACCGCGGAGCTCATCAAGATCACCATCGGCTCGGCCTACCCTGGGGACGAGATCCGCACCATGGAGATCAAGGGGCGCGACTTGGTGGCGGGCGTGCCCAAGACGGTGCTGATCTCGGACGAAGAGATCCGCGACTGCCTGCTGGAGCCCATCAACCAGATCCTGGACGCCGTGCGCGTGTCCCTTGAACGCACGCCGCCGGAACTTGCGTCGGACATCGTCGACCGGGGCATCGTGCTGGCCGGCGGCGGCTCACTGCTGAGGAACCTGGACTCGCTGATCAGCGAAGAGACGGGGCTTCCGGTGAGTCTGGCCCAGGATCCCTTGACATCGGTGGTCCTGGGCGCGGGCAAAGCGCTGGACGAGATCGAGCTGCTCAAGGACGTGACCATCAACTGAGAGGATTGAGGACACACGTGGCCGCAGCCAGGACAGGGAAAACTGCGGACTCGCCCCGCTCATCGCCGCAACCCGACCAATCCCGCCCGTCCCGCGTCAGGCAAGTTTGGTTTGTGGCCCTGACCGTGCTGCGTCGGTACCGGATGCCGATCCACGCCACGTGCGCACTGGCCCTGGCATTCTACGTCGTCACGGTCTCATCCGCCGCGCCGCAGAAGGGCGACCCGGTCACACGCGTCCTGGCCCAATCGGTCAAGCCGATTCAGAAGTCGCTCCATGCGCTGGGTTCGACGATCCGCAACATCCAGATCAACTTCGTGGCCTTCAAGGACCTGTGGAACGAGAACCAAGCCCTGAAGGAGCAGATCGCGGCTCTGGAAGCCGAGCGCAACCGGCTCTTCGAGGCCAAGCTGGCCAATGACCGCCTGACCGAGCTGCTGGAGATCCGCACGCGGATCCTGCGGGAGTCGGTGGCCGCCACGGTCATCAGCAACAGCGCCAGCACTTGGTTTCGCACCATCACGGTGGACAAGGGCGCCGGCTCCGGCATCCATCGGGGCATGGCGGTGATCACGCCCAGAGGCGTCGTGGGCCGGGTCGTCTCGGTGGCCGATGACACCGCCAAGGTCCTGCTGCTCACGGACCACAAGAGCGGCATCGACATCATAACGCAGCGGACGCGGGTGCGCGGCATCGTCTCGGGCTCGGTGGATGGAGAGCCCATCGTCAAGTACATGGGGCGCAACGACGACATCCGGCCGGGCGACCGGCTCATCACCTCGGGGCTGGACGGAACCTTCCCCAAGGGGCTTCTGGTAGGCACCATCATGGAGATCGCCGACGACGGGCCCGGGCTTTTCCGGCGTGTCCGGGTCTCGCTGGCGGTGGACCCGTTGGTGATGGAAGAGGTGCTCTTCATTTCCGACAAGCCACGACCGTCCTACTCCTCCGCGCCGCAGCCGGATTCGCAGGCAGCACCGTCCGCCACACCATGAACCTGTCGCTGGTCTACTTCGCCATTGGTCTGACCTTCGTCGTCCTTCAGGCCACGGTCCTGCATCTGGCGAGCTGGACGCCCATCATTCCTGACCTGACCCTGGTCCTGTGCGTATACCTGGCGCTTAACCGGCCGCGGGTGGATGCCGTGTGGACGACCTTTCTTCTGGGATACGCTATCGACATGCTGTCGAGTCCGCAACCCGGGGTCAACGCCATGGCCTTTTCCGCGGTCTTTCTCGTGGTCTATCTGGCGTTTCGATACGTATGGGCCAAGGGTCCGCTGATCAGCGCCATCACCGTATTCGTCGCCGTATGGCTCAAGGTGGGCGCACTGATCGCTATCTCACCGCTTTTCGAGTTGTCCGCGGGCAACTGGATGGTAGTCGGGGACGCCGTCCTGCGGGAGGCCATCTTCTCCGCGTGCATCGCGCCGCCGCTCTTCCTGATGCTTCGCTCCATCCAAAACCGCATGGAAACCGTGAAAAAGCCCCCTTCTCTCGCCAATGCTTCCTCTTAGGCCAAGCTCCCGAACGCTGCCGGAGTTCCGCGGACGCGTCCGCTTCTTCGCGCTCCTGGTCCTGCTGGCATTCGCGTTGCTGACTTACCGCCTCTGGATGCTCCAGATCCTGCAAGGCCACAGGTATGCGGTGCTGTCCGAGAGCAACCGTATCCGGCTGGAGCGTATTCCCGCGGTGCGCGGCTTGGTGTTCGACCGCCACCAGCGCCTGCTGATCAACAGCCGCCCGTCCTTCGATCTGCGCTACACGCCGGGCGAAGCGGACGACGGGGTCACTTCGCTGCGGCATCTCGCGCACCTGCTGGACACCGACGCCGTAGAGCTCCTGGAGACGGCGCGCCACACCAACGGTTCGAAGAGAGTAACACTCCTCCGAGACGTGGATTGGCCCGTGGTGGTGGCGGTGGAGACGCACCAACTCGACCTTCCGGGCATCCACGTGAGCGTGAAGGCGCGGCGCAGCTACCTGACCGACGACATGACCGCCCACCTCCTCGGCTACCTTGGAGAAATCAGCACCGATCAGTTGCGGGGACTGCGCCGAAAAGGCTACCGCCGCGGAGACGAGATCGGACAGGCCGGCCTCGAGAAGCTCTGGGAGCCTCACCTCGCCGGCCGCAGCGGCGGCGAACGGGTAGAGGTGGATGCCACCGGCCAGAAAGTCCGGATCATCGACCGGCTCAAGGCGACGCCCGGCCACAACGTCGTGTTGACGCTGGACATGGACGTGCAACAGGCGGCCTATGACGCGTTGAGGGGCCGGGAGGGCGCCGTGGTCGTCCTCGACGTGAACAGCGGCGCCGTGTTGGCCCTGGTCAGCACCCCCGCGTTCAATCCCAACGGGTTCGCGCGAGGATTGACGGCCCGCGAGTGGCGCGAGCTGACCGACGACAGCGAAACCCCGCTGCACAACAGGACGTTGCAAGGTCACTTCCCACCGGGTTCGACCTTCAAGATCGTGACGGCCCTGGCCGCGCTGCAGGAAGGGGTCATCTCCCCAAACCAGCGACTGTTCTGCGGCGGCACCTACAAGGTGGGCAATCGGGTGCTGAGGGACTGGAAGAAGCACGGACACGGTCATGTCGACATGCACAAGGCCCTGGTGCAGTCGTGCGACGTTTACTTCTACCAAGTGGCGCAGCGGCTGGGGATCGACAAGATGGCCAAGTGGGCGCGCCGTTTCGGGCTGGGCTCGCGCACGGGCATCGTCCTGGAGGGCGAAAGCGCCGGGCTGGTCCCCGACCGCGCATGGAAGAAGCGGCGTTTCGGCACCCCTTGGTACCCGGGTGAGACCCCGCTGGTGGGCATCGGTCAGGGGTTCATCGGGGCGACGCCGCTTCAAATGGCCAGCATGGTCGCCGCCGTCGCCAACGGCGGAACCGTCTATCGCCCGTGGTTCGTTCAGCGGGTTTTGTCCCTGGACGGCGAGGTGATGGAAGAATACGGCCCGGTGCGCACCGCCACCGTGAACCTCAAGAAGGGCAGTCTGGAAATCGTGCGCCGGGCGCTGTTTGACGTGGTCCACGGGCGACACGGCACAGCCCGGCGCGCGCGTTCGGACCTGGTGAACATTGCCGGCAAGACCGGCACCGCCCAAGTGGCGGAGATGCGTGGAGAAGCGGTCAAGAGCAAGGACCTGCCTTACGAGATCCGGGACCACGCGTGGTTCGTGGGCTACGCCCCGACGGTCAAACCGGAGATCGCCGTCGCCACCCTCGTGGAGCACGGCGGTGGCGGAGGAGCCACGGCCGCCCCCATCACCCGCAAGGTGGTCGAGGCCTGGTTCCTCTCGGGTGACGACGAGTCCGAAGATGTGGAAATGACCGACGCACAGTTGACCGCGTTGTTCGCCGAGCGGCCGCGACATGCAAATTGACCACCGCCTCGTGGCCGGCTTCGACTGGCCGTTGTTCGTCCTCTCCGTCGGGCTGGCGCTGCTGGGGATCGTCACCATCTACAGCGCCACCTGCAGCGTCAACGAAGACTGCTCACGCTACCTCGCCACCAAGCAATCCTACTGGCTCGTCATCGGCCTGTTCTGCATGGTGCTGGCCTTCTCGGTGGACTACCAGCACCTGAACCGTTGGGCGTACCCGATCTACGGCGCCATCGTCATCCTCCTCGGCCTCGTGCTGCTCATCGGCATCACCAGCGGCGGCTCCCAGCGTTGGCTGGACCTGCAGTTCTTCGCCTTTCAGCCCTCCGAACTGGCCAAGATCGTGCTTGTGCTCGTGCTCGCCAAGACCCTTTGCTACTACGAGCCCGGCTACTCGTTGACCGCGCTGGGCGTACCGCTCATGCTGTGCGCGCCGGTCCTGTTGCTCGTGCTCCTGCAACCGGACCTGGGCACGTCCGTGCTGATATTTCTCATCGCCATGGCGGTGGTGGTGATGTCCGGGCTACGCGTGCGCTCGCTGGCGTATTTCACCGCGGCGGCCATCGCCGCCTTGCCCGTCGGATGGCAGTTCCTCAAACCGTATCAGAAGACCCGCATCTGGACCTTCATGAACCCCGAGTCGGATCCGCTCGGAGCCGGCTACCACGTCGTGCAGTCCAAGATCGCCATCGGCTCCGGACGCCTCTGGGGTACGGGGTATCTCCAGGGCAGCCAGAACCGCCTGGAGTTCCTGCCCGAGCAGCATACGGACTTCATCTTCGCGGTGTTCGCGGAAGAGTGGGGATTTTCCGGGTGCGTGGTGCTGTTGGCGGCGTATACGCTGCTGATCCTGCTGGCGCTACGGGTGGTGCGGCGGGCTCAAGACCGTTTCGGAGTGCTGCTGGCCGCGGGGATCGCGGCGATGCTGTTCTGGCAGTTCACCGTCAACATCGGCATGGTCACCGGACTGCTGCCGGTGGTGGGCATTCCCTTGCCCCTCATCAGCTACGGCGGGTCCTCGCTGGTAACCACCATGCTGGCCCTCGGGCTCCTGATCAACGTGAGCATGAGGCGCAATACGCGCTAGCAGCGCGTTCGGGCCACGGCGGGGCGGAATTCAGCCCAGGGCCTTGTCGACCTCGCTTACCAGCCTGGCCTTCGGGGCGGCGCCGACGATCTGGCCCGAAAGGGCTCCTTCCCGGAAGATCATCAGGTTGGGGATTCCCCGCACGCCGTAGCGGCTGGGGGTCTCGGGATTCTCGTCGACGTTGATCTTGACCACCTTGAGACGCCCGTCGTACTCGCGCGCCAACTCTTCCAGCACGGGCGCGATGGCCTTGCACGGACCGCACCATGGAGCCCAGAAATCCACCAGCACCGGCAAGGACGCGCCAATCACCTGCGCTTCGAACTCGCTGTCCGCGACGTGGGATATCTCCATGGAAACGTTTCTCCCTTCTGGTGTGGTGTCCTCAGCGGCGGCTCATATCTCCGAAAGGAGGTTCAACAGAGTGCGGACCCCGAACCCCGTCCCCCCTTTCGGATGCGTAAGGTGCTCCTTGCTCGCGAAGGCGGGGCCGGCGATGTCCAGATGCGCCCACGGCACCTCTCCGACGAACTCCTGAAGGAACAGCGCCGCCGTGATGGCGCCGGCGGAGCCGCCGCCCACGTTCTTGATGTCGGCAACGTTGCTCTTGATGTCCTCGCGGTACTCGGCGGCCAGGGGCAGCCGCCAGAGCCCCTCGCCGGCATCCCGGCCGCACGCCATCAGACGGTCCGCAAGCGCGTCGTCGTTGCTGAACAGCCCCGCCAACTCGTTGCCCAGCGCCACGATGCAGGCCCCGGTCAGCGTGGCGAGATTGATCATGCAGTCGGGTTTCTCCGCCGCCGCCAGGGTCAGGGCGTCCGCGAGGATGAGCCTGCCCTCGGCGTCGGTATTCATGACCTCCACGGTCTTGCCGCTACGGTAGCGGATGATGTCTCCCGGCTTCTGAGCGCCGCCGTCCGGCAGGTTGTCCGTGGCCGGCACCAGGCCCAGCACCTCGGCCTCGGGCGCCAACTCCGGCAGCACGCTCATGACCCCGATGACCGCCGCGCCCCCGGCCATGTCGAGCTTCATGGTCTCCATGGAGCGCGCCGGCTTGAGGGATAGTCCTCCGGAATCGAATGTGATGCCCTTGCCGATGAGGGCCAACTTTTTCCGCGCCGGCCCCTTGGGCCGGTAGCGCATGTGTATGAAACGCGGCTCCTCGCGGCTTCCCTGGTTGACCGCGAGGAGTCCGGCAAGCTTCATCTGCTGGATCTTCCGCTTGCCCCACACCTCGACCTCGAGCCCTTGGCCCTGGCACGAGGCCAGCGCCTGCTCCGCCAGGTAGGCCGCAGTGGCCGTGGACGGCGGTTCGTTCACGAGATCCCGCGCCAGCGCCACGGCCGACGCCGCCAGCCGCGCGCGCTTGACGGCGCGGGCCAGGACCGCGCTCCGGGTACCCGCGGTGCGTCCCAGGACGAGGGTGCGGAGCGCTGCCGCGGAGTTGCCGTTGGAACGGTACCTGGTGAAGCGGTAGCCGTTGAGGAGAGCGCCCTCGGCGACGGCGCTCACCACCGCGTCCACCTGCTGGTCCAGAGGCAGCATGAAGGTCGCCTCGTCGGCCCAGAGCCGCGCGGCCTCTCTGGCGGTCACCGCCCCGGCCACGCGCCAGTCATGGAGCCGCTTGTCTTCGTGCTTTCCGAGGCCCACCAGCAGCAGGTGCCCGGCGGGCATGGCGCCGTGCGTCGCCACCAGGAGCGAGCCGCCGCTCTTGGCCTTGAAACCGCTCTTCTTGACGAGCGCGCCGAGACGGCCATGGAGTCCGCGGTCGAGGGTCCGCACCAAGCGGTCCTCAAGCCCCCTGTCGGTAACCGGAACCGCCAGCAGCGCGCTCCGGACTCGCGCCGGCGTGATCTCCCTCAGCTTGATTTCCATGGCATGAATCAGAATGGACGGCCACGAATCAGGTTCATGAACTCCGCGCGCGTCTTCTCCTGCGTGCGGAACGCGCCCAGGAGCGCGCTGGTCACGATGGTGGAGTTCTGCTTCTGCACGCCGCGCATGCGCATGCACATGTGCTCGGCTTCCATCACCACCGCGACCCCCAACGGCTTGATGCGTTCCATGACGGTCTGGGCGATCTGGTTGGTCAGCCGCTCCTGCACCTGCAGGCGCCGGGCGTAGGCATCCACCAGCCGTGCCAGCTTGGACACCCCGACGATTTGACGGCGTGGAATGTAGGCCACGTGAGCCTTGCCGTGAAACGGCAGCAGATGGTGCTCGCAGAGGGAGAAGAAATCGATGTCCTTCTCCAGGATCATCTCCTGGTAGTCTTCGGTGAAAAGGGCGCCGTTGATGATGGCTTCCGGGTCCTGTTCGTACCCGCTCGTGAGAAACGACAGGGCCGCGGCGACTCGTTCCGGGGTCCTTCGGAGGCCCTCCCGGTCGGGGTCTTCCCCAAGCGCGGCGAGGATGGCGCGGACATGCCCGGCGAGGGAATCCGTCTGTTGTTCGTGGCTGTGAGAGAGTCTTTGAACGGACATCGAGGCAACGTAACATCTGCCCAAAACCGGGTCAAATCGAGCCGGCTCGCGTTGCGCGGCCGTCCACGCGGCGGCGATACGTCGTGCCCTGTCCCGTGAATTGCGCTATAAAGGGTCCATGATCAACGTGACCGAAAGCGCGCCCGAAGAAGATGCTTCCCACCTGGTGACCCTGGAGGAAATCGGCCGGTTCGTGGACGAAGCCGCGGACCTGCAAGGATGCCTCAACAGCATTGCCGGCATCGTGGCCATGCGCATGCAGACCGAGGTGTGCTCGGTCTACCTCCTCGACACGGACTTGGGCAGGCTGACCCTCGGCGCCACCAAGGGGCTGGATCCGGTGGCCGTGGGGCGCGTCTCCATGAACGTCGGAGAGGGGCTGGCGGGACTGGTGGTAGAGACCGGCGAGCCCGTGATGGTGATGGACGCTCCGTCGCATCCCCGGTTCCTCTATTTCCCGGAGACCGGCGAAGAACGGTACCACTCCTTCTTCGGCGTCCCGATCAACGCGCGCAAGAAACCCATCGGCGTTCTGGTGGTGCAGACCTCCCGCCCGCGCGAATTCACGCAGGACGAGGTCCGTCTGCTCAAAGCCATCTCCGCGCAGGTTTCCACCATCATCGTGCACGCCCGGCTGATGGACTCGCTCAAGGACAAGGAGCGTGAGCGCAGGCAGTCGCGCCGGCGCATGGTCGGCGCAATGCGCCGGCTCCGGTCTTCCGAGGGACGGGGCAAGCAGCGCAGCGGCGAGGCGCCGCGCAAGTTCCGCAGCCGTCTCACCGGGCTGACCGCCTGCCCCGGCATCGCCATCGGCAAGGCGCACATCATGCAGCGGCGCCTTGACCTGGGCGCGGTCACCAGGTCCCACACCGGCGATCCCCGGGGAGAGGTCGAACGTTTTCGTTCGGCGGTGCGGCGCGCCGTGGCACAAGTAGCGGAGATCAAGACCCGCATGACCGCCCTCATCTCCGACGAGGCCGGAGCGATCTTCGACGTGCACCGGCTGGTGCTCAACGATCCCGTCCTTCAGGACGAGATAGAAAAACGGATCCGCGAGAGGGGACTGACCGCCTACTACGCCGTGGCCAGCACCTTCCGGAAGCACATGCAGACCGTGAGCGAGGTGGGCGACAGCTACCTCAAGGAACGCACGGCCGACATCCGCGACGTCGCCGAGCGCCTGCTGGACAACCTGTCCGGGGCCGGAGACCGCCGGCAGACGATTCCGGACAGCGGCGCCATCCTGGTGGCCGAAGACCTTTCGCCGGCGGACCTCGCGGTCATCGAGGGAGATCGTTTCCAGGGCATCGTTCTTTCCACGGGCGGCGTCACGTCCCACGCATCCCTGCTTGCCAAGTCGTTCGAGATCCCTACCGTAGTGGCGGCGGAGGGCCTGCTCGAGAGCGTGCAAGTGGAGGACTCGTTGATCGTCGACGGCAACTCGGGAGTGGTGTTCGTCAATCCCAACAGGGAGATCATCGGCGAGTACGACCGGCTCGAGCGCCACTATCTCGCGGTCAATCGCGAACTGGACGAGATGCGCGATTTGCCGGCCGAGACCACCGACGGCCACCGGGTGCGTCTGCTGGCCAACATGGGCCTGCTCACGGACATCCGGTTCGCGCATGCCCACGGCGCCGAGGGCATCGGCCTTTACCGGACCGAGATTCCGTTTCTCGCCTACCATGACTTTCCCACCGAGGCGCAGCAGTTCGCCCTCTATCAGAAGGTCGTGGAGGGGATGGCGGGCAAGCCCGTCACCATCCGTACCCTCGACATCGGCGCCGACAAGTACCCGCCCTATGTCGGCCTCGCCCGTTCCGAGCCGAATCCCTTTCTCGGATGGCGTTCCATCCGAGTGTCCCTGGAAGTGTCCGACACGTTCCGGATGCAGCTCCGCGCCATCCTCCGCGCCAGTGCCCTGGGACCGGTGCGCATGTTGATCCCCATGGTCTCCAGCCTGGAGGAGATCCTCCGGGTCAAGGCCATGGTGCGCGAGATCAAGAACGAACTCACCCGCCGCCGCGTCCCCTTTGACGCCGGCATGGAACTGGGAATCATGATCGAGGTGCCATCGGCGGTGCAGATGGTCCACCGCCTGGTGGAGGAAGTGGATTTCGTGAGCATCGGCACCAACGACCTCATCCAGTACCTGCTGGCCGTGGACCGCGGCAACCGCAAGGTGGCGCCCCTGTACGAACCGTTTCACCCCGCGGTCCTGTCGGCGCTGAGCCAGGTCATTCGCGCCGCCAAGGACCGCGGGAAGGGAGCCGCGATGTGCGGCGAGATGGCCGGCGACCCGCTCTCCACCGTGTTGTTGATGGGGATGGGCCTCGAAGAGTTCAGCATGGAGTCCCTGTCCATATCCGTGGTCCGCAAGCTGGTACGCACGGTGAGCTACGAACGCGCGCAAGCCATTGCCGAGACCGCGCTCCGGATGGACACGGTCGACGAGATCAAGCGCCACCTCTTCGGCGAAATGCGCGCCCTGGGACTGGTGGAGTTGGTGGAAATCTATCGCTGAGCCTGGTGTCCTCACCGGCAGGGACGTGACGCTCGTCTCCTTCCCTTGACACCTCAAGCCCGCGCAGCCCGCTCGCCGACCCCGGCTAAGTACTTGTGGCCGTTGGCTTTGGGGCTTTCTCACCCCGCTGGCACGGCGGTTGCCCTCATGTTGCGGCATGAAGGAGCCCCCGCGCGGGCCGGAGCCGGGAACCCTGGAGGCGGCCGCGGAAGAGCACTGCCGGGACGAATGCGTCGCGGCGCACCTGCCCCTGGTGGAAGCCATCGCCCGTCAGCTTCACCGCCGGCTGCCGCCCAACGTGGACGTCGACGCATTGATCAACTCCGGTGTGGTGGGTCTGCTGGAGGCGCTGGACCGCTACGATCCTGAACGCGGCGTCGCTTTCCCCGTCTTCGCCAGGCACCGCATCTACGGCGAAATGATCCAGTGCCTGCGATCCCTGGACTGGGTCAGCCGTTCGATCCGGGCCTGGGGGCGCCGTTTTGTCGCGGCACGCGCACGCCTCACCGGGCAACTCTGCCGCGAGGCCACATCCGAAGAAATGGCTCGGGAGCTGGAACTGCCTCTGGAACGGTACCACAAGCTCAACTACCAGGTGGGGGAGCACGGGTGCCTGAGCCTCGACGACCCTGCGTGCAGCGAGCTGGATCTGATCATGGACCGAAGCGCCGACGGCCCGGATCTCTATCGAGACCCGTGTCACGACGTCGAACGCGTCGACTTGGTGGACAAGCTGAAACAGGCGGTGGCTAGGCTTCCGGAACGAGAACGCGTGGTGGTCACGCTGCGCCACTACCATGAGCTCAAGTTCCGCGAGATCGGGGAGGGGCTGGGCGTAACGGAAGCGAGAGTCTGTCAGATCTACGTGCAGGCGCGCAACCGCCTTTACAAGGCGCTCATGGATTGAGCGCCCCGTCGCGGATGCGCCCGGAGAGATTCGTGGGGCCTCAGCCCCCGGCCCGAATGGCGGCGATTTCGTCCCGGATCACTTGCTGCCTGGGCGAGTCCGGCGCGTACTGCTGGGCCGCGCGCTCCAACGCATCGATGGCCTTGCCGGTCTCGTCCCGCAGCAGGTACGACTGGGCCAGGTAGTAGTGGGCCTTGCCGGGCTGGTTCAGCTTTCGGTAGGCGTATCCGAGACGGCGCGCGGCCTCGGGCCAGAACGGCGCCAACTGGCGCGCCTTCAGGTAGGCGCGCGCGGCTTCCCGAAAACGCGACTCCTTTTCGAAGAGCCGGCCCTGGTACAGGTGGCTGATGGGATCTTCGGGCCGACGTTCCAGCATGCGCTCGAGGGCGGCATGCGCCTTGGAGATTTCCTCCGTGTGCAGATACACGCGTCCGAGGTCACGGTATAGGTTGGGGACGGCCAGGTTCAACCGCGCCGCACGCTCCAGCATGTCCCGGGCCTGCACCCATCGGCCGGTGGCGGCATAGGCGAGCCCGAGCGCGTACGCGGGCATGGCCGCGGCGGGATGTTTTTCGTGGTCTTTCCGCAGCCGATCCACCACCGCATCGGGCTTGTCCCGCAGCGCGATCAACAACTTGACGCGCTGGACGTCGTCGGCGTCCCTGAAACGGGGCGCCGAAAGCCCCTGCGCGCGTATCGATGCCGACAGATTGGCGATCCGTTTGTCCGTCAACGGATGCGTCAGCAGGTAAGCCGGCCTCCCGACGGGATTGAGCAGCCGGTCGCGGGACATCCTCTGCATGAAGGTGACCGCCGCCTGGGGATCGTAACCGGCGCGGGCAAGGTAGCCGACGCCGAGGTTGTCCGCCTGCTCCTCCATCTGCCGGCTGAACTCCAGTTGCCGCGTCATGGCCACCGCGGGCCCGGCCAGGGCGGCGGGGCCGATGACCGGCGCCAGGAACACCCCCAGCATGCCGACGAGCATGGCGACGTCCGTGGAGGAAGCGAGAACGTGGAAGTGCCGCGCGTTCACGTGAACGATCTCATGGGCGATGACCGAAGCCAGCTCGTCCGTGCTCTCCACCCGCTGAATGAGGCCGGAGTGCAGGAAGATGCTGCCGCCGGGAACCGCGAACGCGTTCAGCGACGAATCCTCGATCACAAAGAAGCGGTACGGGTACCGGATGTTGCCGACGGCTTCGAGAACACGGCGGCCGATGCGGTCGGCGTAGAGCTCGACCTCGGGGTCTTCGATGAACTTGAGCTGACGCCGGGCCTCGCGCCGGAACTGGCGGCTGATGCGGATTTCCTCGTCCTGGGACAGGGCGTATGCGGGCGGCATGCGGAGCGGCGCCGTCGCGTGGCACACAACCAACAGCACCACGGCCCAGAGGTGGAGGGCTCTCCGCATACGTCAAAATCTATCGGACGCCCTACGGCGGGTCAAACCAGCGTGGTGTCCCGCGTCGCACTGTGACGCAGGACACCAGGTTCCCGGTTGGATCAATCGAGTCCGAGCCAGACGAACAGGTCGCCGGGCGGGAACGGCAGGTGGAGGGTCATGTCGAAGATGCCGGCGAAGAATACGTACGCCACCGCCGTCAGGATGATCGACATGAGCCAGCTCTCCCGCGCCCCGACCTTCAGATAGA
>JAJDXX010000136.1 GCA_022823055.1 Candidatus Binatia bacterium | reverse complement strand
CGCCCGAATCGTAATTCCCGCGGAAGCGGTATTTACGATTCGGGGGGTGGTGCCAGATCCAATCCAAGTGGACTCTTGACCAACCTGTTTCGCGGAAAAGACCGGTTTGCCTCACAGTGACAAGGACAATTGCTCCGGCGCGTCCGACCGCGACACGGGCGAGTGCTCGGGCAGCTCGGCGATTTGTGACTCGAGCCAGCGGATGTAGGTGCGGCGCACGGGGCGCTGGCGGATGGCCTCGACGCACAGGGAACGCACGAGGCGGGCGTAATGCCTCCAGTTGTCGCGCACGGCGCGCGGCATGCGCAGGTAGGTGGGGGCATCGTCGCAGAAGAGATCGCTGCGGGCGAGGGTCCAGATGTCGCACTGGGTCTCGCCGATCGGAACCGGCTCCCACGCGGGGACTCCTTCCGGCGGCGGCAACTTCGTCAGCCCTTGCAGCAGGTGGGTCAACTCGTGGCCGATGGTGTTGTGGGTCAGACCCCGTACCCGGAGACGGATGTACAACGGCGGCCGGAACGCCCTGGGAATGAACGCGACCCCGAGCTTGGCCTTCGTATGGCCCACGTGGATCTTCATGTTCCGCAATTCGGGGAACTGGCGCACCGACTGCCCGATCATCCGCGCCGCCCGGCGGGTGAGACGCTTCTCCATCTGCGGCGTGAACGACACGGTGACGCCCATTCCGGGCGATAGCAAGTTCATCGGCGGTTCGCGCGCCATCGGTCCGGTACACGGGTCCCTGTCCCGTCCCGACGGCCCTGTGCTAAGATGCGCTGGGTAACCAGGAAGACTCTAACGCAGTGATCGACCGATTTCACCCTCTGGTGCGGGACTGGTTCCGCGACCGCTTCGGCAAGCCGACGGCGCCGCAGGCGGCGGGCTGGGGGGAGATCGCCCGGGGGCGGGACACGCTCATTGCCGCACCTACCGGGTCGGGCAAGACCCTGGCGGCCTTTCTCTGGTCCATCAACCAACTCATCGCTCCGGCCGAGCCGTCGCGGGACCACACCCACGTGGTCTATGTGTCGCCGCTCAAAGCCCTGGGCAACGACATCCAGAAGAACCTGCAGGAACCGCTGGCGGAGATCACCCGATCGGGCCGGCTCCGGGGGCTGGCGCTGCAGGACATCCGCACCGCGGTGCGCTCGGGCGACACCCCGGCCACGGAGCGGCAGCGCATGCTCTCCCGGCCGCCGCACATCCTGATCACGACGCCGGAGTCCCTCTACATCCTGCTCACGGCCGAGCGCAGCCGCCAGTTGCTGAAACACGCGCACACCGTCATCGTGGACGAAATCCACGCGGTGGCCGGGGACAAGCGCGGCGCCCACCTGGCGCTCTCGCTGGAGCGGCTCGACGCGCTGGCCGGGAGCCCGCTGCAGCGCATCGGTCTGAGCGCGACGCAGAAGCCCATGGACGACATCGCCCGCCTGCTGGTGGGCGCCCGCAGGCTGCGCCCCGACGGCACGCCGGAATGCGCCATCGTCGACGTAGGCCACAAGCGCGAGCTGGACCTGTCCATCGAGGTGCCAGACCAGGAGCTGGGACCCATCACCTCCCATGCGCTATGGGCCGAGGTGTACGACCGCATCGTGGCGCAGATCCAGAGCCACCGCACCACGCTGGTGTTCGTGCACACCCGCCGGCTGGTGGAACGGGTGGCACACCAACTCACCGACCGGCTCGGCGAGGGCAAGGTGCTGGCGCACCACGGCAGCCTGTCGCGCAAGACCCGGCTCGAAGCCGAGCAGAAGCTCAAGGCCGCGGAGGTGCCCGTGGTGGTGGCCACCGCGTCGCTGGAGCTGGGCATCGACATCGGCCACGTGGAGCTGGTGTGCCACATCGGCGCACCCCGCTCCATCGCCACCCTGCTGCAGCGCGTGGGGCGCTCGGGCCACTGGCTCGGCGCCGTCCCCAAGGGCATCCTGTACCCGCTCACGCGGGACGACCTGCTCCAGTGCGCCGCCGCGGTGTACGCGGTGCGCCGGGGTGAACTGGACCGCATCGGCTTGGTGCGCCGGCCGCTGGACGTGCTCGCGCAGCAGATGGTGGCCACCGTGGCCAGCCTGACACCCGCCCCCAAACCGGGCGAGACCCTGCCGCTCCTGCCCGAGGCCAAACCGCTGCCGGGCATTGCCGAGGAAGCCCTCTGGGAGCTGGTGCGCGGCGCCTACCCGTTCCGCGACCTCCCGCGCCGCGAGTTCGATCAGGTGCTCCAAATGCTGTGCGAGGGGGTGGCCCCGTCCCACGGCCGGCGCGGCGCCCATCTCCACCGGGACCGGGTGAACCGGATGCTGCGGGCGCGCCGGGGCGCCCGGCTGGTCTCCATCACCAACGGCGGCGCCATCCCCGACACCGCGGACTACGACGTGGTGGAGGCGCACAACGAGACCTTCGTGGGCAAGGTCAACGAGGACTTCGCCATCGAGAGCCTGGCCGGCGACATCTTCCTGCTGGGCAACACCTCGTGGCGCATCCAGCGGGTGGCGTCGGGCAAAGTGTGGGTGGAGGACGCCCACGGCGCGCCGCCCACGATCCCCTTCTGGCTCGGAGAGGCGCCCGGACGCACCCTCGAGCTGTCGCGCGCGGTGTCCGACGTGCGCGAGACCGTGGCCCAGTTCGCGACGGTGACGGGCGCGGATGCAGGAGATGGGAGCGGAGATCAGGGACAAGCGCATACGGATGCGAGAGTAGCGGGCGGGGGTCACGAAGATGCAGCCGCGGATGCGGAAGAAACAGCCGCGTCCGAAAGGGAAGCGGCCCGGTCTCACGGCGAAACGCCTGAATCGTGGTTTCAGCGCGCAACCGGGGTCGGTCCGGCCGGCGCCGAGCAGATCGTCGCCTACGTGAACGAGACCCGCGCCATGCTCGGCTGCGTGCCCACCGTGGACCGCATCGTGGCCGAACGCTTCTTCGACGAGTCCGGCGGCATGCAGCTCGTGCTGCACACGCCCTTCGGCGGACGCATCAACCGCGCCTGGGGGCTGGCCCTGCGCAAGCGCTTCTGTGTCAACTTCGACTTCGAGCTGCAGGCGGCGGCCACCGACGACGGCATCGTCATCTCGCTCACCGACCGTCACTCCTTCCCGCTGGACACGGTCTTCAGCTACCTCAACCCGGCCACGGTGGAACGGGACCTGACCCAGGCGTCCCTGGCCGCGCCCATGTTCACCAACCGCTGGCGCTGGAACGCGAGCCGGGCGCTGGCAGTGGAGCGTTTCAGCCGCGGCAAGAAGGTGCCCATGCAGATTCAGCGCATGCGCGCCGAGGACCTTCTGGGCGCGGTCTTCCCGGACCAAGTCATGTGCCAGGACAACCGCGCCGGCGCCGTGACCCTGCCGGACCACCCCCTGACCCGGGAGACCATGGAGAACTGCCTGCGCGAGGCCATGGACGTGGACGGCTTCAAAGAGACGCTGGAACGGCTCGGCCGCGGCGAGATCGCCACGGTAGCCGTGGAGACCCCGGCGCCCTCACCCATGGCCCATGAGATCCTCAACGCCAACCCCTACGCGTTCCTCGACGACGCGCCGCTGGAGGAACGGCGCGCCCGCGCCGTGGCGCTGAGGCGCACCGACCCGGATCTGGCCCAGGGCATCGGCGCCCTGAGCCCCGAGGCGCTGGCGGAAGTGAAGGCCCAGGCGTGGCCCGACATTCGCGACGCCGACGAGTTGCACGACCTGCTGCTGACGATCATCTTGCTGCCAGTGCGGGAAGCCGAGCCGTGGCAGCGGTATGCGAAGGAACTGATGGCGGCGCGACGGGTTACGGTCGCCGAGCCCGCGGGGAACAACGGCGGAACGGGCCAGGTAGCCGCCAAGGCTGAACAGGGTCACGCTGGCCCCTTCTACGTCGCCGCCGAGCGCTTGGCGGAGGCCCGCGCCGTACTTGGAGACGTCCGCATGGCTCCAGCGGTGGTAGCGCTGGACACGGATGAGCCCGACACAGGGAACACCAACACAGCCATTCCCGACACAACGACACACCCCGACCGTCATTCCCGCGAAAGCGGGAATCCAGGGGTTGGGGAGGGGTCCTTGCTCCCTGGTTCCCCACCCCACCCCACCTGGATTCCCGCTTCCGCGGGAATGACGGTCGGAGGGCCGGCGCAGGCTCCAGGCCCAGGCGGGATTCCGACACAGGCTGCTCCGAAGAATGCCGCGGCCGTACCGCCCCATGACGACGCCCTCCGCCGTACCGTGCAGGGCTGGATGGAGATCAGCGGCCCGATTACCGCCGAAGGTTTGGCCGCCCGCACCGGCCTTCCCGTTGAATCGGTGGAGCGCGCCCTCATCGACCTGGAGGTTTCCGGGGTGGTGCTGCAAGGCCGCTTCTCGCCCGGTGCCGACGCCGATGCGCCCGTGGAATGGTGCGAACGCCGGCTCCTGTCGCGCATCCACCGCCTCACCCTGGGCCGGCTGAGGCGCGAGATCCAACCCGTGTCGGGCGACGACTTCATCCGCTTCCTGCTGCGCTGGCAGCACGTGCAACCCGGCGCGCAGCTCCACGGCCGTGACGGCGTCCACCAAGTCATCCGCCAGCTCCAGGGCATGGAGCTGCCCGCCCCGGCATGGGAGCAGCACGTCCTGCCGGCCCGCGTCGCCGCCTACGACCCCGCCGAGCTGGAGCACCTGTGCCTTGCCGGCGTGGTCACCTGGGGAAGGCTGCGCCGCGACACCGGGGCCCCGGAAGACGACCCCGCCGTAGCCAAGCTCTGGGACGCCGCACCCCTGGCCCTCCGGCCGGCCAACGGCAAGGCGCGGCGGACCACCCCCACCCGCTCCGCACCGCTGGCCTTCGTCATCCGCGAGGACCTGCCGCACTTCCTCGACCCGGAGGCCCTCGACTGGCGCGCTCTCCAGGGGCTGTCCGCCGCGGCCCGGGACGTGGCCGCGTACCTGGAAACCCACGGCGCCTCCTTCCTCGCCGACATCGCCCGGGGAACCGGACACCTCACGGTACGCACCGAACGCGCGCTGTGGGAACTGGTCACCCGAGGGCAAGTCACCGGAGACGGCATCGCCGGCCTGCGCATGCTGCTTACCCCGGAGCTGAAGAGAAAAGAATCCCGGCGCGGCAACCGCAAGGGCGCCGCGGCCCAAGCCATGCCCGTGGGCCGCTGGTCGCTGTGGCGCAAGGAAGACCCCGGCGCACCCGAGGACGCCACCGAAACCCAGGCGCGCCAACTCCTGCAACGCTACGGCGTCGTCTTCCGGGAACTCCTGGCGCGTGAAACCCGCTGCCCGCCCTGGCGCCTGCTGCTCCAGGCCTACCGCCGCATGGAGGCCCGCGGCGAGATCCGCGGCGGCCGCTTCGTCAACGGCTTCGTGGGCGAGCAGTACGCCCTCCCCGACGCCGTCGAGTCCATGCGCACCGTGCGCCGCCTCCCGCCCGACAAGGAACCCGTCATCGTGTCCTGCACCGACCCCCTGAACCTCGTCGGCATCCTCACCCTAGGCCCCCGGGTTCCGGTGCAGTCGCACCAGTTCATCGCCTACCTCAACGGCACCCCCGCCGAGATCGGCCCCCTCGGCAACGTGCTGAGCCGGGTGCAGCCGGTCACGGGGTCGGGGGTCGAGTAGACAAGGATATAGTCCTTGCTATGGTAAGGGACATGGCAAAGGCGACGAGCAAGCTCCGAGTGACGGTCCCGAAGGCGCTCGCGGATCGTTACGAGATCCAGCCTGGAGACGAGATACGGTTCGAGGAGGCCGGCGACGTGATCCGAATCGTCCCTCTGTCAACGGAGACATCCAAGGACGGGCTTGATGTCAACGAGCGCCTGGCTCTGTTCGATGCCGCGACCGAACGGCAGAGGAAGAGAGAAAACAGGTCATCGAAACGTTCACATCCACGAACCCGCGGGTGGACACGCGAGGCACTCTACCGACGTGGCCTGTCTGATTGACACCACCTTCTGGTCCGCCGTTACAATCCACGCTTCCCCGGGAAACAGCGGACCGCTACCACGGTGATGGACACGAAACAACACATCCAGGAACGCAACGTCGACCGTTTGACCGGTGACAAGCGCGCAACGGCCATGGCCAGGAAGTACGTCTGGTGGCAACCGCCGGAGCACACCCTGGCGGACCGGCCACTTTTCCTGGCGCAGTTGATGACACTCGGGAGCGCCGATGACATCCGGTGGTTGCTCTCGCTGGTTTCCACCGCCGAGTTGCGCGATGTGTTGCGCGATCCGCCCATCGGCATCTTCAATCCCCGATCCTGGAATTTCTGGCACATCTGGCTTCGTTTGACGCCTGTCCCTCCACTACCCGCGCGTCATCCTCCCCCGACTCCCACGCCGTAACCCTCAAGTCGCCACGCTCTCATGCGGGTCGACAATCCCTTTGTTGTTTGAGCGGCTTGGTCTTTGTTGGCAACGAGGAAGGCAAAAAAAGAAGGGGCGACCCGCAAGTCGCCCCTTCCGTCAAACCGCATACGCCGCGCTCAGTGCTTCGTCGTCGGCCACCTTCCCTGCACCATGGCGTTGAAGTCGTCCGTGTAGAAGAACTTCTCCTGGCCGAAGGCGGGGCGCAACCCGTCGAACCAGGTGACTTCGGGGTCGTAGGCTGCGAAGAAGGGGCGCCCGACCCAGTCGGGGTTGCGTCCCTGGAGGAAGCGCAGGATGAACACCTTCTCGCCGGCGATCTCCTGCACGTCCTGGATCTCCACCTTGCCCGGGGTGGCGCTCATGCTCGGGCCGCGCACGGTGCGGGACAAGCCGGAGACGAACTTGTAGGCGTTCTGGAAGATTCTGCAGGCCTCCTCCAACGGCACCTCGAAGTAGTTGCGCGCGCCGGTGTCCCGCTCCACGAACATGTAGTAGGGGATCATCCCCAGCCGCACTTCCTCCTCCCACATGCGGATCCACACGTCGGAGGAATCGTTGATGTGGCGCAGCAGCGGCGCCTGGCAGCGGATCACCGCGCCGGCGTCGCGCAGGCGGCGGATGGCCTCCCGCACCACGTTGGTCTCGAGCTCCCGCCAGTGGTTGAAGTGGGCCATGATGGCAACGTGCTTGCCTGCCTTCACGATCTTCTCCAAGAGGCGGAGCATGTCGTCCGCATCGTCATCGCCCACGAACCGGTAGGGCCAGAACGTCAAGGCCTTGGTGCCGATGCGGATGTCCTGCACGTGAGCGAACCGCGGGTCGTCCACCAACGGCTCCAGGTAATTGGCGAACACGGCCGTCTTCATGATCATGGGATCGCCGCCGGTCACCAGCAGATCGGTGACGTCGGGATGCGCGGCCAGATAGTCGTGCAGACCGTCCGCCTCCTTGGCGACGATCTTGAGCGTGTTGTCGCCCACGAACTGCGCCCAGCGGAAGCAGAAGGTGCAATAGGCGTGGCAGGTCTGCCCCTGGCTGGGGAAGAACAGCACGGTTTCGCGGTACTTGTGCTGGAGACCGTGAACCGTCTCGTGTCCGACCTGCGGGATGTTCAGCTCGCGCTGCCCGGCGGGGTGCGGGTTGAGCTTCTCGCGGATCTCGTGGGCGCCTTCCTTGATCTCCTTCGCGGAAGCGTCGCGCTGAAAGAGGTCGGCCATGCGCAAGAAGTCGCCCTCCTCGAGCATCCCCCGTTGCGGGAAAGTCATTTGGTAGACGGGGTCGTCCGGCACCCGGTCCCAGTCGATGAGCTGGTCGATCACGTACCGGTTGGAGCGGAAAGGCAGCACGTTGGCCACCACCTTCATGGCGAAGCGATCGTCCCTGGGAAGACGCTCGAGCTGTGAAATCTCATCGAGATGCTTGGTCGACAGCGCCTTGTAGCGCTCGGAGGGAAAGAGCGGCGCCTCCCGGGTGAGGTATTCCTCTTCCGCTTGAACAGACATCGTTCCCGGGTCGCGTGCTGGCTCCTTTCCAGGTTCCGACGGGACTTTGCTCATGATTCACCTCCCAAGGTTATCGCGACTCGTCTATCCTCCAATATCAAGTCAAGTATACTCCACCCAACTCAATTTGAAAGACGATTGATCACAATAGGTGCTGTGCGCCCCATTTTGCAAGAGGCGCGCCAACCTGATTTCTTGGCCTGCGCGATTTTTCTGCTTTAATTATCCGTAGAGGGACCGGTTATCGGAAGCAGCCTCTCAAAGGCTTGGAAGGAGCAAAAGACCATGGCCACGGATCTCTTTTCCACCGCCCGGCAGCGCCTCGAAGACGCCGCCCGCTATCTCGACATCGAGCGCGAAATCATCGACCAGCTCCGTTATCCCAAGGAGACGCTGGCCGCCACGTTGTTGGTGCGCATGGACGACGGCTCGCGCAAGGCGTTCAAGGCGTGGCGCTGCCGCTACGACGACACCCGCGGCCCCACCAAGGGCGGCATCCGCTTCCACCCGGCGGTGAACGTGGACGAGGTCATGACGCTGGCGTTCTGGATGACGTTCAAGTGCGCGGTGGTGAACCTGCCGTTCGGCGGCGCCAAGGGGGGCGTGTCGGTGGACGTCAAGACACTGTCCCGGGCCGAGCTGGAGCGCCTGAGCCGCGTCTACGTCGAAGCGTTTTCGCGCTTCATCGGACCCGAGCGCGACATCCCCGCCCCCGACATGTACACCAACGGCATCGTCATGGCCTGGATGGCGGACGAGTACGGCACCATCACGGGCCATCCGAGCCCGGCCATCATCACCGGCAAGCCGGTGGCGCTGGGCGGCTCGCTCGGACGCGACGACGCCACCGGCCGGGGCGGATTCTACATCCTGCGGCACCTGAAGGAGGACCTCGGGGTCAGCCCCGATACGTCCCGGATCGTGCTCCAGGGATTCGGCAACGCCTCGTTTCATTGCGCGCGCCTCCTCCATGACGACGGCTACCGCATCATCGGCCTCTCGGACTCGACCTCGGCCATCTACGACCCCGACGGCATGAATCCCCACGAGGTGATGAAACACAAGGAAGCCACCGGACACGTCGCCGGCGCCCCCACCCACGGCACCGCGCGGCAACTGGACAACGCGGAGCTGCTGGAGGCGGAGTGCGACGTGCTGATCCCCGCCGCGGTAGAGAACCAGATCACCGAATCCAACGCGGCCCGGATCCAGGCGCCGGTCATCCTGGAACTCGCCAACGGCCCGACGACGCCGGACGCCGACGCGGTCCTCGACAAGAAGGGCACGGTGGTGGTTCCGGACATCCTGGCCAACTCGGGCGGAGTCACGGTGTCCTATTTCGAGTGGGTGCAGAACAAGGCGGGATACTACTGGCCGGTGGAAGAAGTGCACACCCGGCTCAAGACGATCCTGGAGCCCGAGACCCGGCGGGTCTGGGATGTCGCCAGGGACAAGGCCATCAGCATGCGCACCGCCGCGTACGTCCACGCCCTCGAACGCATCGGACAGGCGGTGGAGGCCCGCGGCACCAAGGCGTTCTTCAACCCGTTGGGCTAGTGTGGTGTCTGGTTACCACACTATGTTGTAAAACCGCTCTCATGAGCCGTTCCCGAGGCCTCGGCCATCTCGACGAGCTCGAGGCTGAATCCATCTACATCCTGCGCGAGGCGGCGGCCGCGTTCTCGAAACCGGTCCTGCTCTACTCCATCGGCAAGGACAGCTCGGTGCTTGTGCGGCTCGCGCAGAAAGCCTTCCATCCCGCGCCGCCGCCCTTCCCGCTGCTGCACGTGGACACCACCTGGAAGTTTCCGGAGATGTACGAGTTCCGCGACCGCACGGCGCGGGAGACCGGAATGGAGCTCATCGTCCATATCAACCAGGAAGGCGTCGCCCAGGGCATCAATCCCTTCACGCATGGCTCCGCGCTCCACACCGACGTGATGAAGACCCAGGCCTTGAAGCAGGCGCTGGACAAGTACCGCTTCGACGCCGCCCTGGCGGGAGCGCGGCGCGACGAGGAGATGTCCCGGGCCAAGGAAAGGGTGTTCTCCCTGCGCACCCGGACCCATCGCTGGGACCCCAAGAACCAGCGCCCCGAGCTCTGGCACCTCTATAACACCCACCTCCGGGACGGCGAGTCCATGCGCGTCTTCCCGCTTTCCAACTGGACCGAACTGGACGTCTGGAACTACATCGACCGGGAGAACATCCCCGTGGTGCCGCTCTACTTCGCCGCCCCGCGCCCGGTAGTGCAACGCTCGGGAACTCTGATCATGGTGGCCGACGAACGCATGAAGCTCGAACCCGGCGAGGAGCCCGAGGTGAAGCGGGTGCGTTTCCGCACGCTTGGATGCTATCCGCTGTCGGGCGCCATCGAGTCCGGCGCCGACAGCGTGCCGGCCATCATCCGCGAGATGCTGGCGGCCACGCACTCCGAGCGCCAGGGACGCGTCATCGACCATGACGGGGAAGGTTCCATGGAGCGCAAGAAGCAGGAGGGCTACTTCTGATGCGCGGCACCGCCGCCGGCCAGGAGTTTCGCGCCTATATGAACGTGAACGCGCGCGCTTGACTCGCAAGGCGCCATTGGCTACTAATCGGAATTATTACTGATAAGGAGGACACCTATGGCAAGCATCAACGGCACCAAGAGCCACGAGAACCTGAAGAACGCCTTCGCGGGCGAGTCCCAGGCGAACCGGCGCTATCTCTACTTCGCGCGTCAGGCCGACATCGAGGGCTATCCCGACATGGGCGGACTGTTCCGCGACACGTCCGAGGCGGAGACGGGCCACGCGTTCGGTCACCTGGACTTCCTCAAGGAAGTCGGCGATCCCTGCACCGGCGTTCCCATCGGCACCACCGAGAACAACCTGAAGTCCGCGGTGGAGGGCGAGACCTACGAGTACACCGAGATGTACCCCGGCTTCGCCAAGACCGCCCGGGACGAGGGCCTGGAGGAGCTGGCCGAGTGGTTCGAGACCCTGGCCAAGGCCGAGAAATCCCACGCCGGCCGATTCAACAAGGGCCTGCAGGCCGTCGCCGGCAAGGATCCCGCGGACGCCGGTTGATCCGCGTCTGATCCGTTAAACCCGAGTCTTGCCGCCCCGTTTCCCGGTTCAGGCCCGCGGGGGCGGGGCGGCAAGGTCCTTTCGCTGACGCAGCAACATGGAAAAGGTCACCCTGAACGACATCGTCGGCGCCAGCGCCTACGAGCAGAAGCGCGACGCCTTCCGGCGCGAGATCATCGACCTCAAGAAGCGCCGGCGGGTGTCGGTGGGCGACAAGGTCTCGCTGGTGTTCGAGAACCGCGCCACGGTGATCTTCCAGATACAGGAGATGCTCCGGGCCGAGAGCATCCGCGACCTGGACAAGATCCGCGAGGAGATCGACGTCTACAACGAGCTCATTCCGGGCGCTGGAGAGCTGCGCGCGACGCTCTTCCTCGAGATCGAGGACCAGACCAACCTGCGCGAGGCGCTGCTCGAATTCCTCGGCATCGACGAGCGCGTTTTCCTGTGCATGGGCGCCGGCCGCTCGGTCCGCGCCGGCTTCGAGGAGGGGCGCAGCAAGGAAGACAAGATCAGCGCGGTGCAGTACGTCACCTTCGACCTCACCCCCGATGACGTGGACGCGCTGCGCGAGGCGGATGCCCGGATCGTGGTGGACCACGAGAACTACCACGCAGAGGCCGTGCTGGGCGAGGCCACCAAGGCGGAGCTGCTCAGGGACTTGGGGTAGCTCCGGCGGTTGCGCGCGGCGTGAGCCCGCGGACCGCGGGATCGTTCATGTCCACGAGACGCACGCGACAGCTTGAAGTGATCTGGGAGGCCGTGAAGGGCGAGATGTCCCACCCCACCGCGGACCAGATCTACGAGCGGGTGCGCAAGGACATGCCCCACATCAGTCTCGGCACGGTCTACCGCAACCTCCAGAAGCTGGCCGCCGACGGCAAGCTGCAGATCCTCACCATCGACCGGACCCAGCACTTCGATCCGTTGCTGGAGAAGCACCCACATTTCATTTGCGAAAGCTGCGGAAAGGTCTATGATGTCACGCTGGACCGTAGCGACGAAGCGGCACCGGTGCTGTCGCCGGAGACGGGCTTCACGGTGACGTCCCACCAGCTCTCCCTCTACGGTACGTGCGAGATGTGCTCTTGACGCCCGCGGCCGTCACGGCCGGGGCCACTCGGGAGGAGCCATGTCAAGACGCGGACTTACCGGAATCGTGCTCGGTCTGGCGGTGCTGTTGAGCGCACAGGCCGCCGTCGCCATCTGCAATCCCAACGTGGTCAAGACCCTCGATGCGGGACCCCACCTGGCCCGTTCCGTCGGGATGCTGGCCGGCGCCACCGCCCCGGGCGGCGCGGACATCGGCCTCGGCCAGTACAGCGTGCGCTGGTTCGGCCACTCGAGCTTCGCCATCCGCTCGGGCACCGGCACCCGTGTGGTGGCCGATCCCAACTTCGACGTGACCCCGGGCATCACCGCCGACGCGGTGACCGTGAGCAACGACCACTACACGCACAACAACGTCGAGGCCGTGCGCGGGGAGCCGCTGGTGCTGCGCGGCATCACGCTGGACCAGCGCTGGCAGCCGGTGCGCCGGAAGGTCAAGGACATCGTGGTGGTGAACCTGCCCAGCGCCCGCAGCTACGACTTCAGCCGCATCGCCAACTCCATCTTCGTCTTCGAGATGGGCAGCCTGTGCCTCGCCCACTTGGGCAACATCGGCCACCTGCTCACCGAGAAGCAGGTGAAGCTGCTGCGCCGGGTAGACGTAATGATGGTCCCCATCGACGCGCGCAACAACCTGGGCTTCGGCGACCTCGTGAAGGTCATCGAGCAGGTCAAGCCGCCCATCGTGCTGCCGATGCATTACGACAATCCGTACCAGGCCGAGTACTTCGCGTCCCACATCAACGGCCGCTATCCGGTGCGCCCGCAAGCCGATTCCCGGCTCGTGCTCACGCGCAAGATGCTCCCCAAGAGCACCGAGCTGTTCATCCTGCCGCACCCCAACCCCTACGCCGCGAGACGGCGCTGGTGGGGCGGCGCCGACGACGACCGATAAGGCGGTCCACGTTCATTCCATTGGACACGACCATCACGATTGACGATTTCCGCAACCTGGATTTGCGCGTCGGCACGGTCACGAGCGCCGAGCCCCATCCCAATGCCGACCGGCTCATGGTGCTCAAGGTGGACCTGGGCTCGGAAGAGCGCCAGCTCGTGGCCGGCGTCCGCGGCCACTACAGCGCGGAGGAGCTGACGGGCCGCCAACTCGTTGTGGTAGCGAACCTGAAGCCCGCGAAACTGAGAGGCATCGAGAGCCAGGGCATGATCCTGGCAGCATCCACCGACGACCAACTCGTCATCCTGGCGCCGGATCAGCGCATCGCGCCCGGCGCCAAGGTTTCCTGACACGCCCGAGTGTTTCCCATCGACAAAGCCGCGGGTACCTGCTGTGTGGTGGACCTGTCGGCCCTGCGCGCCAACCTGCGCACGGTGCGCCGACTCGTGGGTCCCGGGGTGGAGGTCCTCGCGGTGGTGAAGGCCGACGCCTACGGCCACGGCGACATCGAGACCGCGCGAGCCTTGTGCGCCGAAGGGGTCGGCCGCCTGGGCGTCGCCACGGTGGCGGAAGGCGCGCGGCTTCGGGAAGCCGGCATCGATGCCGCGATCCTCGTTCTCGGCGGTCTTTACCCCGACGATGCGGCCGCCCTGGTGCGGTATTCCCTGGACCCGGTCGTAGCGAGTCTCGGTCTCCTGAGGCATCTCGATGCCGTCGGCGATGAGCACGGCGCCGAGATTCCCTGCCACCTCAAGCTGGACACCGGCATGGGCCGGTTGGGGCTGTTGCCGGACGCCGTCGAGGAATGGCTGCCCGAGTTGGACGGGCTCAAGGCCGTCAGGCTGCAAGGAGTCATGTCCCACTTCGCCAGGGCCGAGGAGCCGGAGTCGCAGTCGTGCCGCGGACAACTGCGGGCATTCCGCCGGACGCTGAAGCGCATTCGCGTGGCGGGGCACGATGTTCCGCTGGTGCACATGGCCAACAGCGCCGCCGTCATGGGGCTGCCGGAGGCCCATTTCGACATGGTCCGGCCGGGCGGAATGCTCTACGGCATCTACTCGCATCCGCCCTTGGCCGAACGCGTCCGGCTGGCTCCGGCGCTCACCTGGAAGACTCGCGTGCTGCAGCTCAAGACGCTCCCGAAGCATTCCCCCATCAGCTACGGGGGCACCTTCGTAACCTGCCGCGAAAGCACCATCGCAACCGTACCCGTGGGCTACGCGGACGGCTACAAACGTTCCCTGTCCAACAAGGCCGCCGTGCTGATCCGAGGCCGCCGGGCGCCCGTCGTGGGCCGTGTTACCATGGATTTGACGATGGCGGACGTTACCGCCATAGAGGGTGTTCAGCCGGGAGACGAAGTCGTGCTGCTGGGGACACAGGGCGGCGAGACCATTTCAGCCGAAGAAATGGCCGGCTGGGCGGACACGATCTCGTACGAGATCGTCACGTCCATCGGCAGGGGCGTTCCGCGTCACTACACCTAGTGTGGTGTCTGGTTAATTCGCAGCATAATCTGCGGGTCTTTTTCGCCGTCGGCTGCGTTGCTCTTCCTCGCGTGG